>NZ_WXYH01000369.1:0-37693 GCF_009872365.1 Rhodococcus sp. T7
CGAAGTGTGTGCGAGATGACCCCTCGACATATCGCGTGCACACTCGCGCGGCCCGGGGACGTGGTCGCCAACGGGAGCAGCGACGGACCGGATCCGGGACGGCAATTCGGTGCGCCGCCACAACCACAGCAGTAGGTGTCTGGGTGCGTTGATGCCTGGGCTCGACATCGGTGATACCGGGAGTAACCCCGGATGCTTCACCCCCTGTGTCGCCCGGAAGGGGCGGGTACAGGGTGTGTGGTCAAGGGTAATGACCCGGCGCTCGATGTTGAAGAGAATCGCTGGAAAGTAACTGCCATCACAGCCGGTGACGCGTTATGGGCGTGGAACTGCTCAGTCGCGCGGCGGGGGCTGCTTGATCTGGGTGCAGTCGACGGTGTCGCCGAATCCGGGGGTCTGGTAGAGGTCTCGGGCGTAAGTCGCCAGCGATTCACCCTGTCGAGGGTCGGGTATCCGTGGGATGACTGTTTCCCGATCGGAGAGGTGAATGAGCGAACACACCCCACACACCATCGACTACCCTGGCCGCACCTCGGAGATGGCGGAAGAGCCGCGTGACGAGATGCGCGCCTACCGGGGAAACGCACTGTTGGAGGGGCAAACGGGCACTGATCACCGGTGGGGACTCGGGGATAGGGCGTGCGGTGGCGGTCGCCTTCGCGAAGGAAGGCGCGGATGTGGCCATCGCGTATCTCGAGGAGAACGACGACGCCGCCCACACCGCCGGGTTGGTCGAAGCGCAAGGGCGGCAGTGCCGCACATTCGCCGGTGATCTCGCCGAGCCGCAGCACTGCCGGGATGTCGTCGCCCGCACGGTCTCGGAGTTGGGTGGGCTGGACATCGTCGTCAACAACGTGGCGTTCCAGGAGCCGGTCGACGATTTCCTCGAGCTGTCGGACGAGCAGTGGCGGCGCACGTTTTCGGTGAATATCGACAGTTACTTCCACGTGACGAGGGCCGCGGTGCCGCATCTCGGTCGGGATTCTTCCATCATCAACACCGGTTCGGTCAACGGACTGCGCGGGAACAAGGCGCTGATCGACTATTCCGCATCCAAGGGTGCGGTGACCGCGCTCACCTACTCGTTGGCTCAGGCGCTGTTGGATCGCGGCATCAGGGTCAATTGTGTTGCGCCCGGCCCGGTGTGGACTCCACTGATCCCGGCGACGATGGACGAGGAGAAGGTGGCCGATTTCGGGAAGCAGGCACCCTACGGGCGGGCCGCGCAACCCGATGAGATCGCACCGTCCTACGTCTTCTTCGCTGCCGGCCTGCTGTCGTCCTACTACTCCGGGGAGGTCCTCGCCCCACTCGGTGGCGAGACGCTACCGGGCTGACGAAGATCGGGTATCCACGCCTGGATGACGCGAAAGGTGTTCGATTCGAATGAATATCGAGATGAGGTGGACGTGAACCTGCTCGAGCGAAGCGTGCGTCGGCTCGAACATGCCCGCACTGTGGATCGGCCCGCGGACGCGGTGGTGGACGCCATCAACAAGTGGCTTCCAGCGGGTCGGGTCAAGGACGCGTTGTCCGGTACCGATCTGGGGCACCCTCTCCACCCGCTCCTGGTCACCGTTCCCATCGGGGCGTGGGTCAGCGCGGGCTTCCTCGACGTGCTCGGCGGCAACAGTGCGCGTCCGGCCGCGGCGAAACTGGTGGGTCTTGGGGCTCTTGCCGCCGTGCCGGCCACGCTGACGGGTGCGTCGGACTGGGCCGACACCCTCGGTGCCGAGCGCAGGGTCGGCGCAGTCCACGCGGCGTCGAACTACGCGGCCATCGCCTCGTACCTCGCGTCGTGGACCGCCCGAAGGCGCGGCCGTCACGGCGTCGGCGTCGGCCTGTCCGTGCTCGGTGCAGGACTGCTCGGAGTCAGCGGATGGCTCGGTGGCCATCTGTCCTACGCCGCCGGAGTCGGCGTAGATGCCACCGCGTTTTCCACTCTGCCCTCGGAATGGACGGATGCGGCCGCGGAAACAGCCCTGACCGGCAGGGACATGCTTGCCGTGCTCGTCGGCACCGTGTCGGTGCTACTGGTGAACCGAAGCGACGGCGTCGTCGCGCTGAGCAATCGCTGCACCCACCGAGGGGCTCCACTCGGCGACGGCTCCCTGCAGGAGGGGTGTGTCGAATGCCCGTGGCACGGGAGTCGCTTTCACGTGGCGGACGGTCGGATCGACCGAGGCCCGGCGACCCGGCCACAGCCGGTGTACGAGGCCCGCGTGCGGAACGGACGGATCCAGGTCCGGCAATCGGACGAACAGCGGACGCTTCGCACCAACCCCGTTGCCAGCGGCAATGATTGACGGCCCGCCGCGGCGATTGCGGCGCGGTGCGTGGGCCACGCCGGTGCGGGGTATACGGGCGCTATGTCGACTTCCGCCGCGCGTGTACTTCCTCGGGTTCTGGGCGTCTTGACCGCCGCATACAGTGTTGCGATCATCGCCTCACCGAAACTTCTCGCGAAGCCCTGCAAACTCACTCGCGCCGACGGCGTCGTCCCTCCCGAGGTCGCGACGGTGATCCGGGCGGTGGGGGTGCGTGATGCGGCGAGCGGCCTGGCCCTGGTCACGGCACCTGCCGGGGCGGCGCTACGCGCCGCAGTCGCGGTCCGGGTGGTCTCCGATTTCGGTGATGCCGCGGTCTTCGGACTCACGCTTCCCGACGCGGCGACCAAGGCAAAGGCCGCCGGCGTCGCCGCGGCATGGGGCACGTTGTGCGCCTACAGCGGGCGTCACACCGGATAGGGGCGTCGGCGCGCCGAGCAGCAGTGGCGGTGCGGGAGGGGTGGGGCACGCGGCCGAGCGACTGACCTCCTGAACAGCCCGCGGGACCGTCCGCTTACTGCGGTCGGTGGGATGGTTGGTGGGCGGTGAGCAGCACGTGGTCGAATCGGGTGCGCAGGCCGGTGTCGGGTTCGACCTCCTCGAATGCGGCGACGATGTGTTCGGCGATCGTGCGGAGCCGGGTGTTGGTTTCTTGTGAGCGCCAGGTGAGGATGTCGAACGCGCGGTCGGCGGGGATACCGTAGACCAGCATCAGCGCCCCCTTGGCTTGTTCGATTACAGCCCTCGATTGCTCGAGTTCGGCGACGGTTTCGTCGACCGAATCTTTGACGTCGCTGCGGTGGGAGTCGGTGATGTCGATGTAGAACCCGCTCGTGCCGATCACGGCGCCGGCGTCGTCGTGCATGCGGTCGCCGACGACCACGACGTGGCGGACTTTTCCGGTGGCGGTGATGATGCGATGTTTGCTGGAGAACGGTTCGGCGTCGTTGATCATCCGGTCCAGGACGCGTGCGACGTGCGGGTGGTCCTCGGGGTGTTTGTGGGAGAGCAGCAGTTCGGTGGTCGGCGTGACCTCGCCGGGCCGGTAGCCGTGCATTTGTGCGACGGCCTCGGACCATTCCCACCGTTGCCCGTCCAGGAAGAAGCGGAAGCTGCCCACCCGTTGCGGCTCACCGCCACCGAAGACCTGTTCAGAATCCACGCCTCATTTTCTAGCAAATCGCGCAGCCCGCAATTTGCTGGGCCGTCGGTCCTGCCCAGAACCGTGGATCAGCGGCGGGTGGTCGAGACTGCTGTCTCGTCTACGAGCGCCGGGACCAGGACAGATCGTCGAGACGGGCCGCGCAGGCATTCTCGTGGGCGACGATTGCCTCCTGCCAGTCCCGATCGGTCATGCCGAGCCGGTCGCGGATGGCTGGAGATGGAACCCTGAGATGCGTGGCGATGTGCGCCCACGACCTGCCCGCCTGGAGGGCCTCGATCACCGCGCGGGCGAGGCGCTCGTCGGTCTGGTCGCCATCAAGGACGGCATCAGCGCTGTCAACGGCCACGGGACGGTTGTGCGGTCTGGTGTGCTCGATGAGCGCGGAGTCGTATTTGCATCCATGCGACTCTAGCGGCTGCAGTGAAATGATGATATGGCGCTCCGGTGAATCGGTGGTGGGGCGCAGCGACGCTCACCGTGCAGCCGCGGCACGGTCGTCATCGGACGAGGTTGACCACCCGACTCGATATCAGCGATACTCGTCGGGCGGCTTCAGGTCGGGTTCTTACTACTCGGCGCGTCCGGACGGGAAATGCACCGACCCGTCGTTGCCGACGCAACCACCCTGGACCGGGCCGCTGCCGAAGAAGACGCCGTTGAGCTGCCCGCTGCCTCCGGGGGAGTTCGATCCGACTCCGGCACCCCCGACGCCGATCGCCCCACACTGGTAACTGTTCATGTCGTTCGGGGAGTCGTTGTGGACGTGGAGCTGTGTACCGGGTGTGTTCGGGTCTCCATGAAAGGCCGGTGCCGCCGCTGCGAAGCCGGAACCGAGTGCAAAAGCGGTGGCGATCGCGGCCGATGTAACCGCCGTGCGCAATGCGAACGTGTTCATCTGATCTCACCTTTGATTTGATTGTCGCCCGGCTTCCACCGGCCGATGAGTCTCGAGTTGCAGACAATGTCCGGAGTACCTGTTTCCCGATGGACCAATTATGGTCCGAGCGGTTGGTGGAAATCACCCCTTCGCGTGGTTACCGACAATCCGAATGCAAAGTCCACACCCGGCCGTCGCAGCCCTGCTCGTGGCTGCGAGTATGCCGCAGAGCCGAAACCGTTTGACACCGTGGAGTTCACGTCTGCGTACCGGAGGGCGCTAGCGTTGGGCGACCAGACATCCGCACGTTCGAAGGGGAAACTGCCACGCATGACCGATGACGAGAATTCGGACGGCAACGACGCGCACCCCGCCGCGACACCGCAGTTGCGTCGGCGGTTGGGGGTGTTCGACTCGGTGATGATCGGCCTCGGGTCCATGATCGGGGCGGGGATCTTCGCCGCGTTGGGGCCTGCCGCGTTCGCCGCCGGCGGGGCACTGCTCGTCGGGTTGGCCGTGGCCGCGGTCATCGCCTACTGCAATGCCAATTCGTCGGCCCGGCTCGCCGCGTTGTATCCGCAGTCCGGTGGCACCTACGTCTACGGGCGTGAACGCCTGGGACCGTTCTTCGGGTATCTCGCGGGCTGGGGCTTCGTGGTCGGCAAGACCGCCTCGTGTGCCGCGATGGCCCTGACCGTCGGTGCCTACGCCTGGCCCGGTCGCGAGCATCTCGTCGCGGTGGTCGCCGTCGTCGCCATCACCGCCGTGAATTACTTCGGTGTGCAGAAGTCGGCCCTGGTCACTCGGGTCATCGTGTTCACGGTGCTCGCCGTCCTCGCGGTTATCGTCATCGTGTGTCTGACCGGCCCCGACACCGGGTTCGACGGCCTGGAGATCACGTCCGGCCACGGCGTGACCGGGGTCCTGCAGGCCGCCGGTCTGCTGTTCTTCGCGTTCGCCGGGTACGCCAGGATCGCCACGCTCGGCGAGGAGGTGAAGGACCCGGCCCGGACCATCTCCCGGGCAATTCCCCTCGCCCTGGCGATCACCCTCGTCGTGTACCTGTGCGTGGCGGTCGCCGTCCTGAACGCGCTCGGTGCCGACGCCCTCGCGGCCGCGACGGATCCGCTCGCGCAGGCGGTTGCCGTTGCGGGATTCGGGGGTCTCGAGCCGGTCGTCCGGGTGGCCGCGGTGATCGCCGCGCTGGGCTCGCTGCTCGCCCTGATCCTCGGAGTCTCGCGGACGACCTTCGCGATGGCACGCGACGGCCACCTGCCGCGTCTGCTCGACGCCGTCCACCCCCGGTTCGCGGTGCCCTACCGGGCCGAGTTGGCGGTGGGTGTGGTGGTGGCCGTCCTCGCCGCGACCGCGGACCTGCGCGGCGTCATCGGGTTCTCCTCGTTCGCGGTGCTGATCTACTACCTGATCGCCAACGCGTCCGCCTGGACGCTGTCCGCGAAACCGTGGCCGCGTCTGGTGGCGGTCGTCGGTGCCGTCGGATGCATCGTCCTCGCCGCGTTCCTTCCCCTGGCGTCGGTGATTCCCGGTGTGATCGTCCTCGCGCTCGGGGCCGTGATCTACGCGATCCGCGCATCCCGTCGTACCTGATCCAAGCGCCTGATCCAAGCGTCGACGCGCGATCGGCACGAGGTGCAGTTAATCTGTCATCGGTGCGATTGTCGATCGCGCCCTCGTCGCCGGAGCCGATGTGTTGCGAAAATCTGTCCGCAGCTGAATCTTTCCCTTGCTTCATCGAGCTGTGCCCGCATTCCCAGTGCCCTGACCGTGTTCGGTGTTCGAGAGGGGAATGACTCCACATGTCGGAACTCCACTGGATAACGCGAGGCCGGTGCCGAGACGGAGACCCGGATCGGCTCTTCGTGCGAGGAGCCGCCCAACGCAAGGCCGCCGCGCTGTGCCGGCACTGCCCGGTGCTGATGGAATGCGGCGCGTATGCGCTCGACAATCGCGTCGAATTCGGCATCTGGGGTGGGATGACCGAACGTCAGCGCCGGGCACTGCTCGAGGCGCATCCGCATGTCCGCTGGGCCGAGCTTTTCGCGAAGCGTTCGCGTGCGCGGTAGCCCTCACCCGGTCAGGTAGAGAAACTCGACCGCCGCTGCCACAGCGACTGCGGCGCTGTGGCAGCTCGATCGGGGGATCAGTACGGCAGCGAGGAGCAACTGGGGTGGTCGACGACGGCCTGACCCTGGCACATTGCGCCCTGCGCGTCGTCGTCGAAACGGTCGCGCCGATCCCGGTCGCGGTTGTCACGGTCCGACTGTGAGGTGACGGCGACGTCACCGCCGCCCGTCGAAGCGGGCATGGCGTGCGCGATTCCGGCCGCGCCGGTGACGGAGAAGGCGACTGCGGCGAACATCAGGCCGGCGCGAATGGCGGTGTGGCGAAACATGCGGAGTCCTTGCTGGTGGGTGGTCGAGTGTTCCTTGACCACACCAACACTGCCCCCGGAGGGAGCCGGTCGACAGCCACCCAAGGGTGCTCATTATCCACCCCCTGTGGGAGCAAGCGGTGCGTCAGGCCCGTCGGCGCCCTGTCGCATGTCGTCGGCGGTTCGCTGTGGCTTCGCGCAACGCGGTGCGCAGTCCCGCACGCCGTCCGGTGCCTCCGTCGGAGGGCGGGGTGAGGGCGGTGCGGAATTTCAGTTCGGACGCGGTCTCGGGAGCGTCGTCGGCGGTCGCGGACAGGAACCGGTCCGGGAACGCCAGTTTGTGGATGGTGCGTAGGGTCAGGAAGTATTGCTTGGCAAGCGAACCCGTGGTGTATGGCAGATCGTATTTCTCGCACAACGCGCGGACCCGCGTCGCGATTTCTGCGTAGCGATTACTGGGAAGGTCGGGGAACAGGTGATGCTCGATCTGGTAGCAGAGGTTGCCGCTCAGGAACGCCAGAACCGCTCCGGCCCGGAAGTTGGCTGTGCCCAGCATCTGGCGTAGATACCATTCGGCCCGGGTCTCGTGTTCCAGTTCCGCGGCCGTGAACTTCTCTGCGCCGTCCGGGAAGTGCCCGCAGAAGATCACGACGTACGCCCACAGGTTTCGCAGCAGGTTGGCCGAGAGGTTCGCCTTCAGCGTCCGTCTCCACCGCCGCCCGCTGACGGCGGGGAAGAGCACGTAGTCCTTGCCGGCCTGTCGAGCGATCTTGCCGAGCAGTGCTCGGGTGTGGGCACTCTTCTCGGCGGCGGTGTCGACGCGGTCCCGTTCGGAATACAGGCCGTGCAGGGCGATGCCCCATTCGAATGTGGACGCCAGCAACAGGTTCCGCAGCGGCTGCAGTAGATTGTCCGGCTTCCAGGGTTGGTCGCGGGTGATGCGGATGACGCCGAACCCGAGATCGTCGTCCATCCCGACCACGTTGCTGAACACGTGGTGGCGATAGTTGTGCGAGTACTGCCACTGGGACGACACGCCTGCCATGTCCCACTCCCACGTGCTGGAGTGGATTTCGGGGTCGTTCATCCAGTCCCACTGGCCGTGGGAGACGTTGTGCCCGATCTCCATGTTCTCCACGCTCTTGGCCAGAGCCAGGGCCGTGGTCCCGAGGATCCACCCGATTCGCGCCCGACTGCAATGGATCACCAGGCGCGCAGCGGCATCCAGCGCACGCTGGAACGCGATCGTGCGACGGATATAGGTGGCATCGCGCTCACCGAGCGAATCGGTGATGTCTCGCCGGATGGCGTCGAGTTCGGAGCGGAGCGCCTCGACATCCTCCTCGGTGAGATGTGCGTATTCCTTGATGTCGGATATCGCCATATTCGACTCCCGATTTCCGGACCGCTCCGTGCTTCACCCTGAAGTGAACGCCGCATTCCTCAGGCTGTCAACACTGTAGATCTACAGTTCAGGCCTACAGTGTTGGTGGAGGTGTCGTGAATGGCCGATGAGCCCGAACGTCGTTCGATCCACTCCGACGGCGGTCCGATTACCCGGGAGCGGATACTCGAAACTGCGCTCGAGATCGTCGACCGGGATGGAATCGACGGGCTGTCCATGCGCCGCCTCGGCAAGGCGCTCGACCGCGACCCGATGACTCTCTACCGTCACGCCCCGAACAAGGCCGCGCTGCTCGACGGTCTCGCGGAGCGCGTGCTCGACGAATTGGAGGTCGATACCGGCGACGGCGATTGGGCTACCCAACTTCGGGAGGTCGCGCGGGGTTTCCGCCGGCTGGCCCTCGCCCATCCTCAGGTCGTGCCGCTCCTGGTCACCCGGCCGCTGTCGACGCCGCTCGGGCTCAGGCCGCTCGGCACCCTGCGCCCACTCGAGGACATCCTGACCCTGCTGACCCGGACGGGTTTCACCGACGCCGACGCCCTGCACGTCTATCGGGCGTTGTTCGGTTTCCTCTACGGCCACGTCCTCAACGAACTGCAGGAACTCGTCGAGCGCCCCGAAGAATCCGACGACCTCCTTCGCCTCGGCCTGCATCGTCTGCCGATCGGCGAGTTCCCGCTCCTGCGGGGTCTGGCACCGGTGCTGGCGTCCTACGACGGCGCCGCCGAACTCGAACGCGGAGTCGACATCCTCCTGGCCGGCCTGACCGCGACGCTGAAGCGCGGGGACAGCTCACCTCCGGGGTGAGCGAGCAGTCCGTCTGTAATCGGCTCAGCCGACGCCGACAGTCTGTCGCTCGGGCTCGATCACGGCCACGACGCGCTCTTCGTCTCGGGGGTAGGGCGCGCCGGTGTATTTCGTGGACAGCTGGTCGATGATCTCCCACGCGGTATCGCCGTCGAGCCATTCGACGACGCGCCCTCGGACGACGACGGGCTCGAACGGATTGTCGACGGGTGCGATGGACAGTGCCATCCGCGGGTCGCGGCGCAGGTTGCGTGCCTTGCGTGAGCCGGGGCCGGTGAGGAAGACGATTCGGTTGTCGTGGGTGCCGATCCAGAGGGGAACGGTGTGGGGCGAGCCGTCCGGGAGTGCCGTGGCGAGGTGAGCGATCGAGGTGCCGTCGAGTACGCGGCGCACGTCGGGATCAAGCATGGGTCTGCTCCTTCATCGGGGTTGCCGGCGCGAAGCCGGGGTCGTGGGGGTGGGCCCGCCGTCGGCGAGGGTCATCGGACCACCGCGTAGCGGAGATGGGTCACGCCGGGCGCCGGGACGGCCTCCAGTAGACGGAGTTGTACGTGCTCCGGAAGTTCCTGGAAGAAACGGCGACCGGCGCCCAGCAGGACGGGCACCTGGTGCAGGACCACCTCGTCGACGAGCCCGGCCGTCAAGGCCGCGGTCAGGACTCCGCCGCCCATGAGGCTGACGTCCTTGTCTCCGGCGGCTTCGCGCGCCGCCGCGACCGCGTCCTCGATGCCGCTGGTGACGAGCGTCTGTTGCTCGGACAACTCCGGCACGGGCTGATGGCTGAGGACGAACACGCGAGCGGTCGGGTGAGGGCTGCCGCCGCCGAAACGACCGGAATCCTCGTAGGTGTTGCGTCCTGCAACGACCGCACCGACGCGTCCGGCGAGCGTGTCGAAGATCCGGGCGCTGGGCTCGCTCAGACTGAACCCGTCGAATAGCCGACTGGGGGTGTCGCCGTCGCCGTACCAGTCGAACAGGGATGTGCCGTCGCCGATTCCGTGACCGGGTCCCGGATTGCGGCCGGTGATGTAACCGTCGACCGAGACTGCGTGGGCGCTGATGACCTTGCTCATTCGTGTTCCTTTCGGGGTTCCTTCAGGAGACTCCATGAGCGTAACAGTGCGAGTTTCTTGAGGGAACCCCAATTGGTAGGCTGGATTCATGCAACGCACAGATTTCGGTGGGATGGCGTGCTCGATCGCGCGAACACTCGACGTCATCGGGGAGCCCTGGTCGCCGCTGATCCTGCGTGACGTGTGGGCCGGATTCACCCGGTTCGAGCAGATTCAGGCCGACCTCGGCATCTCGCGCAAGGTCCTGACCGAACGACTCAACCACCTCGTGGAGCGCGGAGTGCTCGAGCGCCGGCCCTACGACCGACGGCCGCGGTACGAATACGTTTTGACGGAGAAGGGCATTCAACTCCTCGACGTTCTGATGGCAATGGCCACCTGGGGTGACAACTGGCTCGCGGGGGAGGCGGGCCCGCCGGTCCTCTACCGCCACCACGCGTGCGGCGAGATCAGCAAAGTCGACCTGCGCTGCGCACACTGCGGCGAGTCGATGCACGCCGGCGACGTCGAACTACTTCAGGGTCCCGGTGCTGCGGTGTGAATGTCGTTTCACTCGCGCAGGACTGAGTGCGTGCCGTCGGGACGGTACTCGGTGAGCTGACCGTCCTCGGACAGCGCGACCGTGGTGACTCCCCGGGCTGCAAGCGTGCCGCCGTAATCGGTGGTGGCCAGTTGTTCTTCGATCGCCGCGTCGATCTCGGCGTCGAACACCATGCCTTCTTCGATTCCGAGTTCACCGAGCGGCAACCGGCCGGCGAGAGCGTCCTCCACTCGGCGCCGGGCCGCGGTCTGCCGACTCGAGACCGCACGCCCCATCCGAGCCCAGTGTTCGAGTTGCTGGCGTCCTGTCCGGTGCTGCCGTTCTCCTTCGGCCATGGCGCTGGCCACCAGGTCCGCTGCTCACCTGGAGCGCCGGATGCAGGACGCTGTCGCCGATGGAGAGGGCGACGACCCTGCTACTCGTGCAAAAGTTATGTGCCGCAGAAGGTTTGGAATGTTCTGGTGAATGACGGCGGGGCGGGTGTGGCGTAGTCGGCCCACTCGTCGCGGCGGTCGAATGGATGGGTGACGACCTCCAATAGCTTCTCGAACGGGGCGAGTTCACCGTCGGTCGCGGCCCGGAGTGCTGCGTCGAGCTGATGATTGCGTGGGATGTACATCGGGTTGATGCGGTCCATTGCGTCTGCGGTCTCCGCTGCCCCGCGCCCGTGTTCTTGCAGGGCGCCGCGCCAGCGTTGCAACCACGGCCAGGTGTGTTCGCGCGGTGCGAGGGCGTCCAGAGATGTCGAGTTTCCGCGTAATTCGTCGGCGAGAGCGCGGAAGCCGCTTGTCCAATCGATGCCGTGGTCCTTCATCAGCGTCAGAAGGTCGTCGATCAGTGCTCGGTCGAGGGGTGTGCCGGCCATACCGAGCTTTGCCGCCATACCGGCCGCGTAGTGGCTGTCGTAACGCTGATCGAAGGTGTCGAGGGCTGCCGATGCCGCCGCGATCGCGTCGTCCGGTGTGGAATCGATCAGCGTGAGCAGCGTTTCGGCGAAGCGCGCCAGATTCCACTTCAGCACAGCGGGTTGGTTGCCGAACGCATAGCGGCCGCCGTGGTCGATCGAACTGAACACCGCTGCCGGATCGAATGTGTCGAGGAAGGCGCACGGACCGTAGTCGATGGTCTCCCCGGAAATGGTCGTGTTGTCGGTGTTCATCACCCCGTGCACGAAACCGGTGAGCATCCACCGTGCCACCAGTGACGCTTGCGCCTCGACGACGGCCTCGAAGAATCTCAGGTAGCGGTTGCCGGCGCCGGTCGTCGGCAGGTCGGTCAGCTCCGGGTAGTGGCGGGCGATCGCGTAGTCGGCGAGCGGTTGCAACAGCCCGCCCTGCCGCGCGGCGTATTCGAAGGTGCCGACCCGGAGGTGGCTGGCCGCGACCCGGGCGAGCACGGCCCCGGGTTCGGTGCCGTCTCGGTGCACGTGCCCGCCCGTCGCGACCACCGACAGCGCGCGGGTGGTGGGGATGCCGAGGGCGTACATGGCCTCGCTGACGAGGTATTCACGCAGCATCGGGCCGACTACTGCGAACCCGTCGCCGCCTCGGGAGAACGGCGTTCGGCCCGAGCCCTTGAGATGCAGATCGACGCGCTGCCCATCACCGCTGGTCAGTTCGCCGAGCAGCAACGCCCGACCATCCCCGAGGAGTGGTACATATCCTCCGAACTGGTGGCCCGCATATGCCATCGCCACCGGTTTGGCTCCGGTCGGTGCCGTCGATCCGGACAGGACACCGACCCCGTCCTCGCTTCGCAGTGCCTGTACGTCCAACCGCAGCGTCGCCGCGAGCGATTCGTTGAGCACGAGCATCGTGGGGTCGGGTGCGGGAGCGCCCTGCCACGGCACCGTTAGGGCGCCCAGCTCGTCGGCGAAGGTGCTCTCGAGGCCGGACACCGCGGTGTTCGTGCCCACTGTGGAATCCGGGATTGCAGCCATCATGACAGGGTAATCGCCACGAGACTGGCGGCTGCATCACGCGGGGCACAGCCGATCCCACGTGAGCACCCACACGGTGCGGGTGCCCGGCCTCCTTCATCGGTGGGGAGTTATCGATGGTTGGCCTGGTCAAGGACGCTGGAGCGATCGATTTGGCTCAGTGGACGGGGTCGGTGGGGGTGGGTATTGTGAGGTCGGTGATTCATTGTGAATCAATCCGAGGAGGTGCTTGTCGTGGACACCATCGACCGCAAGGCCGTCGCCGCTCTCGATGTGGCGGCTGCCCGGCGCAGGATCGCCGACCTCGATGTCCTGCGGGCGGTGGCCGAGGCGAACGCCGCCAACATCACCCAACGGGTCATCCATGAGCACATCGGAATCTCGCAACCGACGATTCATCGCATGCTGCGCACCGTGCTGGAGAACCCGGCTCTACTCGATCGAACACCGACCGAGGTCATCGACCGCCGCGCCGCCGGCGAGATCAGCGACGACGAGATGATGCAGATTCTGCTGGACTGGCAGTTCACCTTCGGCCGCGTCCCGGTCAGCGGTGGAGTGTCTGCCGATGCGTACGAGCCCGGCAGCTGGGACGAGATCGAACGCGCCTACTACCGCGGATTGCTGACCGGCGATGAGATCGGTCGGCTGATGGAGCGAAACAGGGAAGCCCTCGAACAGGCGGCACGGTCTGCGTGAACTACCCGGATCCGTTGCGCGGTACCGTTGCCGCGCAGCTGGCCGCCATGTCTATGCCCGGCGGCCCGCTACATACCAAGTCCGACACGAACACGATGGTCCGGTTCGCGGCATCCCCTACCCGGCTGCGGTTCCGCCGCACGGTCATCGACCGGTATCTCGCACGGGCCACCCCGCTGCGCGAGGGACGCTCGGCGATCCTCACCGCCGGCGCACCCGGGGCCGGGAAAAGCACCCTGCTCCGCGAACATATCCCCGACTTGGACGGATACCGCAGCCTCGACGCCGACGAGGTCAAAGAACTTCCTCATCGGACAGGCACTCCGCGACGGTGACTATGCGGAACTACTCGGCACGAACCTCGCGGACGGCGCACCGCTGGCGCCGCGGGAGTTGGCAGCGTTGGTCCACGACGAATCCACCGCCCTGATCGATCAGATCCGCCATCTGTGCCTGGACCGCGGCGAGAACGTCCTGATCGAGGGAACACTCCGGTGGCCCGGACACGGCCCCAAGGTGTACGAGGAACCGGTCCGCGCCAACTACACCTCGTTGCGGGTCATCGGAGTCGAAGTACCCCGAGGCATCGCGCACGAGCAGGCACTGTCCCGCTGGTGGCAGGGTCGCCTCGCCTGGCATGTCGACTCTTCGTCGCTCGGTGGACGGTTCACCCCGCCCGCGGCGATCGACGACTGCTACGACGACGCCGCGATGTCGAAGTGCGCCCGCAACGCCCAGACGCTCGCCGCGGCGGCGCGCAACAGTGAAGGTGTGACGGTGGTGGAACTCGAACTGTTCCGACGCTCCGCGGCCGGAGGATTCGAAACAATCGAGTAGATGGTCACGTTCGCTGTCACGTTGACGGGTCAGTGGGAAGGCAACCGCTTCCTCGACACCCTCATCGACTACCTTCGGGGCTTGGAATCCCACGCGACCTGCTGATCAGCTCGGGTTCCATCGGCACCTGGCGTGCTCGGTATGCTGCACGCATGGCACGGATCCGGTCTGTTCTCGCGCAGGGGCTGAACATCGTTCAGCTCGCGTGGGTTGCCGTGCTGACATTGGTGATCGCTGCGACGCTCGCGATCGACGGGCCGACTGCAATCGTGGGCGCCGCGGTGGCGATCGTTTTCCTGCTCGCCGTCGCAGGTCAAGCGCGGTCGCCGTTGCACCTGCTGACGGAGCCGGCCACCGGTCCACCCCGTGAGGAGCAGCGCCTGCGTGGCGCGTTCCGTCGTCAGAGCGCCCCGGACACCCCCGGCCGCCCTCGCCTTCCCCGAGCACCCGGACGGGTCCTGGCCGCCGCCGCGTAGCACCTTCGGGTACTGCGTCGGCCGCCTCGTCGACCCAGTCCCAAATTCACGTCCCTGCTCCTCGAATCAGGCGTGAAACTCCGACTCGCACGATGCCGCGGTCTCGCCGCGCCGTGCAGCAAAGAGGTGCTCCCATGCTCGACTTCATCTATTACCCCGTGTCCGCGATTCTGTGGTTCTGGCACACGGTGTTCGGCGCGGTACTCGGCCCGGACAACGGCGTCGCCTGGGCCCTGGCGGTGGTCTTCCTGGTCTTCACCCTCCGGACCCTTCTACTCAAACCCGCGATCAAACAGGTCCGCACGACCCGCCAGATGCAGGAACTCGGACCACAGATCAAGGCACTGCAGAAGAAGTACGCCGGCGACCGGGCGCGTCAGGCCACCGAGATGCAGAAGCTGCAGAAAGAGCACGGGTTCAATCCGTTGATGGGCTGTCTGCCGGCATTGGTGCAGGCGCCGGTGTTCATCGGCCTGTATCACGTGCTGCGCTCGTTCAACCGCACCGGAACCGGACTCGGCCAGCTCGGGATGTCGCCCGAGGCCAACGCGCACACCGCGAACTACATCTTCAGTGCCGCCGACGTGCAGTCGTTCCTCAGCGCTCGCCTGTTCGGGGCGCCGATCTCGGTGGCGATCACCAGCCCGCAGAGCACCCTGGCGTCGTTCGCCTCGCACGGGGGAATCCCGACGGTGGCCACGATCGCGGCGGTGGCGATTCCCCTGATGGTGATCGCCGGCCTGGCCACCCACTTCAACGCGAGGGCCTCGCTGGCGAGGCAGAGTCCGGAGGCAGCCGCGAATCCGCAGTCCGCGATGATGAACAAGATGGCGCTGTGGGTCTTTCCCCTCGGCGTTCTGGTCGGCGGCCCGTTCCTGATGATTGCGATACTGCTGTATTGGGTGAGCAACAACATCTGGACCTACGGTCAGCAGCATCTCGTGTTCGCCCGCATCGACCGGGAAGAGGCAGCGAAGGAGCGTGCGGTGGTCGAACGCCGCGACTAGTTACCCGTCGAAGTCGCGGAAGAGGTAGTTGTCGATGTTCGGCCCCACGCGCTGAGCGAGGATGTCGATGGGGGCGTTGGCGACGTCGGGTAGCAGGAGGATGTATTTCGATATCGCCAGCCCGGCCGTTTGGCTGACCACGAGTGCGTAACGCTCGTCCTGGTGATCGCTGCGGATGACACCGCCGAGTGCGCGCTGCACGAGTCCGAGAAAGAAATCGCGCACTCGCATGGCGATCTCGTCGTGCGTCACGGCGACGCGCAGCAGCGCGATTGCGCGTGCGCGTTGTTGTGGGTTCGTCTCCCAGAATTCGAGTACGCGTCGGACGAAGATCTCGCCGGGCGCGTCGGTCTCGGGGGTGATTCCGGAGAACACGGTCTTCGCGTCGACCTCCGGCTGCAGGGCGGCCACGAGCAGCGCGTTCTTGTTGCCGAAGTAGTGATGAATCAGCGCTGGGTCGACTCCGGCCCGGGCGGCGATGGCGCGCATCGTCGTTCGGTCGAAGCCTCTATCGGAGAACAGCTCTCGCGCCGACCTCAGAATGGTGTCGCGTTTGCCGGCGGAATCTGCGACGACCTTCGGCCTGCCGGGAGCGCGACTATCCATGCGCTCCGGCACGCGCGAGGACCAGCATGCGCTCTTCGATGGTGGCGCGCACGGGCCGGATATCGGCGGCGATGCCGGCTGCGTCCAGTACGGAATCGATCGTCGCCGGATCCGTGTCCGGGACTCGGATCGCACGGCCGTCCAGGATCACGGGGACCCCGGCATCGTTCAGTGCCGCAAATGCCTGTGCCCAATCCGGTGTGTGCACCGCGACCGCGCGGGTGTCGCCGATGATGTCGTCCTCGCTGCCGGCGCCGACGAGTTGCCCGGACGACATCAGCAACAGGCGATCACACTGCTGCGCTTCCTCCATGTAGTGGGTGGTGACCAGGACGCCGACGCCGTTGTCGGCCTGGTGCCGGATCGTGTCCCACAGTCTTGCGCGGGACAGTGCATCCACTCCGGAGGTCGGCTCGTCCAACACCAGCACGGTGGGTTTGTGTGCCAGCGCCACGACGAACGCCACCTGTCGTTGCGCGCCCAGGGCAAGTTCGCGGACGAGGGTGTTGCGCGCATCGTGGAGTTCGGCAGGGACACCCGGCACGGGAACACCGTAGGCCTCCGCGCTGAAGGCCAGGTTCTCTTCGACGGTCAGATCACGGTAGAGGCCCAGGTTCTGGGGCACGTAACCCATGTGTGCCCGGCGCGTTCGGTCCGGCGGGCCGCCGAGCAATTCGACGGCTCCTTCCGTCGCGGCGAGCAGACCCAGGAGCATCCGGATCAGCGTGGTCTTGCCGGCTCCGTTGGCTCCGAGAAGACCGACCACCTCGCCGGGGGCGACCGTCATCGACATCGAGTCGACGGCCGTGAAGTCACCGAACTTCCGGGTCACCGAACGTGCCCGTAGTACCTCAGCGGTCATGACGTCCCGACCTCCTGCCGGCGTGTCAGCGATAACGCGATGACGATGTCTTCGAGGTCTGGCGTGATGGTTGCGGCGTCGGTGTCTGGATGGCCGTCCTCCCAGTATTCGTGACGCTCCCGGCCACGGCGCCATGACCATTCGGGTCGCACCGGATCCGTTGCCGAGGTGATGGTGCCGGTGAATCCGGCGCGCACCTCGTCGTAGGAGCCCTGGGTCAGGATTCGGCCGGAGTCGAGGACGACGAGATGCCCGGCGCGCTCGGCCTCGTCGAGGTATGTCGTCGACATCACCACGGCTGCACCGTCCGCGGCGGCCTCCGAGATCATTCGCCACAGGTCGATGCGGCTCACGGGGTCGACGCCGGTGCTCGGTTCGTCGAGGATCAGCATCTTGGGTTTGTGCAGCATCGCCATCGCCGTGCCCAGTTTGCGCCGCATCCCTCCCGACAACGCGGAGGCGAGTCGGTCCGCTGCATCACCCAACCCGGACCGGTCGATGAGTTCCTCGCGCCGCTCGGCCAATTCGCTGCCGCCCAGGCCGTAGATGCCGCCGACGAAATCCATGTTCTGCCGGACCGTCAGGGCCGCCCAACTTCCCGGGCCCGCGCAGAGGAACCCGATTTCGTGTTTACCCGGGGCGTGAACGGTCCCGGTGTCGGGGAGGACCTCCCCGACGAACGTCCGCAACAGGGTCGACTTCCCCGCCCCGTCTCCGCCGACCAGGGCCACCACCTGGCCTGCGGGAACCTCGATGCTCACTCCGTCGAGGGCTGTTCGGTCGCCGAACCGGACGACGACGGAGTCGGTCGCGGCGATCATGCGGCGTCCGCACCGGTCGGATCGACCGATTTCGATGGCTCCGGCTTGCTCGCCTTCGAGACGTCGGGCGCGAGATCTCGCCGGAAACGAAGCGTCGACCCGGTGAAGACCACGATCGCCATCACGGCCAACACGACCAACGGCAACCACAGCGACGATATCGGTGCATCACGCAACATGACGCCCTGCGAGATCATCGTGAAATAGGTCAGCGGAAGCAGGTAGCCGATCCAGCGAACCCCTGCCGCCATCGCGTCGAGCGGAAAAATCATGCCGGACAATAGAATCTGTGGCATCAGGAACAAGAAGGCCGTTTGGATGGCCTGCCCGGTGGTCTGCGAGATCGTCGAAATCAGCACACCGAGACCGAGAACCACGAATAGGAAGAGCGCGGCGCCCAGCGCAAACACCAGCACGTTGCCGTTGAACGGCACCCCGAACAGCACCATGCCCAGCACTGTCACCACGATCATGTCCAGCGCCGCAAGCAGGAAGTACGGCACGATCTTGCCCAAGATCACCTGACTCGGACGTATCGGCATGACGGCGAGTTGTTCGAGGGTCCCGGCCTCACGCTCACGAACCAGACCGATGCTGGTGACGATCGTGCCGATGAAGGTGAGAATCAGGCCGATGATCGCCGGCACCATCACCCACGACGTTTTCAGCTCCGGATTGAACAACACCTCGGTGCGGACCTGGTCGCCGAGTTTGTTCAGAATCGACACGGTCGACTGCGCAGCGAACAGATTCGAGCCGTCCACCATTGCCGTCGACTGCTCGGCCGGGGTCGACCCGGTCACCACGACGACGTCGACCTTGTTCTCCCGCAACAGGTCCGTCGCTTGCGCGGTCGAGCCGTCGACGTCGGTCTGTGTCACATCGAAGTAGGCCGGCAGAGATGTACTCACCGCCTGAGCGGACGGACCCACGACTGCCGTTTTGACCGAGGACACATAGAAGTTGGCCGCGTAGCCGAAGATCACCAGTAACAGGAGCGGCAACGCGATCAACATCGCCAGGGTGCGGGGGTCCCGCCGAAGTTCGCGAAATTCCTTGAGAATCATGGCGCGCATAGTCGATGCTAGGCACGCCGAGTGACCAGGGTCAACAGTTGATGAATTACACGCCGTGTCGGCAATCAGTCGTCGATCAGCGGCGAAGGGCATCGTCCAGCATGCGGATCAACTCGCCGACCCGCCCGCCGCCACCCGGTGCCGCCGGAAAACGTCCGAGTACGTCGACGACGACCGGTGTCGCACGCTGGACCGCCTGCCCGACGTGTCGGGCGCCGCCGACCCGATCGTCCCCGGCGACGAGTTCGGCCGCTCTGGCCGCGTACGCGGCCGCTCCGAGAATGTGCTTGACCTGGGTGGCCTTCGCCAACGGATGCAGGTAGGCGGCGCCCGCCGCGGCCATCGCCGCCCACGCCGCCTCGCGCGCCGCCTCGGTGTCCGTGCCCTTGGCGGCCGCGAGCGCCGCCCACGCTGCGTCGCGCAGAGATTTCCCGCGCTCACCACCCCGGGCGAATTCCCACGCGGTAGCGATCGCGTCGCGGGGCCGGGGGTCGCCCGGTTGATCGGCCTCGAATATCTCGAGCACCCCCTCCGCGCACCCCGCGGCGAACGCGGTGACCTCACGAAGATCCTGATTACTCAGAACGATTTCCGTTGCTTCCCGTGCCATGGATCCATTTTCGACCACCGGCCGCCGGGGCATCGAGACTGTCCCCCAAAGTGGACTGTGGCGCACGACACAGCCGATCGTAGCCTTCCTGGCACCGACGAAAGTGCGTGTTCAAGACAATCCCACGCCCACGAATGGGCCGAACGGAGTATGTGATGAGCGGAGACCTGAACGAGGTCGGGACCGGTGTCAACCTATTCACCGCAGGGGAGGTTCGCGGTACCGCGAGATGGTTCAACGACACGGCCGATGTGCTGTCGATCGACGACGACGATCTCGAGGACACGATCGCGTTCGTCAGCAAGGGTGGTATGACCTTCCTGTCGCCGATCCTGCCGGACCTGCGCGCAATCGTCTGTACGGCCGGTAGCCGGGAATCGCACCTCGCGATCCTGTCTCGAGAGTCCGACGTGCCCTGCGTGCTCGCCGCCGAACTGACCGGAACCGTCGCAGACGGCGACACCGTGGTGCTGGACCTGTCGGATACCGAGACCGCACGCGTGGCCGTCGCTGCAGGGGCGGTGACGGCGTGACCGCACAACTGACCACTCCCGTGAACGTGGAGGCTCTGTACACCGACCCGGCCTACGAGCCCACACTCGAGGAATGGAACTGGCTCGTGCACGCCGCAGGTGCGGCCTACAAGTCCGAACTGTCCGCGCGGACCGTGTTCGAGTCGGAACTGTTCGGCATGAACACCTACATCCTGATGTCGATGATGGAGGACTACCTCCGGGTGCCCGAGCGCATCCGTATCATCCGGCAGCACGCCACCCCCACCGAACTGGTGCGCAAGGCTCTGCCCATCGGCAACAAGCGCAGCTTCATCAACCTCGCGGCCACCCCGCTGCACTACCTCACCGGACGTGAACTGTTCGTCGACCTCGGAGAGAACACCCTGTCGGACGGTCTGGAAGACCAGCTCGAGGTGCTCCGCTTCTGGCGCGAGGCGACCATCGCCATGCGCACTGACAACGTCCTGTTCAACATGGACGCGGAGCCGCAGAACAGTTCGCATGTCATCGACGACGACTTGCTGGCGGAGATCCGGTCCCACCTCGTCCCCGCCGACGACGAGGTCAAGGCGGGGATTCGCAAATTCGGTGCGCGGCTGACCGCGTACGCATTCCTGGAGAACTGCGACGCGCGCACCGCGGTGTGCGACACCGGGCCCTATCAGCTCGAGGACGGCACGTTCCTGGCGCTGCGCGAGACCTGCGCGGACGGCGACGGAGACTTCCCCTGGGTCGACGGCATCCGCGAAACGCTGCCCTACCACCATTTCGTCATCGCCCACCGGCTGCCCGCCACTGTGAAAATGGACAACAATGTCTGGGGCACGGCCTGGTTCACGCCCAGCGACTACCAGGCCGACATCATCGAAACCCGCGTGTTCTGCACCGACGGTGGCACCCTTCGCCCACTCGGTGCCGACGAGGTCGACGAGGCCACCAAGGCGATCCGCAAGGCACACCGAGCGCTGTATCAGCGGTTGGCCGAAACCGATGCCGAAGAACGCAACCTGTACGCCACCGAGATGTACGCGTGGAAGCTCAAGGCGTGGGCTCGACTCGCCGGCTGCTACGACGAGATCGATTGGGCCATCACGCCGCGGATCGCCGAATCCTTCCAGAAGTTCAGCGATCCCGACCTCGCGCTGCAGTTGATCGGCGGTGTCTTCGTTCCGCAGGACCGCGACGGGTGCTTCCGTCCACTGGGAGGCTGAACCATGTCAATTCTCGGTAAGGGAAATCCGTCGTACGCCTTCGCGCCGGTCACGGGAACAGTGCACCATTTCCGGTCGCCGGACGACGTGATCGCTTCCCTCGACAGCGATCTCGAGTCCACGATCGCGCTCGTCGCGTCGGGTGGCACGACATTCCTTTCGCCGATCCTGGGCCGGCTCGGGGGAATCGTCTGCCTGGATGGAACACTCCGCTCGCACCTGGCGATCGTGTCACGAGAGTTCGAGGTCCCGTGCCTGGTCGGCACCGAACTGTCCGACGACATCCCCGACGGCACCGAGGTCACGCTCCGTATCGAGGAGCAGTCGGGGGTCGTTGCTTCCCCGGATCCTGACATCGCATCGGACTCGTCCGCGGATGTGAGCGCCGCGTGGTGGGAATACATCCGGCGCGTGGGAGACGAGATCGCCGTCAAGGACTTCACGGTCGACGTGTCGGGCGCCGCGCTCGAGGCACTCATCGCCGAGGAACTCACCGACGACCGTCTCGACGACCTCGTCCAGCACATGGGCCGGGCATTCAAACCGGAATTGACGCGCCGCTCCGGTTTCACCTCCGAACTGTTTCCGATGCTGCCCTATATGTCGCTGTCGGTCATCGAGGACTTCCACAGCTACGTGGATCGGATACGCGTGATCGACGCGGCTGTGCCGGCCGAAGAGTTGGGTCGCCAGTTGCGTGAGGGGCCGAACAAGGTCAGCCCGCTGTGGATCTGGATGATCGGCTATCACTTCCTCTGCGGTCGAGAGTGCCTGATACAAATGGGCACCATCGAGCCCGGTGACCATCGGGAGGATATTCGCACCGTCGTGGATTTCTGGCGCCGCCTCACCCTGGCGCACCGTGGTGACGGCACGCTCGACTACAAGGACGCCGGATTCACCAACCGCTACCTGTCGCCGGCAGTCGTCGACGAGCTGTCCGGCGCTGCAATCGCGTTGGACGCGACCACCGCGAAGAGCCTCAAGAGGCTGAACGCGACGGTTTCGGGATACTCGTTCCTGTACTTCTGTGATTCACGGGTCGGTATCTGCGACTCCGGTCCGTATCCGCGGCCGACGGGAAACAGGCAGACGATCGTGCGGGACTATCTCTCCCTCGGCCCCAGTTCGTGGGCGTATCCGTGGACGGACGATCTGGACCCGCCCTACACCGGATTGACGATGGTCCTGACGTTCGACCGCTCGAAGTTCACCGAGTTCGAAATCAACGACTGGGGAACCACGTTCACCGAGCCGGATCAACTTCTCGCTGTGGTCGACGAAGCCGCCGTGTACGGGTATCGCGCCGACGGCACCCGTGAACTGATCGCGCCGGAAGACTGGCCGGGTGTTGCCGCGGATCTCAGCCGATGCCACATGGGTCTGTATCAGAAATTCGCCGCCATGGACCGGAGTGACCGAATCATGGCCGCCACCACCATGTACACCTCCGGTCTTCGCCCCTTTGCCGCGCTGGCCGGGGTGACGGATCACGTCGACTGGGCGATGTCGCCGAAGACCCTTGCGCTCTACCCTGATCCATTCGATGACGACGACAAGGCTGCGGCCATCTTCGGAGGTGCCCTGGTGGCACACGACATGCCCGGATCCTTCTCGCCCATCCGCCCGAACTCCTGAGAGGAGGCGTTCACATGCGCCAATCGATGCAGAAACTCATTCACGCCGACGAGCTGTTGTGTCACCAGACGCCCGAAACCTTCGCGACCATCAGCCACGCCGACACGTCCTGGACGGAGAAACTCTGGGCGTCGCTGTTCGCCCGCGACGGGTCCATCCAGGTCGACATCGGCCTCGGGAAATACCACAACCGGAACGTGATGGACATGTTCGCCGGCGTCTCGCGAGGCAAGGAACAGCTGACGGTCCGTGCCAGCAGGCAGCTCGATCTCGACGGTGAGCGGATCGGCGTGGGACCCTTGGACTACGAGGTCATCGAGCCCCTCCGTCAGGTGCGCTGGGTCCTGCAGGAGAACGACGTGGTCCCACTGCGATTCGACCTCACCATCACCGGAGTGCTGCCGCCGTTCCTCGAACAGAAGGACGTCCAGCGCGAGTTGCAGGGCTTCCGGGTGCAGTCCGACCTCCTCCGGTACCACCAGGCGTCGACGATCAGCGGTGAGATCTGGATCGACGGCGAGCGTATCGAGGTCCGGGACGAGGAGTGGTTCGGCTTCCGCGACCACTCCTGGGGAGTACGGATGGACGTCGGCGAGACGGCGCCCGACGTCTTCAAGCCGCAGCGCCTCGACGGCGACTTCATCCTCACCTGGAGTCCGATGTGGCTGCAACGTCCCGACGGAAGTAGTTACGAAATCCATCACTACCTGCAGTGGGTCGACGGAGCCGTGACCTACTTCTCGGGTTTCGAGAACCTGCCGGACGGCACTCAGCGGCAGCTTCACGGGATGCGGGACGAACTCAAGTACGATCCCGTCAACCGCCGCCTCCTCGGGGGCAAGATGACGTTCGACTCCGGTTGGGGTGAGACCCGTACCCTCGAGATCGAACCGATCAGCGACACCGGATTCCATCTCGGTACCGGACTGTATTTCGGCTTCAAGGGCCATCGCCACGGGCAGTGGCACGGTCCTTCGCATCTGGACGGCGAGCGGTATGCCGATGTATCCGAGGAGAATACGGCGCGCGAGGTGCACCAGTTGCGTGACTGTGTGATCAGGGTTCGTGAAGGCGACGCCGTCGGATACGGCATCTTCGAATCGATGGTGATCGGTGAACATCCCCGCTACGGGCTGACGAAGGAGAGTTCCTTCCTCTGACCGGAGCGTGACGGGGCCGCGGACGAACAGTCCGCGGCCCTTTTGTCATATCCGCTGCGCCCGCGCCAGCAGCGCCAGTTCCATCCGCGACTGGCAGCCCGTGGTGGTGAGGATTCGGGTGACGTACTTCTTCACGCTGTCCTCGGCAAGGGAGAGGATCTCGGCGATCTGCGCATTCGACAATCCGTCCGCGACGAGTCGGACGACCTGCCGCTGCCGCACGGAGAGCCGTGCGAGGGCGGCCTGCGACTTCGACGCGGGCAGGCCGCGAGCCATGGCGGACAACTGCTGGCTCAGCAGGCGCAACGTAGCCGCCTCGGAGGCGCCGATCTTGCCGGGCTCCGGGTCGAACATCCCCAGCAAAGCCGTGTGTCCCGCACTCAACTCCAGGCGCAATGCGGCAGCGGTCTGCATGCGCCACGTGGAGGAGAGGAAGTATCGGACGTAGGCGTCGGCCGCCGCGGGTACCTGGCCCATCGACTGCAGTTCGTCCAGTGAAGACACGCCGCTGGAGACGAGTTGCCGCATCGCGGCCGGCGTACCGAAGATGTCGTAGCGAGCCCACCGGTCCTGATATTCGGGCAGCATCTTGGCGGTTTTGCCCACAGTCAGGGGTGCCGAGTCCTCGAACACGGTGTGGAAGGTCGCGCCGGCGAAGAACGAGACATGCCTCAGGGCGAAGTGCTCACTGATCGCCTCGACGGCCCGTTCCTTGAAGTCGGGAAGGCAGGCCGCGCCGGAGCACTGTTCGAGGACGTCGAAGGCGCGCTCGTAGTCGGCCTTGCTCAGGTTGGCTCGGAATGGGGAGCGGTCCCGGGACGAGGACTTTGCGCTCGGCGTCGTCCCGGAAGTGTCCCCCAACGTGGACTGGGTCACACCACGGAGCGTAACTAGTTTTATCTCACAACGCCAAGAAGCCGGAGAAAAAATACCAGGTAGCCACCTGTTTCCGGCTGCGATGGCGGCTGCGTCAGTCCTTAGGAAACGTGAGGTGACATGTCCGACTCCGTGGTTACGCCCCCGAAATGGGGATCGACCGAAATGCTCCCATTGCCGGGCCGATTCAACACCGCTGTGCGGTCGTTGGCGGCACGACGATTCGCCGCCACCGGCGAGCAATGGAAAGACAGCGTGTTCGAACGTCAGTTCGATATTTTCTCGATGGAGGACGCGCGAGCGATCGAGCAGGAGGCCCTGGATTCCGGGTACCGGTTCGAATACTCCGCGACGGTCTCGCTCGAATCCGAGCCGCACAAGTACAAGCGCACCGACCGAGAGGCGCGGGCGTTCTCGGAAGACCGGGACTCGGACGGTCGCCGCCACGTGGGTATCGGCGACAACGTGATCAAGAAGTCCCAGACGGTCATCGGACCGGTCGCGTTGATCTCCGCAGTCGAGCAGGTCATGGAATTGCTCACCGACGGCATCCCGCCCGGCACCATCGCCGTGATCGACGACTCGGGCGGCACCTTGACCGCACCGATCATCGAAGGGTTCGCCGGCGTCATCTGCCTCGGCGGCACCGTGCGGTCGCACCTGGGCATCCTCGCCCGGGAGTACGACGTCCCCACACTGATGAACTGCAAGATCAACGACCTGAAGAACGGCGACCTGGTCGAACTCGAGGTGACCGCGGCGCCCCCGGCAGCGGATGCCTACGAGACGGGTGACACCGGGCATGCCCGGATCTGGCTGATCGAAAGCGAGAGCTGAGACCATGGCGAATCTGAACTACCGGACCCTGCTGGAGACCAACAACTACCTCCGGAGTCTGTCCGACACCACCTACTGGCTGTGCATCACGCGCACGGTGCAGGAGTCGAAGCTGTTCCCGATGAACCCGTACATGCTGGTGAGCTATCTCAACAGCTTCTACCGGTTGCCGACGCTGTTGCGCGAGATCGACGCGGCGACGCCGGCCGAGGAACTCGGAGACCGCGCCCGCGAGGTCAGCCTGAAGGTGGACACGGTCAACGCGGCGTGGGGTATGCCCGCGTTCTACCTCATCGGCCGGGAAATGCTGATGAACTGGGGGCTCCTGCGGCCTACCGACGCGGTCGACGACGTCGTCGACGTGCTCGACTTCTCCCGGCGGTTCAATCTGGCCTACCACCGCAACGACGGACACCTGACGAACAAGGAATTCGGCGACCGCAGCCAGTTCCTGCCCGAACGAACCCTGCAGGTCTTCGAGTCCGACCTGCACGGTGTGGTGCCCGGTGACCGGCTGCACACCGCCGCAACCAAACTCGTCGCCCAGCTGTCCCAGTACGCGTTCCTCGCGCACTGCGAGTGCCGCATCGGTCTGCACAACAGCGGCCCCTACGACTTCGGCAACAACCGGCAGATGATCATGCGGGACTTCTTCGACCTCACCGAGGGCGATTACCCGTGGCTCGACGGCATCGCCACCCAGTTGCCGTTCAATAATCTCACGATTCCGATCGTCTTCAAGGGCACCAACTTCCACTTGATGGACGACTGGGCGTCCTTCGAGGCCGAACCCGGATACAACGCCGCCAACATCCAAGCGGTCGGGATGTACACCTCGGATGCGTTGACCGACGGATACATTCCGGTCGGCATGGACAACGCCGACACGCTGGCCGACACCATGGAGCAGTACCGCGAGATCCTCAACGAGGCGACCACCGACCTGTGGAAGCGCATCGCCACCTGGTCACGCGAGCAGATGATCGACGCCGGCGCCCTGGTCTACTCCTCGGTCGGCAAGGACTTCGCTCATCTCGCCGGAACCTACCGGCAGGACGACTGGTTCCAGGTCGACGAACGCGTGCAGCGGTTCAAGCCCCTGCTCAACGACGAATACGGGCGCGACAACCTCGGCGAGATGGTGGGCCTGCTGGGATTGCCCCACCAGACGAGCAACGAGTACACCATGGCCCGC
The DNA here is from genome assembly GCF_009872365.1 of Rhodococcus sp. T7. Classification (NCBI taxonomy): domain Bacteria; kingdom Bacillati; phylum Actinomycetota; class Actinomycetes; order Mycobacteriales; family Nocardiaceae; genus Rhodococcus; species Rhodococcus sp. T7. The sequence goes on from NZ_WXYH01000369.1 coordinate 26,953, forward strand.
TACTCCGACCAGAACCGCAACATGCTCACCGGCATCCCGTACTCGGTGCTCACCGACGACGACTACGCACCGACCGCCGGTGACCGGTTCACCGGCTCGTCGAGCCTGCCCGGCAAGACCGGTTTGTGGACCACCAGCGCCGGACGCATCGATCTCGACGACTACAACACACGCGCAAAGGGATTCACCCCTGCCGTGCTCGATGGCAGCAACCGCTACCTCGACGAGGAATGGGTGAAGTGGAACCACGGGACCCCGCAGGCGGACGAGTTGTACCGCCTCACGCAGCGGGGCTCACGGAACATCGAGGGCCGCGGGTCCGGGCTGCGTCGCGCCAACCTGCCCACCACCGACGACACGACGGGGACCGACGATGCAGATCGGTGACCTGATCCGCCGCGCCGGGCGTCAGTACGGTGCCGCCCCCGCGCTGATCGACGGCGATCGAGTGGTCAGCTTCGCCGAGTTCGACGCACTCACCGACCGGCTCGGCCACGCACTGCTGGCCCGCGGGCTCGACGCCGGTGACCGTGTCGCGGTCCTCATGCCGAACGGTATCGACGGCGTCGTCGTCTACTACGCACTCGCGAAGGCCGGGCTGGTCCGGGTCCCACTCAACGTGCGCGAGACGGCCCACGAGCACGCCTACAAGGTCGAGGACTCGCAGGCGCGAGCCCTGGTCTACGCAGGGGATCCCCCAGCCCGGGTCGAGTTGATGATCACCGCCGACGAGCTGCCCGGACTCGTCGCAGGCGCGCCCGACGGCCCGTGTGACGTCCGGCGCGACCAGGACGAACCGCTGCGGTTGGCCTACACCGGCGGCACGACCGGCAAGCCCAAGGCGGTGGTCCTCACCACGCGCAGCGAACTCGCCGAAGTGGCGAATTTCCTGGTCGACCTGCTGCCCAACCTGCGACCGGACTCGGTGATGCTGCACGCCGCACCGATCACCCACGGCAGCGGCGCGTTCTTCCTCCCGCACCTGGTCAAGGGCGCCCCGAACGTCATCGTGTCGAAGTTCTCGCCCAGCGCCTTCCTCGAGGCCGCGCAGAAGTATCGGGCCACGTCGACGTTCATGGTGCCGACGATGATCGCGATGCTGCTCGAGGATCCCGCCACGGCAACAGCGGATCTCGCCCTCGAACGGTTGTGCTACGGCGGCGCCCCGATCGCGACCAGTGTGCTCCGACGCGGAATCGACATCCTCGGACCGGTTTTCGCGCAGCTCTACGGTCAGGCGGAGGCGCCGCTGGCGATCACCTGCCTGCAGCCGTGGGAGCACACACCGGAGCGGCTGACCTCCGCCGGCAAACCCTACACGTTCGTCGAGGTGCAGGTCCGGGCCGCCGACGGCACGGTGCTCGGACCGGACGAGGTCGGGGAGGTCCTGACCCGGGGACCGCACACGATGAGCCGGTACTGGCGTCGCCCGGACGCCACCGCCGAGACGATCGAACCGGACGGCTGGTTGCACACCGGTGACATCGGACGCTGGGACGGCGACGGCTACCTGCACCTGCTCGACCGGAGGCACGACGTCATCATCTCGGGTGGCTTCAACGTCTACCCCCGCGAAGTCGAGGACGCCCTGCTCACCCACCCCGCGGTCGTCGAGGCCGCCGTGGTGGGCCTGCCCGACGAGAAGTGGGGCGAAAGGGTCGCCGCCGCCGTGGTCACTCGTTCCACCGCCGAACCCGACGAGATCCTCGAGTTCTGCGCCGATCGGCTGGCCGGTTTCAAACGACCTCGTTCCCTGGAGATCTGGCCGAACATTCCCACCAGTCCCGTCGGGAAATCCCTGCGCCGCGAAGTGCGCGACCGCATGGTCGCCGCGCAGGTGTGACCGAGACACCGAAAGGACCAATCATGCTCGACCCCAACGAACTCACCGTTCACACCCTGACCCTGCGTCAGCTCGGATCCGCCGAACAGCTCGCCGAGATCAACGCCCTCCCGATCGCCGACGTCGAGGCGGCGCTGGAGAAGGCCGTCGCGGATGGCGCGGTGATGGCCGCACGCGGCAACTACATGGTCACCCCGGCCGGCCGCGAGTTCCTCGACGAGGTGTACCTCCGCGCCTTCGCCGATCTGCGCGCGGACCCGGCCGTCACCGACGCGATGGATTCGTTCGAGACCGGCGTCAACAAGCAGGTCCTCACCCTGACCACCGACTGGCAGACCATCGAGGTCGACGGTGCCCGCGTCAGCAACGATCACGCCGACGCCGATTACGACGCCAAGATCGTCGAGAAACTCGGCCGCGTGCACGAGAAGACCCAGAAGGTCCTGCAGCCCCTGGCTCAGCAGGACCCCCTGGTCGATCGATTCCTGGACCGGATCGGCGCGGCGCTGATCCGCGCCGAGGGCGGCGAGACCGACTACGTCAGCGGCGTCCGCGTCGACTCCGTCCACACCGTGTGGTTCCAGATGCACGAACACATCCTCCGCCTCACCGGACGGGAGCGCCCCGAATGAGCACCGCAACAGGTTTGCGCTGGCTGGTCGTCCCCGACGAGAACGCCGCCGAGCCGAGCCGCGATCTGATCGGGGGGAAGGCGTGGAGCCTGTGGCGGATGCGGTCGCTGGGCCTGCGGGTGCCACCGGCGTTCGTCGTCACCACCGCGGCCTGCGAGGCCTACTTCGCCGACGGCGACCTCCCCGAGGGCCTGGCAGACGAACTGATCACCGGAATCCGGTTGCTGGAGAAGCAACTCGGCCGCACCTTCGGCGGCACCGAACGCCCGCTGCTGGTGTCGGTCCGCTCCGGCGCCGCGATCAGCATGCCCGGCATGATGGACACCATCCTCGACCTGGGCTGCAACGACGAGGTCGAGGCCGCCCTGGCCGCAGAAAGCGGCGACCGCGACTTCGCCGCCGAGGTGCATCGCCGCTTCACCGGCTTCTACGGCCGCCTCGTCCTCGGCTGCACCGAGGAACTCGAGGACCTGCCCGACACCGCGTCGGTCCGGGCCGCGATCTCCTCCGACGTCGGTGACGCCGTGCCGGCCGACCCCTGGGAGCAGCTCCGCGCCGCGGTGGCCGCGGTGTTCGCATCGAGCCGATCCCGGCGAGCCCTCGCCTACCGCAAGCACTACGGCATCCCGGACGATCTCGGCACCGCGGTCACCGTGCAGGCGATGGTGTTCGGCAACCTCGACGACGACTCCGGCACCGGGGTGCTGTTCACCCGTAACCCGGTCGACGGCTCCCGCGAGCCGTACGGCGAATATCTGCAGCGTGGGCAGGGCGAGGACGTCGTATCCGGCCGGATCACCCCGAAACCCCTGACCGATCTGGAAGAGCGTTGGCCGACCGTGCACGCCGAATTGCTCGAAGCCGCCGAGCAACTCGACCGTGAGGGTCGCGACGCGCAGGACATCGAGTTCACCGTGCAGAGCGGCGAGCTGTTCCTGCTGCAGTCCCGCCCGGCGAAGCGCACCGCCCGCGCCGCAGTGCGGATCGCCGTCGAACTCGTCGACGAGGGTGTTCTCGAACGGGGGGAGGCCCTGTCCCGGGTCACCGCGGAGCAGATCCGCACCCTCCTGCGCCCGGAGATCGCACCCGGTGCCGCCGACACCGCGGAGGTACTGGTGACCGGGGTGGCCGCAAGCCCGGGTGTCGCCACCGGTGTTGTCGTGGATACTCCGGAAGCGGCACAGGCGAACCCGGGATGCATCCTGGTCCGCAAATCGACCAGCCCGGACGACGTCCACGGGATGATCGCGGCCGCCGCGGTGGTCACCGAGCAGGGCGGCGCAACCTCACACGCCGCCGTCGTCAGCCGAGCCCTCGACACTCCCTGCGTCGTCGGCTGCGGCACCGACACCGTCGCGAGCCTGGTCGGCCGCACCGTCACAGTCGACGCGACCACCGGCCACGTCTACGCCGGCGCACTGCCGACGTCGGCGATCGACGAGAGCGACGACGAGGACCTGCGCCGCCTCACCCAGTGGGCCGAGAGCGCCACCTCGTTGCGGGTGGGTCCCGACGTCGCCGTCGCCCCGATCTTCGACGCGGAAACGCTTGCCGCCGAGGACCTCGGTGAGCAATTGCCCGACATCCCGCCCGGTACCAAAACCGTACGCGGCGCGGTGTTCTGCGCCCCCGACGGCGTGCGCGCCGCACTGGACGCCGGCGTCGACGCGATCGTCACCGCACACCGGTTGCCGGTGCTGCTCGCCGCCATCGCACACCAAAGGAGAACCTCATGACCACGCCGGAACGGGTGACCCATCGCGAGGTGCGGGAGATCCTGCGCACCTTCCAGGACTCCGGATGGGCCGCCATGACCCTCGAACTCGACGGCATGCGTATCACCGTCGGCAAGGACGGCCCCCCGGCCACAGCGGGCCAGTCGGCGGCCCCGGCCCCAGTGCCGGCCCTGGCCCCGGTCCCGGTGTCCGCGCCTGCTGCCGCCCCCGCTACCGCCGTGCCTCCTGCCGCGAGTCCCGCGAGCACCCCTGCCACACCCGCACCGGCCGCCGATGTGGACACCACCGGCTGCGTCGAGGTTCGATCCCAGACCGTCGGCGCCTTCTGGGTGGCCCCCGGCCCCGGCGAACCGCCGTTCGTGCAGGTCGGGCAGACCGTCGAGGCCGGGCAGCAGATCGCCATCGTCGAGGTCATGAAGCTGATGAACCCGGTGGTCACCCCGCACGGTGGGGAGATCGTGCAGATCTGCGCCACCAACGCGGACCTGGTCGAATTCGACCAGCCGCTGTTCCTGATCAGGCCGACCGATGGCTAGCCCGTCGACCCTGACCACCGAGTCACCGCGCCGCACCCCGCTGCGGCGGGTCCTGGTCGCCAACCGCGGGGAAATCGCGGTCCGCGTGATCAAGGCCTGCCGGGCCCTCGGCATCGAAACGGTCGCGGTGACCTCGACCGTCGATCGCGACGGACTCGCCGCCCGGATGGCCGACCGCGCCGTCTGCATCGGCCCCGCCCCCGCAGCGCAGAGCTACCTGGCGATCCCCGCGGTGCTCAGCGCCGCGCTCGGCACCGGGTGCGACGCCGTGCACCCCGGCTACGGGTTCCTTTCGGAGAACCCGGAATTCGCCGCCGCCTGCGTCGCCGAGGGCCTCACCTTCGTCGGACCGCGGCCGGAAGCGGTCGCCGAGGCCGGCGACAAGGCCCGCGCCCGTGAACTCGCCCGCTCGGCCGGCATCCCCGTACTGTCGGGATCGCCGGTGATCGACTCGACGGAGGCCGCGGTCGCCGCGGCCGCCGAGCTGGGCTATCCCGTGCTGGTCAAGGCCGCCGCAGGCGGGGGCGGTCGGGGAATGTCGGTGGTCGAGAACGAGTCCGAGCTGCGTGCCCGCTGGTCGTCGGCCGCGGCGGAGGCCCAGTCGGCGTTCGGCGACGGACGACTGTACGTCGAACGATTCATCCGCAACGCCCGCCACATCGAGGTCCAGGTGCTCGGGGACAAGCACGGCTCCGTCATCCACCTCGGCGAACGCGACTGCACCCTGCAGCGACGTCACCAGAAGGTCGTGGAGGAGTCTCCCGCGCCGAACCTGCCCGAGAAGATTCGTCAGGACATCCGACGCAGCGGGGTTGTGTTCGCCGAGGCGCTCGGGCTCGACAGCGCCGGAACCGTCGAATTCATCTACGACGCAGACTCCCACGAGTTCGCGTTCCTCGAGTTCAACGCCCGAATCCAGGTCGAACACCCCGTGACCGAAATGGTCACCGGGGTGGACCTCGTCGCCGAACAGCTGCGCTCGGCGGCGGGCGAACCGCTCCGGTTCACCCAGGACGACATCGACCTGACCGGGCACGCCATCGAGGTCCGCATCACCACCGAGGATCCGGCCCGCGGATTCATCCCCAACCCGGGCACGGTACAGACCTGGGATCCCCCGGAGGGCGAGGGCATTCGCGTCGACAGCCACTGCGAAACCGGTTACGTCGTCACCCCCTACTACGACTCCCTGCTCGCCAAGATCGTGGCGCACGGGACCGACCGTGACGTCGCAGCGGACCGGATGGTCGTCGCCCTGGGCCGGCTGGGGGTGACCGGAGTTCCCACCACCGCGGATTTCGCCCGGGTGGCCCTGGACCATCCGGACTTCCGGGCCGGCACCGTCACCACCGACTGGATCGCCTCTCGGGGCCTCCCCGACTACTTGGAGAAGATCTCATGAGTTACCTCGACTGCGCCGCGCGTAACGCCGACGGCAGCAAGCGCAAGATCGACATCGTCGACCAGACGCTGCGGGACGGCCCCCAGAGCTGGTGGGGGATGCGGCTGCGCAAGGACATGGGTCTGCCCATGGCGTCCGAGCTGGACCGCACCGGCTTCCACACCATCGACCTCGTCGGAAGCTCACTCTTCGAGGTGCTCGCGCGGCACTGCAAGGAAGACCCGTGGGAGCAGCTGATCTCGCTGTCGAAGTCGATGCCGGAGACGACGGTCCGCGCCGGAACCCGCAGCAACGGCATCGTCACCTTCGGTCTCACCGCCGACAGCGTCATGGACCTGTGGGTGCAACGACTGATCGCCCACGGCATCGGCGCCTTCTGGATCTACGACGGACTGTTCAACATCGACAAGATCGGCCGCCTGGTCAAAACCGTGCAGGCCGAGGGCGCGAAGGCACTGCCCTGCATCCTCTTCGCGGATACGCCGTACCACACCGACGAGTACTACGCCGCCCGCACACGGGAGCTGGTCGGTCTCGGCGCGGACGGCATCGAACTCGAAGACGCCGCCGGACTACTGACTCCCGAACGCACCCGTTCCCTCGTCGCTGCCATCAAGGGCGCGGCCGGAAACCTGCCGGTGGAGATCCACTTCCACAGCAACAACGCCCTCGCGCCACTGAACTACCTCGAAGGCATCCTCGCCGGCGCAGATCGTGTCCACACGGCAAGCCGTCCCCTCGCCGCCGGGGTGTCGCTGCCCTCGACCGAGAACACGGTCGCAAACCTGCGCTACGCCGGATTCGACGTCGACCTCGACGAGTCCCGCTTCGCCGCAGTCGAACAGCACCTGCTGCGCGTCGCGGAATACGAGGACCTGCCGGTCGGCCAGCCGGCAGAGTACTCGCTGTTCCAGTACCGGCACCAGCTTCCCGGCGGCATGGCGGGCACCTTCAAGGCGCAGCTGCGTGACCGCGGCATGGAGGATCGTTTCGAGGAGGTCCTCGACGAGATGTCCCGGGTGCGAGAAGAACTCGGATACCCCGTCATGGCCACACCGTTTTCCCAGCTGGTCGGCACCCAGGCGGTGCTGAACGTGGTGTCCGGGTCGCGGTACTCGGTGGTACCGGACGAGGTGATGATCTACGCGAACGGCTTCTACGGCACACCGGTTGCGCCGATGGACCCGAACGTGCTCGACACCATCCTGAGCTCACCCAAGGCCAAGAGCTACCAGAACTGGGAGCCCCCGCAGCCGAGTCTGGACGAACTGCGCAAGAAGTTCGGTGGGTCGATCAGCGACGACGAACTGCTCCTGCGTCTGCTCGTTCCGGAGAGCGATATCAATGTCATGCGCGCGACCCCACAACGCAACCGCGACTTCGCCCCGACCAGCAAGCAGATGAAATACATCAGGGACCTGGTCGAGACCTCGGTGGGCGCCTACCTGCATATCGAGGCGGACGACTTCTCGCTGACACTGGAAGGCGATCACCGGTGAGCGAATTGGGTGTGGGGCGGCCGACCAAGCGCCGTGCCGGCTCCGCCGTCGGGGGACTGCCGGTCGCCGACTCGCGGCCGGTTCTCGACGGTGATGCCGTGCTCGGCTCCCGGTGCACGGTGTGCCGGTACCCGACCGCGCAACAGGATCTGCCCTGGTGCCCGGTGTGTTACGCCGCCACTGAACCGGCCCGCTTCGCCCGCACGGGCAGGACATGGTCGTCGACGGTCGTCAAGATCCCCGTGGGCACCCGTCGGCCGCCCTTCGGGCTGGCGTACGTCGACCTCGACGACGGCCCCCGGGTACTCGTTCACCTCGACGAACCCGCGGTACTCGCGCTCGGCACCCGCCTCGAGATCACCGGAACAGACGACGGCGACCTTGTCGCCACTACGGAGGTGCAGCGATGAACGAGGCCATGTTGTGGGGCGTCGGAACCTCGTCCTACGGCCGATTCCCCGACCAGCGAGTCGAGTCACTCGCCTGGACCGCGGTCGCCGAAGCAGTCCAGGATGCCGGCATCCGGCCCGACGCAATCGACGCGATCATCGTCGGGTCGGTGTTCGGCCCGCCCGGGGTGGCCACCCGCATCCAACGCGGACTCGGCATTCCGTCCGTGCCCATGTGGACCGTCGAGAACGCTTGCGCCAGCGGCACCGCCGCTTATCACGAAGCGGTCGAGGCCGTGCGGCACGGCCGATTCAAGTGCGTGCTGGTACTCGGAGTCGACCAGATGTCCACCCTGTTCTCCGGGGCCATCGTGCCGGAGGCGACCGACCCGGAAGGCGCTGCATCGCTGCCGTTGCCGGGACTCTATGCTCTGCAGGCGCAACGTTACGTCGGCGAATTCGGTGTCACCCCGGAACAGCTCGCGGCCATCGCGGTCAAGAACAAGACCAACGGGATGGACAACCCCCGCGCCCAACTGCGGGACACGGTGCCCACGATCCAGGAGGTGCTCGACTCCCGGATGATCGCTGAACCGTTGACCTTCCTGCAATGCTGCCCGACCAGCGACGGGGCCGGCGCCGCCATCGTCGGTGGCGACCGCGGCAACCGCAACGACCTGCGGATCGAAGCCTCCGCGATGGTCTCCGGTGCCCTGTGGGACCAGCGCAGCGAGGACGTCTGGGGCTTCGCCAGCGTCGCCCGCACCGCCGAGAAGGCATTCGACCAGGCCGGCCGGACCCCGCAGGAGATCGACGTACTCGAGGTACACGACGCCTTCACCATCGGTGAAATCATCACCCTCGAGGCGCTCGGCATCGCACCCCGCGGCAAGGGCGCCGAACTCGCCCCCTCCGGCCACACCACCCGCGATGGTGCGCAACCGGTCAACCCGAGCGGAGGACTGCTCTCACGCGGACATCCTCTCGGCGCAACCGGAATGGCGCAACTTGCCGAAATCGACTGGCAACTGCGCGGACAGGCAGGACTGCGGCAGGTCGCCCGGCACCGTGTCGGGCTGGTCGAGACGATGGGTGGCGGAGCGGCCGGAATGGACGGCAACGCCTGCGTGGTCACCATCCTGTCCACCCAGTCATGACCGCGAGCTACGGAGGGCTTCTCGGGTTCCGGGACGTCGGCGGACTGCGAACCCGGGACGGTGGGCGCGTCCGGACCGGGGTGCTCTTCCGCAGCGGGACACCGCAGTTCTTGGACGAGCAGTCGGCGCGGGCACTGATCGCAGACACCGGGATCCGGGCGACCATCGATCTGCGGTTGCCTCACGAGGTCGCGGTGGAGGGGCGGGGACCTCTCGACGAGTTGGGGGTTCGCCACTTCCCCCACCCGTTCAGCATCGGCGACCGCGTGGCCGAGGACTCGGCGGTTGCCCCGATGGACGGTGACGATCCGCTGGTCACCCGCTACCTGAAGTACCTGGCCGAGGATGCCGCCGGCGTCGTCTCCCCGACCATACGGCTTCTCGAACCCGCCGTGCTCCCGGTCTTGGTGCACTGCACCGTCGGCAAGGACCGGACCGGAGTGGCGGTCGCGCTGCTCCTCGACGCCATCGGGGTGCTCCGCGAGGACATCGCCGCCGATTACGCCGCCGCCCCCGACGACGTCGCCGCATCCATGCGGCGACTGCGGCAAATGGCGTCGTACGGATCTGCAGCCGACCTCTACCCACCGGAGGCATGGACGGCGCCGGCGGATGCGATGGAACGGTTCCTCGGCAACGTCGACCAGCAGTACGGCGGAACCCTCAACCTGCTGCAGGGCAACGGCATAGGGCCGGACGAGATCCGCCGACTGACCGAACTGCTCATCACCTACGACGACGCAACGAAGAAGGAGTACCGCATGCGAGTAACTGAAACCTGCGTCATCCGGACAACACCCGATGCCGTGTGGAAGGTCGGCGGCGACACCGCGAATGTCGCGGACTGGATTCCCGCGCTGGAGAAGTCCCACCAGCACGGTGACCTCCGGTACGCGACCTTCGCCAACGGCGGAGGCGAGGCGACGGAGCGGATCGTCCACCACGACGATCCGCAGCGGAGCTACACCTACGAGTACGTCTCTGGGCCCCTCCCTCTGTCGTTCTATTCCTCCACCTTCACCGTCAACGACCATCCCGAGGGCGCCGAAGTCGTGTGGAGTGCCGAGTTCGCATCCACGTCCCCCGAGAGTGAACCTCAACTCGCAGAGGCGATCACAGACATTTACCGTTCCGCGTTGGTTGAATTAGCCAACCGCACACAGTAGTTGGGTTCGACCCCTGCTCAGAGGTTCTTGTTGAAGAACGGGATCAGGGCGTCGAGGGCGATCTTGACGGGCTCGGGCTGGTCGTAGTGCGAGAAGCCTTCGGCCACCACGAGTTGCTTTTTTCCGGAGCGGGCGCGGCGGTAGATCTCGAGGCCGTCGCGGTAGGAGCCGGCCTCGGCCACGTCGATATCGAGACCCTCGGCTGCGTCCACCGTCGGTGGCAGCAGGTTCTCGACGTTCGGTTCGGCGCCGCGAGCCTCGGCGGTGCGCTGCGCGGCGATCGCGTCCAACGTCGCGATCTGGTCGTAGGCACTGAAGGCCTCGTGCAACAGGTGGCCGAAGTTGACGCCGACGACGCTGCCGACGACCTTGATGCGACGG
>NZ_WXYH01000370.1:0-37504 GCF_009872365.1 Rhodococcus sp. T7
AAATCCTGCATGTACTGCACGTGCGCGGAGATCTCCTCCGGCGTCCACTCGGTCATCGGGACGTCGTTGACCGCCGCAGGCGCGCCGCGGTAATGCTTGAGCAGCAGGTACTTGGCCATCGCGAACTCCTTGGTGAGGTACGGCCCATTGTGGCCGTGTTCACTGCGGGGACGGAGCCGGTCGCGGATTCTCGACATCCCCGCGACCACTGTGAGTACGCCGTCCGGTCGACGGGCGGCCACATGGTGACCACTCCGCCGCTCCGAACGCGTCGATCGCACTACCTGACCAGGATGAACTGGTCAGGACGGTGCCCCCAGTAGGGCTCGAACCTACGACCTGCGGATTAAAAGTCCGTAGCTCTACCAACTGAGCTATAGGGGCGCGGAGCCAGAGTCTAGTGCGCAGACGGTGACCGAGAGAACAGCACCCCCGGCACGGCGCGCCGCCCGGGGGATCGAAAGGGTCGGCTCGGGTGCGCACCCCCTGCAGCGCACCCGAGCCGAACCAAATTATACCACTTGGTGTGTTTTCGGCAGCGGTCCGATTCCAGCTACGTAACGGGATTCAAGTATGTTTTTGAGAAGTTTTGATGAACTTAAGAATGCTGTGTCGCTATTTTCAAAACAGGGATACTGTTATGTATGGCTCCAAGCTCGCCACTGTAGGGCGAAAGCGGGGGTTACTACATTTGGGAGAGGGATTCACCGTCATGGCACGTCAGCAGGAGCGTGCGCGACGCACTCGCGCTGCACTGGTGGAGTCGGCCGCGATCGAGTTCGCGAAGCGCGGCTATGCGGCGGCGTCGGTCAACACGATCCTCGAAGGCTCGAACGCCACCAAGGGGGCGATGTACTTCCACTTCCAATCGAAGGAAGAACTCGCCCGCGCCGTCCTCCAGTCCGGGGTGGAGCAATTCACCGCCCTGACCGACAGGTGGACGAGTCGCACGGACATCGGGCCCTTCGAGGCCCTGCACGGTTTCGTGATCGACCTGGCGAAGCTGTTCCATTCGAGCGTCATCGTTCGGGCCGAGTTCCGGCTGATCGTCGAACCCGAGTTCTACCCGGACGTGCAGTCCGGCGGCTCGCAGGTGTGGGGACGAACCGCGCACGAGTTCGCGATCCGCGCCCAGCGGGACGGGTCGCTGCGCGCCGATGCCGACCCGGAGAAGTTCACCCGGGTCCTGGCGGCGTCTCTCGCCGGCCAGCGGTACATGTCCGACATGACCGCGCTGGAGGGCGACCTCGGTGCACGGTTCGTCGAATCGCTCGAGGTGATCCTCGAGGCGATGGCTTCACCCGAGTGGCTGGAGAAGTTTGCGAGGGACGGATGGCCGGATTTCGCGTCAGAACTGCCCGATTCGTAGTCTGACCTGGCGATTTGGGAAATTCTCGATCCGTGTCCTAAGCTATCCAAGCTCCCAACGGAACGCCGTTGAGGTACTGGTTCGGAGAGATCCGACGGGCCCCCTTCGTCTAGCGGCCTAGGACGCCGCCCTTTCAAGGCGGTAGCGCGGGTTCGAATCCCGTAGGGGGTACGTTTGACCGGTGTCGAGCATGCGGTATGGTTCGACGGCAGTAAAAGTGACACGCAGTAACGCTTTACACTTGTAGAGCACAGCAGGAAAAGCAAGGCCCTGTGGCGCAGTTGGTTAGCGCGCCGCCCTGTCACGGCGGAGGTCGCGGGTTCGAGTCCCGTCAGGGTCGCAAGTGTGTTGCCGATACTCGGTATCGGCAACACAATGCGATAGGCATTCGGTTCGGGTGCCGTCCGGCCAGGTAGCTCAGTTGGTACGAGCGTCCGCCTGAAAAGCGGAAGGTCGCCGGTTCGATCCCGGCCCTGGCCACCACGATTCACAGAAACTCCGTTATCGAGAACGTCGACAGCGGAGTTTTTTCGTTCCCACCCCACGTGAGTGCCAAAGTGTGTTCCTGCACACTTTGGCACTCACATGGGGTTGGCGTCGCGCGACGCCGGCGAAGTGACTGTCGCTAGGCTGACGTCCATGAGCACTGCTGAAGAGCCGCTGACGGCGGGCCGCGACGGGTTGTTGTCGTTGCTCCGCAACGGGCAGCTGCCCTCGCGTGGGGCCAAGGCCCCGCAGCGGGAGCGGTACCAGCGGATCGTCGCCGCGGCGATGGAACTCGCGTCCGAGGGCGGGTACGACGCCGTGCAGATGCGGGCCATCGCGGATCGGGCGGGCGTCGCGCTGGGCACCGTGTACCGGTACTTCCCGTCGAAGAACCACATGCTGGTGATGGGCCTGCTGATGGTGTTCGAGGGTATGCGGTCCCGGTTCGAGGACGTCGCGATCCCCGGCGACACACCGTCGGAGCGGATCCTGTTCGTCCTCCGGAAGAACACCGAAGTCCTGGAGAAGGACCGGCCGCGGTACGAGGCCCTCGTGCGTGCGTTCATGTTCGCGGACGCGTCGGCATCGGCCGAACTGGATGCGTTCGGCGCCCTGATGACGGAGATGTTCGCCAAGACCATCGGTGTCGAGGAGATCTCCGACGACCAGTTGAACGCCATCCGCGTGATCGGCGACGTCTGGATGTCGAGCCTGGTGTCCTGGGTGGCGGGCCGCATCTCGGTGGACGAGGTGATGGCCCACCTGGGGCTCGCGGTCCGTCTCGTGTTCCGCCGCCTCGGCGGCTAGCCGACGCGCCCGAAGTAGGCGTCCCGGATCACCGCCCTGTCGTCGATCTCGCCCGCATCCGCATCCATGACGACGCGTCCGACGTCGAGGACGGTGACGTGATCGGCCACGCTCATCGCGGCGTCGACGGCCTGCTCGACGAGCAGGACCGCCAGCCCGGCCTCCTTGAGGGTGCTCACGCGGTCCATGACTTCGCCGACGATCACGGGCGCCAGCCCGCCGGACGGCTCGTCGAGCAGTAGCAGGGTGGGTTTCGCCATCAGCGCCTGCCCGATCGCCAGCATCTGCTGCTGCCCGCCGGACATCGCACCGGCGAGCAGGCCGCGTTTCGCGCCGAGGACGGGGAACAGGTCGTAGATCCGCTCCACCTCTTCGCGGACGGCCGACCGTCTCATCCTGCGGACGTACCCGCCGAGAATCAGGTTCTGTTCCACGGTCTGCCGGTGGAAGACCCGCTTCCCCTCCTGCACGTAGGCCATTCCCTGGCGGACCCGCCGGTGCGGCGCCACCTTCGCGATGTCGCGGCCGTCGAACTCGATCGTCCCGGCGGACACCCGGTTCAGCCCCGAGATGGCACGCAGGGTGCTGGTCTTCCCCGCACCGTTCCGGCCGAGCAGCGCGGTGACCTTGCCGGGCCACACGTCCAGCGAGACGTCCCACACCACGCGGAGGTCGCCGTAGCCGGATTGCACGTTCCGCAGACTCAGCAGCGGTGTCGTCGTCTGTTCGCTCATGAGGTCGCCTCTCCGGCCAGTTCCGTGTCCTCGGCGGCGACGCCGAGGTATTCGCTGAGTACGCGCGGGTTGTGTTCGATCGCGGACGGCGGACCTTCGGCGATCACGCGGCCCTGGGCGAGCACGACGATGGTGTCGGCGAGTGCCAGTACCAGGCGGAAGTTGTGCTCGACCAGCACGATCGTGCAGCCGGCGTCGCTGAGCTGACGGATCAGGCCGGCGAGGCGTTCCACTTCGTCCTCGTCGAGGCCGGACGCGACCTCGTCGAGCAGCAGGACCCGCGGTTCGGCGACCACCGAGCGGGCGACCTCGAGCAGCCGCCGCATTCCCAGCGGGAGTGCGGTCGCGGTCTCGTCGCGTAGATGCGACAGTCCCACGATGTCGAGTGCGCGCTCGGCCTCGGCGATGTCGGCGGCGCGGACCCTGTGATGGCGGGGAAGCCGCAGGACGGTCGAGAGCATCGATACCCGGTCGGTGCTGTATCGGCCGGAGGCCACGGCCTCGAGGACGGTGACGCCGTCGGGGATGTCGGGTGTCTGGAACGTGCGGGCCACGCCGCCTCCGGCGACCCGTTCCGGCGCCTTGCCCTGGACCTCGGTGTCACCGATCAGGATTCGCCCGCTGTCGGGGCGGTAGAACCCGCAGATCATGTTCAGCATCGTGGTCTTGCCCGAGCCGTTCGGTCCGATCAGTGCGGTGATGCTGCCCGGTTCGGCACGCAGCGACGCGCCGTCGAGCGCCTGGTTGCCGCCGAACGCTTTCGAGATGCCATCGACCACGAGCACCTGACCCGACATCGGTTCCATCGCCGGTCGATCCGTGTCGCCGGGGCGGGTACGTGTTCCGCGGCCGGTCAGGCCCGCCGCGCGGTCCAGCCGCGCCGTCGCCTGCCTGGCGACCTTCGCGAGGCCACCACTGAGGAGGACGCCGCCGAGGATCAGGAATCCGCCGTAGAAGACGAGGGCGTACTGCTGGAACTCGGACGACTGGTTCGGCCCGAGTTGCATGATCGCCGCCCCGACCGCCGCGCCGTAGACGCTGGTCGCGCCCCCGAGGATGCATGCCGCGAGAACTGCTGTCGCGAACGTGAATCCGAATGCCTCGGGGGAGACGTACATGTCGATGTTCGCGAACAGGGCGCCCGCGAGGCCCGCGGGGAAGGCACCGATCGCATAACCGAGAAGCTTCATCCGGAACACCGAGATGCCGACCGAGGACGCGAGGACGGGACTCTGTTTGAGGGTGCGGAACGCGATGCCGTGCCGGGAGACCACCAGGTTGCGCAGGACCGCGAACCAGAGGATCGCGACGATCACGACGACCAGGTAGAACCGGTCGGAGTCGATCGCCTCACCGAACAGGGTGGCCGGTTCGATCCCGCTGAGGCCGTTGCGGCCGCCGGTGGTGTCCCCGAAGACGGCGATGATGTCCGGGACGAGCAGAACGAGGAAGAATGAGGTCATCGCCAATGACCAACTGCCGAGCCGCAATCCCGGAATTCCGGTGACGATCCCCACCGCGAGCGCGACCAGGCCCGAGACGGTCAGCTGCAACACGATGTCCGTGTACCCGGCGATCGACATGAGCCCGGCGGTATACGCCCCGGCGGCGTACATCGCGGCCTGGCCGAGAGCGAGTTCCCCCGCGTAGCCGAGACTGAGATTGAGGCCGCTGACGACCAGCGCGAGGATGCAGGCGAGTTGCACCTGCCGGGACAGCGCGAAGCCGAGACCGAGCTCGGGCAGGAACAGCACGAGGAGACCGGCGGCGAGCGGGAAGAGCCAACCCGGAGCCGATCGAATCAGGCGCCACAGAGCCATTCTTTACACCACCCGTTCCCGCGTCCGGCCGAACAGTCCGGCCGGACGCACCATGAGGATCGCGATGAGGACGACGAAGACCGCGATGTTGCTGTACTGGCTACCCAGTTCGAGAGCGGCGAACGACTCGACGAGACCGACGGTCAGGCCGCCGACGAGTGCGCCGGGGAGTGAGCCGAATCCGCCGATGGCCAGGGCGACGAAGCCCTTGATGGCCAGCGCCGAACCCAGGGTGGCCACCGCGAACGTCTTGGGACCCACGAAGAGCCCGAGGAAACCGGCGAGCGCGCCGGAGAACGCGAACGCACCGAGGGCCAGCGCCCGGACGTTGACGCCGCGCAACAGGGCGGCTTCGCGGTCCTCGGAGATGCCGAGGAGCGCGAGACCGGTCATGGTCTTCGTCCCGACCCGGCCGAGGACGACCACCAGCACCACCGCCAGAATCAGCAGCACGATCTCGACGGGATACGTGCGGCCGCCGAGGACCGTGATCGGATCGTTCGAACCGAAGAACGGGACGGTGAGCGGTTCGCTTCCCCAGATCAGCTGCGTCGCACCGTTGATCAGGGTCGCGGCGCCGAGCGTGGTGACGAGCTGATTCTGGTGATCACGGACCGGCCGGACCGCGACGATCTCCTCGATCCCGGCCAGGATCATCACGGCGACCGTCGCCGTCACCGCGACGACGAGGATCGGCAACTTCAGGGTGACGAGGCCGGTGTAGGCGACGAACGTGCCGACCATCATCAGCTGGGCCTGAGCGAAGTTGAACGTGTGGGACGAGATGAAGACGATGTTGTAGCCGATCGCGACGAGCGTGTAAACAGCCCCCAGCGCGAGGCCCGACCAGACGATGGTCACCGGTTTCTCCTGTGCTCGGGGTCACGCGCTCGGGTTTCCGTACTGGCCGTTGAGGAGTGGGCTCGGCGGCACGAACTTGTACGCCTCGTCACCCGGCTTGGACGCGTGCGAGTCGGCCGAGAAGTGATACGACGGGGAGAACGCGGTCTCGGCGCCGTCGAGGACCTCCTGGTTCTCGAGCGCCTCGGCGAGGGCTTCGGGATCGGAGGAGGATCCGGCCTTGTTCGCGGCAGCCACGACGAGGGGCAGTGCGTCGTAGTTGTCGGCGAGGATCAGCGTCGACGGGATGTCGCCCATCGCCTTCATGTTGTCGACCATGGTGTTGACGGCGGTGTCGTTCACGTCGTAAACCGTGCTCGAGAGCACGTGCATGACCAGGTTCGCCGTGGCCGGAGTGCCCAGCACACCTTCCGGTGCCGCCTTCGAGACCAGCGACGTTCCCGCGACCGACGTGTTCCCGACGAGCGGAATGTTCCAGTCGAGCCGCTGAAGGCTCGCGAGGAGGTATCCGAGTGGTGCCCCGTAGGCGTCCACGACGAGTGCCTGTGTGCCCCGGTTCTTCAGCGACTGCAGTTGGGCCGTCATGTCGAGCGCCGCGGTGTCGTACTCCTCGGATCCGGTGCTGCTCACGCCTTCACCGCCCAGCGCGTCTTCCATCGCCTGCCCGAATACTTCACCGTAGGCGCTGCTTCCGTGAATGATGCCGACAGACTGGTAGCCCTTGCCCTTGGTGTATCGGGCGATGGTCTCGGCGTTCTCGGCCGGTCCCGAGGCGAGGTCGAAGTTGAGCGGGTACTTCTCGGGGTTCGCCGAATCCTCGGTGGGCCCGATGTTGAACGAGAGGATCTTGTTCTGCGCGAGGATCGGCAGTGTCGCGGTGGTGATGGTCGACGGGCCGGAGTTGAGGAAGAGGTCGGGCTTCTTCCCCGACGCGATGGCCTCCCGCAGCTTGGACACGGCCGTCGTGGCGTCGCCCGCGTCGTCGACGACGGTGATCTCGACTTGGCGTCCGCCGACACCGCCCGCCCTGTTCACGGCCTCGGCGCTCGCTTTCGCTGCGAGCACGGACGTCTGCGCGTTGGCGGCGAGCGCGCCCTGCCCGCTGATTCCGCCGGTCACGAGCACCCGGTAGGGGCCGCCGGCGGCGTCGGCGTCGTCTGCGCCCGCGCCGGAACACCCGGTGAGCGCGAGTGCGGTTGCGGCGAGCGCCGCTGTGAGAGCTGAGGATCGAATTCGCATGGGCGCCCCTTCAACATGAGCAAGCAAGTGCTTGGTTCGGCAAAAGGTAGCAGAACTAACGGTCGATGTCCGCGGAATGTCTCACTCGGCGGGAGGATCTCGCGGACGTGCCGAACTCAGCGAAACGACTGCCGGATCACCGGTTCTCGCCGTTCGAGGATGGTGGCGGTGTGCTGCCGGACCATGGTGTCGAGGTGCTCACCCTGCGGTGCGAGCCAGAAGTCGCCGCGGTCGATGCCCGCGAAGACCAACTCCGCGAACGTGTCTGCGTCGACTCCGTCGGTGTCGAGCAGTTCGCGCATCTGCGTGACCATCCGATCGACGGCCGGATGGGAGACGGCCCCGAACGGGTTGTCGAACACGGATGTGACGACGGGCCCGGGTGCGAGGACGCTCGCGGACACCGGGGCGTCGATCATGCTCAGCTCCATCTGCAGGCACTCGGTGATCGCGACGACCGCGAATTTCGATGCGCTGTACGGCGACATCATCGGACCGGGTGCGAAGCCGCCGACCGACGCCGTGTTGACGACGCGGCCGGCGCCGCCCTGATCGAGCATCCGCGGAACGAACGCGCGGATCCCGTTGACGACGCCCGTGATGTTGACGCCGAGTGCGGCGTCCCAGTCGGATTCGCCGAGTTGCCAGAGAAATCCGGCCCGCATGATGCCGGCGTTGTTGAAGAGCAGGTCCACCCGGCCGAACGAGTCGAATGCGAGTTCGGCCAGTGCGTGGACGGATCGGGAGTCGGACACGTCGGTGACACGGGTGAGGGCGCCGTCCAGGTCCGCAGCCGCCCGGTCGAGCGCGGCCGCGTCGATGTCGGCGAGCACCACCGCCATGCCCCGGGCGTGCGCATGCCGCGCTATTCCCGCCCCGATTCCCGAGGCCGCGCCGGTGACGACGACAACCTGTTGTGCACCTGATTCCGGTTTCGTCACGGCTCGACGGTAGGACCGTCGACGGCGGCCTCGGCCCGGTCCTCTCGCTCAGCGGGAGGGTTCAGGTGCCGCGACCCCACAGCGGTTCGAGGTCCGGGCCCTCCTCGCCGTGCTGCGCACCCCGGAAGCGTGCCGCGAAGACGATCCAGCCGATGGCGGCCATCAGCAGGAAGCTGACAAGCCGATAGACGACGATCGCGGACACCGCTTCGGAGCCGGCCATTCCGCTGGCGGTCAGGGCGGGAACCAGCACGGCGTCCATGACACCGAGCCCCGCGGGCAGGAGTGGGATGGCCGAACCCGCGGCGTTGCCCGCCGCGTATGCGACGGCGAGCCCGGCGAACCCGGGATGGGCGCCGACGGCGTAGCACGCGAACGCGAGGCACGAGGCGTCGGCAATCCAGTTGAACAGCGACCATCCGAACGCGCGAGCCGTGTCGCGGCGATCCATCCGGACCGCACTCATCTGGTCGACGATGTGCTTCCACTGACGAACCCCGGTCAGCGGAGGCTTCTTTCGCAGCGCGTTGACGCCGCGCAGCGCGGTGATGCCCACCCCCTCGAGCGCGTCGGGTCGCGACGCGGCGTACTGGGCCACGACGAGGAAGGCACACAGGCCACCGAACGTGAAGATCAGCGAGAACGGGTTGGTCTTGGCTCCGACGAGCAGCGCGCCCGCCAGTCCGACGAGCGCCAGGCCGATCGCCTGGAGGACGCCGGCCATCACCAGCTGCCACGTCGCGATCACCGGCGACGCACCCCAGATCCGCGTCTGCCGGTACGTGAACGTCGTCGCGAGAACCGGGCCGCCCGGCAGCGTCACGCTCATCGAGTTGGACGCGAACGTCACCGCCAGCGATTGCCGCTGCCTGATGTGCACGCCCGCGACCCCCAGCAGGCAGCGCTGCACGCGGGCGAAGCTCGACATCGACGCCAGCGACGCGACGACGGCCGCGGCCACCCATCCCCATTCGAGGTCGCCGAGGTTCTGGACGCTCTCGGACAGGTCCGGCCAGATGAGGACCATCTCCACCGCGAGCACCACGACGAGCAGGCCGCCGATCACCCATGCAACACGACGCCTGCGGGGCGTCGGGCGGGTGTTCTCGGCGTCAGTCATACGCGTCCATTACACATGGCGGGTGATCAGACCGTGTATCCGCCGTCGACGTCGAGCTTCTGCCCGGTGACGAATCCGGCCCGGTCGCCGGCGAGGAAGCAGACGGCCTCGGCGACGTCGGCGGCGGTGCCGAACCGGCGTAGCGGTATCCGGCTCATCGCGGCGTCGAGTGCGCGCCGATCGAGTTCTTCGGAGGCGATGAGCCTCTCGGCCATGCCGTCGGTGAGCATCCCCGGGCCGACCGAGTTGAAGCGGACGCCGTAGCGGCCCTCCTCGGCGGCGAATCCCTTGACCAGTTGTTCGATCGCGCCCTTCGTTCCCGGGGAGAGGCCGTCGCGCACGGGGAAGCGGCTGGTGGCCGCGGTCGTGACGGCGACGACGGAACCGGACGCGTCCCGCAGCGCGGGCAGGGCGGCCTTGACGACGGTGAAGAACGCGACCGCCTCCTGCTCGAGGTGCTCGGCGTAGTCCCGGGGCGCGACCTCGGACAGGTGGATCATCGGGACGTGCGGGCCTGCGGCGTGGACCAGGATGCCGAGGCCGCCGAAGTGTTCGACGGTCTGCTTCACGACGCCCGCGACGCGCGGCTGGTCGGTGAGGTCGGCGGAGAACGCCCGCGCGGCGACGCCCCGGCCTTCCAGTTCGCCGACGAGGTCCTCGGCGATGTCGGCATTGGACCGGTAGGTGATGGCCACGTCGTGGCCGAGGCTCGCGAGTTGCCGCGCGATGGCGGAGCCGATGCCGCCGGTGCCGCCGGTGACCAGTGCGGCGCAGGGACGTCGGGGGGTGCTGGTGGCGGGTGTCGGCATGAGGAACTCCAAGCGTGTGAGGGTATCGCGCCTAACCTAGCAACTGCTTGGTTTCGGTGTGCGGGGAACCGTGCACCGCAGCCGAGCGCAGCCTTGCCTGGCTATCCGACCAGGCCTTTTCGTCTTAGCCTGAACGCATGTCAGCAGAGAACGCCGAGCGGGCCGAGCCGTCCCGGCACCCCGACGAGCCGCACGCACCCAGTCTGGCGAGCCGCCTCAACTGGTTGCGGGCCGGTGTCCTCGGGGCCAACGACGGCATCGTGTCGACGGCCGGTCTGGTGGTCGGGGTGGCGGCGGCGACCACCGAGCGGTCGGAGATCTTCACCGCCGGATTCGCCGGCCTCGCGGCCGGGGCGGTGTCGATGGCGCTCGGCGAGTACGTCTCGGTGAGCACCCAACGAGACACCGAACGCGCGCTGCTGTCGAAGGAGCGTCGCGAACTCGCCGAGACCCCCGACGCCGAGTTCGAGGAACTCGTCGCGATGTACCAGGACAAGGGACTGCGGGACGAGACCGCCCGGACGGTCGCCCGCGAACTCACCGATCACGATGCGTTCGCCGCGCACGTGGACGTCGAACTGGGCATCGACCCGGACGATCTGACCAACCCCTGGCAGGCCGCGGGATCCTCGGCGCTCTCGTTCACGCTCGGCGCCCTCGTCCCGCTGCTGGCGATCCTCTTACCGCCTGTGCACCTGAGGATTCCGGTGGCGTTTTTCGCAGTGCTGGTCGCGCTCGCTCTCACCGGCACCGTCAGCGCGGCCCTCGGCGGCGCGCGGCGCACCCGGGCGGTACTCCGCGTCGTGCTGGGTGGGGCGCTCGCAATGATCGTCACCTACGGGATCGGCCAACTGGTGGGGACGAGCATCTCCTGACCCCGGCGACCGTCACTCGTTCCGGCAGATCATGACCGGGCAGGTGGCGTGATGGAGCAGGTTCTGGCTCGTCGAACCCATCAGCGCGCCGAGCAGCGCCCCCCGGCCGTGGCTGCCGACGACGATCAACTGGGCGTCGGCCGAATGCCGCAGGATGACGTCCGCGGCGGCGCCCTGCTCGGCCACCCTGGTCACGGCCACGTCCGGGTAGCGTTCCGCCTCACCCGCGAGGCCCTCGGAGAGCAGCGCCTCCTCTTCCTGCCTGACGGCGTCCCAGTCGACGAGCATGCCGGTGCCGCCGGCGCCGAGCGTGGGGGAGCCCTGCCAGGTGTGGACGGCGCTCAGCGGCGCCTCGAAGAACGACGCGAACTCGAATGCGTGACCCACCGCTTCGCTGCTGAGATCGCTGCCGTCGACCCCGACCACCACCGGACGCTGGTCCGGCGTGGTGACCTCGCCGCGGAGAACGGTCACCGGGCAGGGGGCGCGGTTGACCACGTGCAGCGCCGTCGACCCCACCAGCACCGAACGGAACGCGCCCGCTCCCGTGGATCCGAGCACGATCAACCGCGCCCAGTCGACGGCCTCGAGCAGTGCGGTGCCTGCGGGGCCGGGACTGATGGTCGTCTCGATCTCGAGACCGGGGAACTTCGGCCCCAGCAGCCTCTTCGCCGTCCCGATGATGGCCTCGCCGTCCTCGCGGAGCTGACTGAGGAACTGCGATTCCAGCATGATCGCCGCCGGGCTGTACAGCGGGCCGTCCTGCGGCAGCGCGTGCACGAGCGACAGTGTGGCACCCCACTTCGACGCGACGGAGGCGCCCCACAGGGCGGCGGCGGTCGAGGCGTCGGATCCGTCCAGGCCGACGACGACGGAATGACTGGCGGGTGTGCTCACGTCCGGATCCCTTCGCTGACGCTGGTGGGTACTCCCCGACTGTGCCCTACTTCCAGACTTTTCGGGCCACCTTCTTCGCGCTCTTCCACTCCGGTTTCACATCGGCGGCCAGTGCGTCGCCGCGGTCGAGTTCACGCTGCAGCAGCATTCCGAGGCCCAGGCTCGACTCCGCGGAGTGCTGATCCTCCGCGACGGCCGCGAGGATGTGTTCCCGTGCGACGACGGCGTCCTGGTAGTCGCCGAGAACGTCCTGAAAGCTCTTGAACTTCTTCTGCGCGCGGTCGGAGGCCTTCGGTGTCAGTGACCGCGTGGACTCGATCGCGTAGCGCAATCGTTTGGCGCGCTTACGCGCTCGGTGCGTCAGTTCGTCGCGCTCGGCCCGGGTGGTCGCGGCCGCCGCCTTCCGCACGCGCTTGTGGACGGACTTCGACAATTTGCGCAGGGTTTTCGCGACGGTCTTCTTCGACGGGTCCGAGCCCTCCGACGACTCGACGGCGGCGAGGAACGTGTCGAGCCCGGCGAGCAGGTCGAGGTAGCGCCGGGAGTTCAGGGCGGCCAGCGCCGCGGGCCGGGCCGCGGCGGCGAGTCCCGAGAAGTATTCGTCGAGGCGCGCCCGCACGACCTCGCGGTCGGGTATCTCCTCGGCGTCACCCAGCAGATCCACGAGACGGCTCCACTGCACCTCCGTGTCCCGCGCCGGGCCGAGGGCCTGACCGACCCAGCGGAGTTCGGCGATCAACTCGTCGACCGTCTCCTGGTCGCGCAGGCTGGACCCGTACACCTGGAGGACGCTCCGGATCCGCCGGGCCGAGACCCGGAGGTCGTGGACGGACTCCTCGAAGTCGCGCCGCACGCCGAGGTCGGCCGTCACGAGATTGTCCTTCTGCTCGGCCAGATACTCCAGAAGCAGTGTCCGCGGCGCGGACCGCTTCTTCCCACGCACGGGGGGCGGGGTGCCGCCCACCGCGTCGCCGAGTGCCCGCCGCAGCTTCGACGGCGCGTCCGAGCGGGCGATTCCGGCATCGGTCAGCCGGGAGTCGATGGCGTCGAACAGTTTTCGGTCACCAGCGGCGAGTTCGACTTCGATCTCCCGCCACACCCGCTCGTCGGTTCCGGTGCCCGTCTCGGGGACGGCGGCGATCACGACATCCGACACGACCTCGGCGAGCGTCGTTCCCGCCGCGTCCACGAGCCGCTGCCGCTCCCGGTCGGTGCTGATGAGCGCGACCGGGTTCAGGGCGGCGCCGCGGGTGACGGCCGTGAGCAGTTCCGCGAACTCGCGGGGCACCTCCGTCTCCGGGTGCTCGGGGTCGGGTGCCAGCTGCAGTTCGGTCCGCTCGTCCGCGCCTGCCGGAATCTTCAGATGCCAGCCGGCGTCGTCACCGCCTTCCCGGCGGCGGAGCGTGATTCCGGCGCGGAGCAACAGCAGTTCGCCCGTGTCGTAGTACAGGGCGGACAGCTGGACGGTGTGGCGTCGCGGTTCACCGTCGACGCCCGGAAGCCCCGACAGCGCCGGGAGTTGCTGCTCGGATGTCGCTTCGTACTTGCGTTCCACTTCGGAGACGGACGTCGCGGTACTCATGTCCCCATCTTTCCGGCTGAGCGCGCCGGGCGAAAGAAGCCGAGGTCACAGCGGCCAGTCGAGGCTCCGGACGCTCGCGAAGCGTCGTGTGGCGCCGGAGCAGGGGTCGGCGAACTCGACGGAACGGGCCAGCAGGCGCAGCGGCGTCGAATAGTCGTCGGCGGCAACGTCGTAGAAATCGGGATAGAAGTTGTCGCCGTGGATCGGGATGCCGAGCGAACTCATGTGCACCCGCAACTGGTGCGTCTTGCCGGTGTGCGGGAGCAGTCGGTACCGGGCCGCGTCGCCGTGGACCTCGAGTAGTTCGATCCGGCTCTCGCTGTTGGCGGGACCAGCCACCTCGTACGCCTTCAGGACCCCGCGTTCCTTGACGATTCGACTGCGGACCGTGGCGGGCAGCACGAGATCGGGGTCGTAGCGGGCGACGGCCTCGTACTCCTTGGTCACCCGGCGTTGATCGAACAGCGACTGGTAGTCGCGCCGGACCTCGCGCCGCACCGTGAAGATGAGCACCCCGGCGGTCAACCGGTCGAGCCGGTGCGCGGGTGTCAGTTCCGGGAGGTCGAGGTCTCGGCGCAACCGGACCAGCGCCGACTCGGCGATGTACGCGCCGCGCGGGGTGCTCGCCAGGAAGTGGGGTTTGTCCACGACGAGGAGATTCTCGTCGCGGTGGAGGATCTCGATCTCGAACGGCACCCGTGTCTCGACCGGCGGATCCCGGTACAGGTACACGAATCGGCGGGGCGCGAACGGCGTGGCCGCGGTGATCGGCTGCCCGCGCTCGTCGACGACTTCGGACGCGGCGACCTTCTCGCGCAGGCGGGTCTCGTCGTGCGGAAAGCGTGCGACGAGGTATTCGAGCACGGTGGGCCACACGCCGGTGTCCGGCATCCTCAGCCGCGTCGGGTTGAGGCCGTCGCGGACGGGAAGTGGGGCGTCGGGCACCCCGTCACGGTAGTCGAGAGGAGGCCGAAATCCGTCGTTGACCGCGAGGGGACTCATGGTTACTATCCGGTAAGTTTGTGACGCGGGCCACCCTGACTGGTCGCTGAGGCGCGTCATCGGAGGATTTCACGGGGGTTCGAAGTGATCGTGCGTCGATGGGCGTTTCGACCGGGTGCGGCGGCAGTCGCGCTGGCGGTGGGGGTGGGACTTGCCGTGGTACCCACGGTGACGGCGTCGGCGGATCCGACGGGCGGCGCCGCGGGGGCCGAGTGGAACGCCGCGGTCGACGCCCCGCCGAAGTACCCGGTGATCGCGATCGACTGGGACGTTCCCATCACGATGAGCGACGGAACGGTGTTGAAGGCCAACGTCTATCGCCCCGCGGACGCCTCTGGCACGCCGATCGACACCGCGATGCCGTCGGTCCTGAACGTCACGCCGTACACGAAGTTGGTCGGTAACCTCGTCGATTCCGTGCTCGCGGTGCCGGGGCTCGAGGACACGGTCGTCGACCTGGTGAACTCCTTCGATCTCGCCGGGACACCGCTCGACGGCGTCGGAGAGTTGTCGAAGGTGCTCACCGGCGGCGGCATGCGCGTCTTCGGCGTCAACCGCGACCTCGTCCGGAACGGATACACCCAGGTGGTGGTCGATGCGCGCGGCACCGGCTTCTCGCAGGGCGAATGGCAGGCACTCGGCCCGCTCGAGCAGCAGGATTCCGTCGAGATCATCGATTGGATGAGCAGGCAGGGGTGGTCCGACGGCGAGGTCGGGATGGCGGGGGTGTCCTATTCGGGAATCAACTCGCTGCAGGCCGCGGGGCATCGGCCGCCGGCGTTGAAGGCGATCTTCCCCACCGAACCGGGCAACGACCTGCTCCGCGACATCGTCGGGACGGGCGGTGGTCTCGGCGTCGGATTCATGCCGCTGTGGCTCTCACTGGTCAACGGTCTCAAGTTCGTTCCCGACGTCCAGGCACTCGCACAGGGGAACTTCGACGAGCGGTGGCTGCAGGACCGGTTGCGGGATCCGCTGACGCTGTTCCCCGCATTGATCCAGGCGATGACCGCGTCGCAGATCGGCGATCTCGACGCCGGCACGCTGCGGGTGGCGCAGGACGGCCAGTTCTACGAGGAGCGGAAGGCGCAGGCGGAGAACATCGACGTGCCGACCATGCTCTACGGCGCCTGGCACGACATCTTCGCGAACAGCGAACCGCGGGTCTACAACGACATTCCGCTGCCCGCCGGTGAGAAGCAGCTGATCATGAGCGATGCCTACCACGTCTCGTTCGGTGGCGGCTTCGGCGAGCCGGGTGCGCCGCCGCGACTCGACGTCCTCGAACGCGCGTGGTTCGACAAGTGGCTGAAGGGCATCGACAACGGCATCGACGAGTACGGCCCGGTCACGCTGTACCAGCAGGGCAACGGCTGGACCACCACCGATCAGTTCCCGCGGGCCGGTGTCGACTACCAGCGGATGTACCTGTCGGGTGCCCCCAGCGGCACCGCCGGGCACGCCGCCCACGACGGCAGCCTGGTGCCGGCGAAACCCGGCGACACGGCGCAACTCACCGTCGCACCCGGTCTCCGCGGGCTCTGCTCCCGCGACGGAACGCAGGGCACCGCGGGCGCGGCCGTCGTCTTCGGGTCGGTGTGCAGCAAGGACTCCCGCTTCAACGAGGCCGAGGGCCTGACGTTCACCAGTGCCCCCGTCGCGCAGCCGACGGAACTGTCGGGTCCGGTCAACCTGCACCTCGAAACCGTGCTGGACGCGCCGGACGGCTTCTGGGCGGTGACGCTGAACGACGTCGCACCGGACGGCACGTCGACCCCACTAACGAACGGTGCGCTCACGGCTTCGATGCGGGCCGTGGACGATTCGAAGAGCACCAGGTCGCCGAACGGCGACTACACCGAACCGCACCACTATCTGACGGTGGCCGCGCGTCAGCCGCTGGTTCCGGGTGAGGTGACACCGGTCGACATCAACTTCGTGCCCACCGACGCGGTCCTCGCGCCGGGGCACCGGTTGCGCGTCGACGTGTACGCGGGCAGCGTTCCCCGGTACCTGCCGCTCGGGCCGATTCTGGCGGACAGTCAGCTGAAGCCGCAGCACGTGGCGTTGTCGCCGGACCGGCCGAGTTTCCTCAACCTGCCGCTGGTCGGGGCGCAGGCGTGGTGACGGGTTCACGCCGCGTCCCGGGATCCGTAGGGTTGACGGCATGACCAAGTGGACAGCTTCGGACATCGTCGATCAGAGCGGCCGCACGTTCGTCGTCACGGGCGCCAACAGTGGTCTGGGGGAGGTGGCCGCGCGGGCTCTGGGGAAGGCGGGAGCGCACGTCGTGCTGGCCTGCCGCAACACCCACAAGGGTGAGGTGGTCGCGCGGTCGATCGGTGACAACGCCGAGGTGCGCCGTCTCGACCTGTCCGACCTCGCGTCGGTGCGCGAGTTCGCCGCCGGCGTCGATTCCGTCGACGTGCTCGTGAACAACGCCGGGGTGATGGCGGTTCCGCAGCGCAAGACCGCCGACGGATTCGAAATGCAGATCGGCACAAATCATCTCGGGCACTTCGCGTTGACCGGACTGCTGCTCGGCAAGATCACCGACCGGGTCGCCACGATGTCGAGTGCGGCACATCAGGCCGGGACGATCCACCTCGACGATCTCAACTGGGAACACCGCAAGTACAACCGCTGGAGCGCGTACGGGCAGTCGAAACTCGCGAATCTGCTGTTCACGTACGAATTGCAGCGCAGGCTGGCCGCGGCGGGGTCGCCGGTCAAAGCGGTGGCCGCGCATCCCGGCTACGCGTCGACCAATCTGCAGGCGCACACCGAATCGGTGCAGGACAAGCTGATGGCAGTCGGCAACCGGATCTTCGCGCAGTCGGCGGAGATGGGGGCGCTGCCGATGTTGTTCGCGGCCACCGCCCCCGACGTGATCGGCGGCAGTTACATCGGGCCGGACGGCCTGTTCGAGCAGCGGGGCCACCCGAAGGTGGTGGGCTCCAACAAGAAGTCGCGGGACGAGCAGACCGCGAAGGGTCTGTGGTCGCTGTCGGAGGACCTGACGGGCGTCGAGTACGAGTTCGGGTGACCCGACGCCCGCGCAGGATGCTCAGTCTTCGGTGACTTCGAGGGTGACGTCGACGTTGCCGCGGGTGGCGTTGGAGTAGGGGCACACCTGATGTGCCTTCTCCGTCAGTTCGAGTGCCTCCGCGCGCGGCAGGTGGGGGAGGGACACCTCGAGGGTGACGGCGAGGCCGAATCCGCCGCCGTCCGTGGAGCCGATCCCGACGCGGGCGCCGACGGCCGAGTCGGCGACATTCGCCCCGGCCTGACGGCCGACGAGCTGGAGTGCGGAGTGGAAGCACGCCGCGTATCCGGCGGCGAACAGCTGCTCGGGGTTGGTGCCGTCGCCCGATCCGCCCATCTCGGTGGGGATGGCGAGGTTCAGGTCGAGCCGGCCGTCGGACGTGCGGGCGTGGCCGTTGCGGCCTTCCCCGGTTGCGAGGGCTTCGGCGGTGTAGACGATCTTCATGGTTACTTCTCTCCTGTTGGGGTTGCGAAACTGTGGAGCGATTCGGTGAGGCGCGACAGGGTGTCGCGCAGGGCGACGAGTTCGTCGATGCCCATTCCCGTCGAGCGGGCGAGTTCGGTGGGGATGCCTTCCGCGGCGGCGCGGAGGCTCGCGCCCTTCTCGGTGAGGTGGATCCCGACCCGGCGTTCGTCGGCCGACGAACGCCTCCGTTCGACCAGGCCCAGCGCCTCGAGCCGCTTGAGCAGTGGCGACAGGGTGCCGGTGTCGAGGTCGAGGGCGTCGCAGATCTCCCGCACCCCGCGACCGTCCTGTTCCCAGAGGACCAGCAGCACGAGGTACTGCGGGTAGGTCACGCCCAGCGAGTCGAGCATCGACCGGTATCTCGCGGTCATCGCCCGGGAGGCCGAGTACAGCGCGAAGCACACCTGGCGGTCGAGGGCGAGGTTGTCGGTCACCTCTGAATGGTTGCACACAACTAGGTTGTGCACAACCAAGAAATCGGAAACGGTGTTTGCCCTTACACTGTTGGCCAGTGACACGGGGTGCTGCCCGGCGAGGATCCGGACGGCTGAGAAGACACCCGTCGAACCTGAACTGGGTAATGCCGGCGAAGGGATGTCGCGGAGACGGCCGTATGCGCTCATCCGATGTCTCGTCGCCGACCGATTGGAAGGTGACAGCAATGCAGCTCGACAAGCAGATCGTCCTGGTTACCGGCGGTGGCCGGGGCCTCGGTTCCGCCATCGTGCGGTCGTTCGCGGCGCAGCACGCGCGGGTAGTCGTGAACTACCGCAACAGCCGGGGTGCGGCGGAGGAACTCGCGGCATCCCTGGGTGCGGACCGCGCGGTCGCGCTCCAGGCGGACGTCACCGATGCCGCGCAGGTGGCAGCACTGTTCGCCGCAGCGGAAGCGCACTTCGGATCGCCGGTGACCACCGTGATCAACAACGCCCTCGCCGACTTCTCCTTCAACGGCGACGCACGCGACAAGGCGGACGTCATCACGTGGGAGGCCTTCGACTCGCAGTTGCGCGGCAGCGTGCAGGCGACCCTGAACACCACGCAGGCCGCGCTGCCGGGCATGCGCGCGCTCGGGTTCGGCCGCATCGTGAACATCGGAACCAACCTGTTCCAGAACCCCGTCGTCCCGTACCACGACTACACCGCCGCCAAGGCCGCCGCGCTGTCGCTGACCCGCACTCTCGCCGCCGACCTCGGGCCCGACGGCATCACCGTCAACATGGTCTCGGGCGGGTTGCTGCGCACCACCGACGCGAGCGCCGCCACCCCCGACGAGGTGTTCGACCTCATCGCGGCGAGCACTCCGCTGCAGCGGGTCACCACCCCCGACGAGTTCGCCGACGCGGTCCTGTTCTTCGCGTCCCCGTGGTCGCGTTCGGTGACCGGCCAGAACCTCGTCGTCGACGGTGGACTGGTCAAGGACTGACATGAGCGACGCCCGGCAACTGCACTTCAACGCGTTCCTGTTCGGCTGCGGGCACCACGGCGCCGCGTGGCGGCACCCCGCCTCGCAGGTGGAGCGGCTCAGCGACATCGCCTACTACGAGGAACTGGCGCAGACCGCGGAGCGGGGTTGCCTCGACGCCGTGTTCTTCGCCGACGGGCATTCGGTGCGCGACCCCGCGTCCGGGGGCATGTGGTTCCTCGAACCGCTCACCGCGCTGTCCGCGATGGCGCGGGCGACCGAGCGGGTCGGTCTCGTGACGACCGTGTCCACCACGTTCTACACCCCGTTCCACGCCGCGCGGATGCTGGCGTCGCTCGACCACATCAGCGGCGGCCGCGCCGGCTGGAACGTGGTGACGTCGATGTTCGACGCCGAGGCCCGCAATCACGGTCTCGAGGAGATGCCGCCGCACGACGACCGCTACTCGCGGGCCGCGGAGTTCGTCGAGGTGGCACTCGCGCTGTGGGATTCGTGGGAGCCCGACGCGCTCGTGCTCGACCGGGAGGGCCTCTTCGCGGATCCGGCCAAGGTGAACGCGGTCGGGCATCGGGGCAAGCATTTCCTCGTGGACGGTCCGCTGAACGTGCCGCACTCGCCGCAGGGGCGTCCGGTGCTGTTCCAGGCGGGCGCGTCGGATCAAGGCCGTGACCTGGCCGCCCGGTGCGCCGAGGGCATCTACGCCGTCGCCTACGACCTCACGGCCGCGCAGAGTTACTACGGCGACGTGAAGCGGCGCATCCGCGCTGCGGGCCGCGACGCCGACGCCGTGATCGTGATGCCCGGTCTCGTCACCTACGTGGGCTCGACCACTGCGGAGGCGCGCAGGAAGAAGTCGGAACTCGACGCGCTCCTGCCCGTCGAGCAGTCGCTGGCGCAGTTGTCGATGTTCGTCCAGCAGGATTGCAGCGCATGGGAATTGGACGCACCCGTTCCGGCGCTGCCGCCGCTGTCGGAGTTCACCGGACCGCAGGGCCGGTACGACACGATCCTGCGGATCATCGAGAAGGACCGTCCCACCGTGCGGTCGCTGCTGGGCACGCTGGCGGCCGGCGGCGGGCACTGCACCATGATCGGCACCCCGGAATCGATCGCCGACGAGATCGAGGTGTGGTTCCGCGGCGGCGGCGCCGACGGATTCAACCTGATGCCGCCGCTCTACCCGAACGGGCTCGCCGACTTCGTCGACGAGGTGATCCCCGTCCTGCAGAAGCGCGGGCTGTTCCGCGCGGAGTATGAGACGGAGACCCTGCGCGACCATCTCCGGGGTCGCCGGTAGTTGCCACCACAAAGAACACAACCTTCTCTAAGTACGCAACAGTGACTGTGAGCGTCCCTCCCCCCGACACTGGCTGTTATCGCGATCACATCGCGACTCGAGCTCGGACGAGGAGTGGCAATGCTGGTAGCGCTCGGCTTTCTGATGGTGGCCGTGTTCATGTTCTTGATCATGTCCAAACGGGCCACTCCCGTGGTCGGGCTGATCGCCGTCCCGGTCGCATTCGGCATCGCGGCCGGGGCGGGCCTCGGCATCGGCGACATGATCACCGACGGGATCAAATCGCTGGCCCCCACGGCCGCGCTGCTGTTCTTCGCGATCATCTTCTTCGGGATCATGATCGACGTCGGCCTGTTCGACCCGCTGGTGAAACTCATCCTCCGGCTCGTCCGCAACGACCCCATGCGGCTCGTCGTCGGCACCGCGGTGCTCGCGATGGTGGTGTCGCTGGACGGTGACGGATCCACGACGTTCATCATCGTGACGTCCGCACTGTTGCCGCTGTACATGAAGCTGAAGGTCAGCCCCGTCGTGCTCACGGTGGTCGCCGGCCTGGCGAACGGCGCGATGAACATCGTCCCGTGGGGTGGGCCGACGGTCCGGGCCGCCTCGGCGCTGGGCATCTCCCCGTCCGACGTGTTCGTCCCGATGATCCCGTCGCTCGTGGTCGGACTGATCGTCGTGCTGCTGTTCGCCGTGCAACTCGGCTACAGCGAACGCCGCCGCATCGGCACACTCGAACTCACCGACGAGCGCCTCCTCGTCGCCGCAGGCTCCGGCCTCCGCCGCTCCGGCTCGGGCTCGGGCTCCGGGGGCAACGGTGACGCACCCCGGACGGGTGGCGGTTCCGGCGACGCCGGTTCGGACGACGGCCAGGGCTTCGCCGACGGCCTCGACCCCCAGCGGCCCACGCTGCGACCGAAGCTGTTGTGGTTCAACATGCTCGTGACCGTGACGCTGCTCGTCGTGCTCGTGATGGACGTGCTGCCGATTCCGGTGCTGTTCATGGTGGCCGCGGCGATCGCGCTGACGGTGAACTTCCCGCGGGTCAAGGAACAGCAGGAAGCGATCACCCGGCACTCGTCGAGCATCGTCTCCGTCGTCGCGATGGTGTTCGCCGCGGCCGTGCTCACCGGCGTGTTCCAGGGCACCGGCATGGTCGAGGCGATGGCGCAGTGGCTGCTCGAGATCATCCCCGCCGCGCTCGGACCGCACCTGGCCGTCATCACCGGCATCCTGAGCCTGCCGTTCACGTTCTTCATGAGCAACGACGCCTTCTACTTCGGCGTCATGCCCGTGCTCGCCGAGACGGCGTCCACGTACGGCATCGAACCGGTCGAGATGGCCCGCGCGTCCATCACCGGCCAGACGTTCCACATGCAGAGCCCCCTCGTCCCGGCCATCCTCCTGCTCGTCACCCTGGCGGGTGTCCCGCTAGCGGACCACCATAAGAAGGTGCTGTGGCGCGCGGCGCTGGTGTCGCTGTCGATGCTGGTGGTCGGCGTGATCCTGGGGCAGATCCCATGGTGACGTAGTCGTCCGCCGGTGACTTAATCGGCGGAGTCGGACTCGGTGTCGGTGGCGGGCCCCTCGGGGGTTGCGCCACCTTCGCCGCTCCAGTCGGCGCCGGAACCCTTGTCGTCCTCGGCCGGATCGGACACCACGTCCTTGTCCGCGCCGGGGGCGCCGCTGTCGGTGGTCGTCGTCTTCGGTCCGGAATCGTCCTTCGCTGTCATGTCCGACGAATACCCCGACATCAGGGTCTGCCAATCAGACGCTCGCAGGTCCACAGTGCGAAAAGCCCCGTCGGGGATTGGCAGGTGAACAATACTTCGACGTAGTGTTCCCCGGGTTATCGACGATGAAGGAGTGGAACTGTGGCGCGCAAAGTTGTTGTCGAACGCATCGACGACATCGACGGAACTCCGATCAAGAACGGTAAGGGGGAGACCATTCCGTTCTCAGTCGACGGCGTCGACTACGAGATCGATCTGAAGCTCAAGAACGCCAGGGAATTCCACAAGACTCTCGAGTTCTACATCGAGCATGCAACTCGGGTCGGGGGAAGGAAGCGCCGGTCGACCACTGCGGTGGATCCGTCGCAGGGCCGTGGGCAGGCGAAGGAAATCCGGGAATGGGCGACGGCGCAGGGCTACGAGTTGTCCGCGCGCGGCCGTATTCCCGCCCAGATCGAGGAAGCGTACAACGCGGCGCACTGAGATCGCGTCGTCGCGGGCGGTCGAAAAAGGGCCCCCAGCCGCCCCCGACCGGGTCGGCTGGGGGCGGTCTCGGACGCAGCCGTCAGTATCGCCGCGCTGCGTGAAACGACATGGAGTTCAAGGCCACTCGCGTGACCGGCCGACCCGGAGCCGGGGCGTGGACGACGGTGTCGTCGCCCGCGTAGATCCCGGCGTGGCCGCCCCCGTAGAAGAGGACGACGTCACCGGGCTGCAGGTCGTCCCGGTCGACGGCGGTTCCGTGCAGGAGTTGCTCGTACGTGGTGCGCGGAACCGATACGCCCGCCTGTTTGTACGCCCACTGGACGAGACCGGAACTGTCGAACGCGCTGTGGTCGCCGGCGCCGCGGGTGCAGGCGATGCCGATTCTGGTGGTGGCGGCGCGCAGGGCGTGGCGTCCCGGCCGCACCGGGTCGGCGCGAAACGTCTGAACCAGATGAAGCCCGTGGTTTCCGGTGTGGGGGTTCATGCCGTCGGTACTCCAGTGCGCTCGGTGTGGTGTCGCGTCTGCGGGGCGCGCTCTGATTACAGGGTGGCCCCGACACGGGCCGGGCGCACCGGCCGAATTACCTGGATACGTGCCTGTCTTCCCTCGCTCTGCCGCCGGGTTCGAGGGTCGGTGACAGAATTATTCGATCTGGTCGGTTTGGTACTCGCGAGTAGTGGATGCTGCTAATAACCTCGAGTAGGTAATGATTCTGCAAAGAGGAGTGGTCCGCTGCGTCCTGTGGGCTGGGATGGAGGAAGGCGGACGATGACGATCCGACAAACCGCGAACTGTGCCTTCGGCGTCGCCCGCCTGGCGTTCGATGCAGCCGCCGCCGTCCTGTCCGTTGCCGTGGCCGTACCGGTCGCCTTCGTCGCGGGCGAGGCGAGAACGATGGCCCACACGGCGAGAGGCGACATCACGCCGGCCCCCGAAAATTCGGACCGGGAGCACGTTCACGACCTGGGGACAGTCGTCGAACTGAGCTAGCCGGCCCGGCGGGAACGCCGGAGTCGGAGCCGGGCGTAGGTGACGACCCCGAGCACACCACTGATGAGCACCAGCATGGCGATGCTGAGCAGCCACCACGACGCGGCGTGCTGCCACAGTGTGTCGGGCTCGGTGCCGGTGGCGTTGGTGCGCAGGTCCACCGTCGAGGCGGAGGCCGCGAACCCCCAGCGGGACGGGAAGAGCCACGACAGCTGTTCGAGGACCTTGCGTCCGGTGATGGTGATCAGTCCTCCGCACATCACCAACTGCACCATGATCGTGACCACCAGCATCGGCATCACCTGCTCGTTGGAGCGCGCCACCGAGGACAACGCCAAACCGACGAGGACGCAGGAACAGGTGGTGACGGCGATGTCCACGATCAGTTCGACGGAGCCCGAGGGGATCAGGCTGCCCCGGCCCGGAAAACCCTTGCCCACGAACACGATCGCCACCATGATCACCGACTGCACGATCGCGGCGGCGCAGAACACGACGATCTTCGCCGTCAGGTAGGCGGACGGGAGCAGCCCGGCGGCGCGTTCGCGGTGATAGATCATGCGTTCGCCGACCAGGTCGCGGATGGTCAGCGAGCATCCCATGAACGCGGCGCCGAGGATCAGCACGACCAGGATCTGGGTGAGTTCGCCGGACTCGTCGAGGCCGGACGGGCCGAACCCGGTGTCGCCGGGCACGAGCACGGCCAGCCCGCCGAGCACGAACGGCAGCAGGGACAGGAAGATCAGGTACCCCCGGTCGGCGCGGATCAGCCGCACCTGGCGGCGGGCGACGGTACTCAACTGCTTGCGCCGCGAGGTGTGCGCCGGACTGCCGAGCGGTCCCGGCGTGCTCGGGGCAGGCACCTCCACGGACGGGCGGGTGGCGCGGTAGGCGGCGAATACCCCGTCGGGGTCGGCCGCGACGCGGGCGAAGATGTCGGCCCAGTCGGTGCTACCGAGCGCGGCCCCGACCCGGTCCGGCGGACCCACGTACGCCGTCTTGCCGCCCGGCGCGAGGAGCAGCACCTGATCGCACATCTCGAGGTACGACAGCGAATGGGTGACGATCACGACGACGCGGCCCGAATCGGCGAGCCGGCGCAACGTCGCCATGATCTGCCGGTCGAGCGCGGGGTCGAGGCCCGACGTCGGTTCGTCGAGGATCAGCAGGGACGGGCCGGTGAGCAACTCCATCGCGACGGACGCGCGTTTGCGTTGTCCGCCGGACAGCCGGTCGACCCTCGTGTCGGCGTGTTCGGACAGTTGCAGTTCACCCAGGACCGTCGCGATCACCTCCTCACGGTCCTCCCGGCTGGTGTCCGGCGGCAGTCTCAGCTCCGCCGCATAGCCGAGCGCCTGCCGGATGGTCAACTGGCGGTGCACGACGTCGTCCTGGGGGACCATCCCGATGCGGGAGCGCAGCACCTGGTATTCGGCGTGCACGCTGCGTCCCTCGAATTCGACCACGCCCTCGGTGGGTCGCTCCGAACCGGAGATGATGGTGGCCACCGTGGTCTTGCCCGCGCCGGACGGGCCGATCACCGCGGTGAGGCTGCCCGGCTGGGCGGTGAACGTGACGTCCTCGAGCAGGCGGCGCCCGCCTTCGATGGTGAGTCCGACGCCGTCCACGCGCAGACCGCCCGCGGTCGGAGACACCACGCGCCGCGGAACGAGCCGGCCTTCCCGCACGCCGAAATCGGTGTTGCCGATCGTGACGACGTCGCCGTCGGTCAACTGCGCCCGTGACACCCGGGCGCCGCCGACGAACGTTCCGTTGACGCTCCCCAGGTCGTCGATCTCGAGGCCGGACGGCACGTGGTGGACGATGGCGTGATGGCGTGAGGCCAGCACGTCCCGGACGACGATGTCGTTGTCGGGCGACCGCCCTACCGTGAGTGATCCCGCCGGAGTCTCGTCGTGCGGTGTCGCAGTCGGGGCGCTGGGTGTCCCGACGCTGATCGTGGACTCGTCCCATCGGGCGCCCACGTCCTGTCGCGTCGCGTCCGGATCTTCGATCGAGAGCCGCACGACCGGACCCTCGGTCGCGTCACCCAGGCGGACGCGGACGGGGCTCGCGACGGGAACCTTCTCGCGGCGCTCACCGTCGACGTAGATCCCGTTCTTACTGCCGGAGTCGACGAGCTGCCAGCCGTCGTCCCAGGTGAGCTGCGCATGTTCGCGGGACACCACGGGGTCGACGATCGTGACCTCCAACTGCGGATCCCGGCCGATGCGGACGGCTTTGCCCGCGCTGTGGGTCGTGCGGCCGTGTTCGGTCTCGACCACGACCCGCGGGTGCTCTGTGTTCGCCCGGTCGTCCATCGCCACGGCCTCCGGTCAGCGTCATCGGGCGTAGAGCGTCGACTCCTCCATGGTCGCACGCACTCCCCGGGCCGCGTGGGCAGAACGGGTACTCCCGAACCCGGGGCTTCCAGTGAGGAACACTGGGCCGGGTGAGTACGTCCCTGGCGAATCCCGGTGTCGGACTGGCCGTGCTGTGCACCGTGATGGTCGTCTGCGCGGCCGTGGTCTACCGCCTCACCCGGCTCGGTAGTCCACTGGTCGTGCCCGCCGCGGCGATCCGGGGCGCCGCCCAGCTCGCCGCGGTGTCGCTGATCCTGGCCGCCGCTCTCGCGCAGTTGTGGTCCTCGATCCTCGTGCTGGTCGTCATGTTCGCGGCGGCGGTGGGGACATCCGCTCGGCGTGCGAGGGCCGGGCGGTCCGCGCTGTGGCTGGCGCTGTCGCTCACGGCGGGAGTGGGCATCGTGCTGCCGTTGATGCTGGTGAGCGGGGTGGTTCCGCTCGAAGGGGTCGCCCTCGTTCCGGTCGGCGGGATCGTGCTCGGCGGCGCGATGACGGCGACCTCCCTCGCGGCGCGGCGGGGGCTCGATGCGGTCGAACAGCGGTGGGGTGAGGTGGAGGCGGGGCTCAGTCTCGGGCTCAGCGTCCGCGACGCCCGCCTGGAGGTGGTCCGGTCCGCCGCCTCGGACGCGTTGCTTCCGGGGCTGGACCAGACCCGGACCGTCGGGCTGGTCACCCTGCCGGGGGCGTTCGTCGGGGTGCTGCTCGCGAGCGGATCCGCCGTCCAGGCCGGCGCCGTCCAGATCCTCGTTCTGGTAGGGCTGCTGCTCGCGCAGACCTGCGCGGTGGCCGTGACGATCGAACTGGTGGCCAGGGAGGCCGTCCGCCGGCCACGGGAGCACGCCGTGCCCACCTGAAAGCTGCGGCCACGGCCTCTGTCTGGCCCGAACCCCGGTCGATCACGTGGCCGGTCCCGCATACTGGGCGGTGGTCGGTCCCTGCTGACGAGGCGGTGTCGTGTGGTGCATCCCGAGGTATTGGTGGTCGGAGCGGGTCCTGTCGGTCTGACAGCGGCGATCGAACTGCGCAGGCGAGGCGTCGCCTGCCGCATCATCGATCCCCTGCTCGAGCCGCCGCAGTACGCGAAGGCGGTGGGAATTCAGCCGCGCACACTCGAGGTGTTCGAGAGCATGGGTGTGCTGCGGAACATCCTGGACGCGTCGATCGAGATGCTCGGGCAGATCGTGTACGTCAACGGCGACGAGGTCGCCCGGCTGGACCTGTCGCTCCCAGCGGACATCCCGTTCGAATTCATCGGGCTGCCCCAGTACGAGACCGAACGCATCCTCACCGAGCACCTGGCCACGTTCGGCACCACGATCGAACGCGGAAGCAGGCTGACGGCGTTCGAACAGGACGACGACGGCGTCGTCGCCACGGTCACCGGAGCGGATGGCGACGAAACCGTCCTAACCCAGTACCTTTTCGGCTGCGACGGCGCGCACAGCGTGGTCCGCAAGGGTCTCGGCCTCACCTTCGAGGGCGGTGCGTTCGTCGAGCAGTACATGCTCGGCGACGTCGAGGTCGACTGGACGATGCCGCGCGGCTACGGAATCCGGTCGATGCATCAGACGGACGGCGAGACCGACGACCTGCTGGTGTGCATCCCGCTGCCCGGGCGCCGCCGCTACCGGATGTCGATGCTGGTGCCCAGCGATCTCGCCGGCACCGGAACTCCGGCGGCCGACAAGATCGCGCACGGTTTCGAAGCGGGACCGACGCCCGAGCTGAGCCACATCCAGGCCGTGCTCGACCGGCTGTCGCCCCAGCCGACGCGGGCGTCGAATCTTCGCTGGTCGTCCGTCTTCCGGATCAGCCACCGCATCGTCGACTCGTACGGGCGCGGCCGGGTGTTCGTCGCGGGCGACGCCGCGCACATCCATCCGCCGACCGGCGCACAGGGCATGAACACCGGCATCCAGGACGCCCACAACCTGGCGTGGAAGGTCGCGCTGGCGGTGTCCGGTGCCGCGGCCCCCGATCTGCTGGACAGCTACGACGCCGAGCGGCGGCCCGTCGGGGAGGAGGTGGTGGGACGCACCGTGCGCAGCGCCCGGGAGGGGATCGGGGCGGGGTCGTCGGATCCCGATTACGTGATCCGCCGCGAGGCGCAACTTCTCATCAGTTACGCGGACAGTCCGATCGTCGGCCGACCGGAGTCGAATGCGGCACTCGTGCCCGGCAGTCGGGCATCCGACGCCCGCGGGCTGACCCGCACCACCGTCGCGTTTCCCCTCCGGCTGTTCACGCTCCTCGCGGGACCGAACCACACGCTGCTGCTGTATGCCGACGACTCGGTCGACGCGCGCGGGCTGGAACTGCTCGAGGCCGCCGCGACGTCGGTGGACGCGGCGACCGGCGGACTCGTCGACACGTACCTCGTCGCGTCGCCTGCCGCCGAGGTCGGCGAAACGGTGCTGCCGCTGATCCGGGACCGCGACGGCGAGTTCGCCCGCGCCTACGGAACCGAAGGTTCCGCCGCGTTCGTCGTCCGCCCGGACGGCTATCTGGGATTCCGGCAGAGTCCGGTCGCCGTCGACGGACTCACCGAGTATCTGAAGCCGACTTTCCGCTGAGTTCGACGGTCGTGGGCAGGCCACGCCGGATGTCGCCCGGCGCGGGCTTGCCGAGCGGTGCCCCGGCCCGCGTGGCCGAATCCAGCAGCCACGGCACGCTCGTGACCATCACCCCGGACGTGAACAGCAACCGGCCCTTGAGACGCAGCGCATTCTGGTTGTGCAGCAGGTGTTCCCACCAGCGACCGACCACGTATTCGGGGATGAAGATGGTGACGACTCCGCCGGGGACCCGCTTCCGGACGGATTTCACGTATCCCATGATGGGGCCGGTGACTTCGCGGTACGGCGATTCGAGGACCTTCAACGGCACCGGAATCTCGTATTTCTCCCACTCCCGCTGCAACTTCGTGGTGTCGGCGCCCTGCACGGTGACGGCCTCGAGCGTCGTCGGATGGGTGGCGCGGGCGTACGCGAGGGCCCGGGCGGTGGGTTTGTTGAGCACGGACACCAGCACGATGGTGTGCACCTGGGAGGGGAGGGTGAAGCTGTCCTCGTCGACGACGAGGAGCGCCGCGATCCGGTCGTAGTGCCGCCGCACCCCGCGCATCAGGAAGAACAGGATCGGCATCGCGATGACCACCAGGTAGGCGCCCTCGGTGAACTTCGTGATCGTGACGATGATCAGGACGGTGCCCGTGAGGACGGCGCCGGTGCCGTTGAGCGCCCGCCTACCGCGGATACGACGACGCTGGCGGGAGTCGGATTCGGTTGCCAGCACACCGTTCCAGTGCCGGACCATGCCCGCCTGGCTGAGGGTGAAGGACGTGAACACCCCGAGGATGTACAGCTGGATGAGGTGAGTGACGGACGCGTGGAACAGGACGATCAGCCCGCCCGCCGTCACCGCGAGGAGCACGATGCCGTTGCTGAACGCCAACCGGTCGCCGCGCGTGTTGAGCTGGACGGGAAGGTAACGGTCGCGGCCGAGCACCGACGCGAGCAGCGGGAAGCCGTTGTAGGCGGTGTTCGCGGCGAGCACGAGGATCAGCACGGTCGCGGCCTGCACGTAGAAGAAGCCGAAGTTGGTGGTGCCGCCGAACACGGCGGCCGCGATCTGCGCGATGACGGTGCGCTGCGGGTCGGTCTCGCAGTTTCCGGCGAACCCGATCAGATCGCACGGATTCACCGCGACGTGCACCTTGGCGACGATGGCCAGCGCGGTGATTCCCGCGAACATCACGATGGCCGTCGCCGCCATCGCCATGAGGGTCTTCGCGGCGTTGGCGCTCTTCGGTTTACGGAACGCGGGCACCCCGTTGGAGATCGCCTCCACCCCCGTCAGCGCGGTGCATCCGGACGAGAACGCGCGCAGCGCGAAGAACACGAGGGCCAGACCGGTCAGCCCGGACAGTTCCGGTTCGATGGTGTAGCCGGCGCTTTCGGCGACGGGCGTCGAACCCACGGCGACACGGATGAACCCCGTCACGATCAGGATCATCACGCCGGCGATGAACCCGTACGTCGGGAAGGCGAACATGGCCCCCGATTCGCGGATCCCGCGCAGGTTCATCACCGTCAGCAGCACCACGAACGCCACGGCCAGGGTCACCCGGTGCGTGTCCAGCACAGGCACCGCCGAGATCAGATTGTCGACGCCGGCCGAGACCGACACCGCCAC
Source organism: Rhodococcus sp. T7 (assembly GCF_009872365.1). Lineage (NCBI taxonomy): Bacteria > Bacillati > Actinomycetota > Actinomycetes > Mycobacteriales > Nocardiaceae > Rhodococcus > Rhodococcus sp. T7. The sequence continues at coordinate 30,547 of NZ_WXYH01000370.1, forward strand.
CGTCATCACATAATCGATGAGCAGTGCGGACGCCACCGTCAATCCTGCGGACGGGCCGAGATTCTTGGTGGCCACCTCGTACGAGCCGCCCCCGCTGGGATACGCGTACACCACCTGGCGGTACGACAGGGCGACGACCGCGAGAAGCACCACCACCCCGACCGCCAGATACGGTGTCAGATAGAAGTACGCGAGACCGCCCAGCGACAGGATCAGCAGGATCTCCTGCGTCGCATACGCGACGGACGACAGCGGGTCGGACGCGAAGATCGGCAGCGCCAGACGCTTGGTCAGCAACTGCTCCCCGAGATCGTCACTGCGCAGCGGGCGTCCCAGAGCCAGCCGCCGGACCGCTCGAACGAGAGCCACCACCAGTTCAGCGTAGAACCGCGGTGGGGTGCAGCGCGGGTTTTCGCTCTCAGGCCGCGTTGCACCCCACCGGAGGGCTACACGTACGCAGGCCGGCGTGTGGCGCCGGGTGCCCGGGTGCGCTGCCGCTCGAGAACCTCTTCCCGCGCCTCGACGTCGGTGGCGAGGTCGACGATCGCCGCGGCCAGAGCGTAGGCCCCGTCGACGATGGCGTCGTCGGCGGCCGGCGAGATCGCGTCGGCCGCGAATGCCGCTGTGTGCGGTGCGGCCGTCGAACCCATCACCCCGATCAACGGGTGGATCGACGGGAGGGCCTGGGAGACGTTGCCCATGTCGGTCGATCCGCCGCCGAGTGCGCCGCCGTTCAGCGGTGTCATCACCCGGCCCCGATGCCCGAGGGCGGCGTCGAAACGGTCGGCGAGGAACGGGTGCTGGACGAGGGGCTCGTAGATCGGATCGACAGGGGTGACGGCGTAGCTGCATCCGGTGGCCGTCGCGGCGCCGTCCACGCAGGCGAGCACCTTCTTCTTCAGTTCGGCGGTCTCCGCGAGGTCGAAGGAGCGCACCTCGGCCTCGACGACCGCGGTTGCCGGAATGATGTTGGAGACGTCGCCACCGGACAGCGTGACGGCGCTGACCCGCACGGTGTCGGGCAGGTGCTGCCGCAACAGTCCCACGGCCACCTGCATGACCGTCGCCGCGTCGCCCGCGTTGATCCCTGCGCTCGGCGCGGCCGCCGCGTGCGACGCCCGCCCGGTGAACTCGACCCGGAACCGGTCGCGGGACTGCGACGTGCTCCCCGCGGTGGACACGACGATGCCGGGACCGGGGTGAACCATCAGCGACACCGTCGCGTCCTCCCAGGCGCCGGCCTCCAGCATGTGGGCCTTGCCCGCACCCTTCTCCTCGGCCGGCGTCCCGAGAAGCTTGACCCGGATGCCGAGCTCGTCCGCAACCCGGGACAGCGCGATCGCCGCCCCCGCTCCGGCAGTCGCGATGATGTTGTGGCCGCATGCGTGCCCGATGCCGGGGAGGGCGTCGTACTCGGCGCAGACCACGACCGTCAGGTCACCGCTGCCGTACGCGGCCTCGAGTGCGGTGTCCTGCCCCCAGACACCCACGTCCACCGTGAAACCGGCATCGCGGAGCAGGTCTGCGACGAGCGCCGCCGAACGGTGTTCCTCGAACGCGAGTTCCGGATGGGCGTGCAGGTCGTGGCTCGTGGCGACGAGGCGGTCGCGCCATTCGAGGACGGTGTCCTCCACGCGTCGCTTCAACTCCTCGGCGACTGCGTTCGGGCCGCCGGAGACGTCGATGTCGCCGGCAATTGCGGTGTCGGTCATGAACTTTCCTTTCTTCTGGAGAGAACGGTGATCACGCCTCGGCGGGCGCGGCGGCAGTGACGGTAGGCGCAGTGCGCTCGGCGGCGGGTCCGCGTGTCACCACCGCGAGGCCGGCGACGGCGAGCGAGAGCAGCCCGCAGATCACCCAAACCGCTTGGTACCCCGCCTCGCTCGTGATCACGGAACCGCCGTCGAGCGTCGCCGTGAACCCGGACATCACCGCAGTGAAGCTGGCGCCTGCGATGGCACCGGCGACGGTGCGGGCAGTGTTGTAGAGGCCCGATGCGATGCCGACCGAGTCCCGTGGCGCCCGTGCCACCACCACGTTGGGGAGCGCGGAGATGATGATGCCGTTGCCGAGTCCGGACACGACGAGCCACACGAGGACGCTGACGGTGTCCGAGTGCAGCACCGTGAGCAGGGCGTACCCCAGTGCGGCGGCCACCGCGCCGACGATGACGGCGGTGACGTCGCCGACCCGCGCACCCAGCCGCGGTCCGGCGAACGTGCCGGCGAACGCCGCGATCGACGCGAACACGAGGACCAGGCCGATCAGCGACGACGACAGGCCGAGCCCGAATCCGGCCGCTGCCGGGTCGGTGCCGACGAAGAGCGCGATCGGGGTCTGGCTGCCGAACAACTGGGCCCCGAACAGGGCCGCGAGCAGGATGGGCAGCCCGACACCGGCACGGCCGGAGAGCATCGCGAAATCGACCAGCGGCGAGGACACCCGCCGCTCGAGCACCACCCACAGCGCGAGAAGCGTGCCGCCGAGCAGGAGCCCACCCAGCACCGGCCCCGACGCCCACCCGAACCTGTTGCCCGTGCTGATCGCGAACAACGCGAACGCTAGCCCCGCCCCCAGGAGAATCGCCCCGGCCCAGTCGAGGCGGCCCGACGTGCGCGCCGTGGTTTCGGGGACGAAGAACACCACGACGACGAGCGCGAGCGCCATGAGTGCCGCCGGAACGAGAAGCAGCACAGTCAGACTGAGGAACGATGCGAGGACCCCGGACAGGACGACGCCGACGCTGGCGCCGAGCGTGAGCCCGCCGACCAGCAAACCGATCGCTTTCCCGGACTGCTCACAGGCGCGCTCCCGCACGATCGCGAACTCGAGCGGCAGGAACGCCGCGAGTGCGCCGGTGATCGCCCGGCCCAGGATGAAGATGCCGAACGTCGGGGCGAGCGCCGACACGACGCTGCCGACCGTGACCATCGCCGTCGCGACGACGAGCATCCGCTTGTGTCCGTACTGGTCGCCCATCTTGGCGAGCAACGGCACGAGGACCGCGGTCGCGAGCAGATAACTCGTCTGCACCCAGTTCAGGTCGGCGGGGCCGACCGAGTACTTCTCACCGATCGCCGAGAGGACCGGACTGAACCATGCCTGGAGGAATCCGCTCGACAGTTCCATGGCGAAGAGGAACCCGACGAAGCCGGCCGCGGCGCCGAGACGCCGGTCGGAACCGGCGCCGGTGGGAATGGGGGATCGGAGTGCTCCCATGTGTGACCTCCAAGGTTGCGGGCCGCCTCGGGAGGCGACATGACAATATGAGCGAAACGACCGAATCGATGCGTCCGAGTGTTGGGTCAGTGAATTTCTGCGGTGTAAATGCGCAGAAGTTGACGCTGAGGAGGTACTGATATGCAGGAGAAGACGCCCACGGAGGACGAACTTCGACTTATTCACGCGTTGCAGGTGTGGCCGCGGGTGCCGTGGTCGCAACTCGGGCCGATCCTCGGGGCCGACCCGGTGACTCTCGCGCGACGGTGGTCCGGGCTGAGCGAACGGGGCATGGCCTGGGTGACGGTCCAGCCGCCGATGTCCGAGGCCGCGCGCGGCGCGATCGTCGAGGTCGAGTGCGTCGCCGGGTCGATCGACGCGGTGATCACCGAGTTGTCCCAGGACACCGAGTGCATGTCGATCGACGTCGCCTCGGGTGGTCGCGACCTGATCCTCACCGTGGGCTGCCCCGACCCGACAGCGTTCAACCGATACGTCGTGTCCCGCGTCGCGGGCATCCCCGACGTTCGCACCGTCCGCACGCACCCGGTGATCACCGCGATCTCCGGAGCATCGCAGTGGCGTCTGCGCGCTCTCGACGCCGACGAGTCGGGCGCGATCGACGCCGCCCGACGCCGGGACGCCGCCCGGCTCTCGGCGATGTTCGCCCGTCCGCCGGTCGCCGAACGGGACATCATCGCCATCCTGTCCCGCGACGGTCGTGCGACGACACGGACCGTCGCGGACGCCCTCGGGACCTCCACGCGGCGGGCGCGCGAACGGCTGAGCGCGACCCTCGCTTCGGGCGCTTTCGAATTCCGCACGGACATGCCGCGCTGGGCCTCGGGGTATCCCGTCTGCGCGTGGTACTTCCTCCGGGTTCCCGCCGCCCAGATGGCCAGGGTCGGCGCCAACCTGAGCGGGCTGCCCGCGGTGCGGACGGTGTTGTCGGTGGCAGGGCCTGCCAATCTCCTGGTGTCGGTGTGGTTGCGCGGACTCTCCGACGTCGAAGGGCTCGAGGCCGTCGTCGAGCAGAAACTGCCCGCGGTCAGCATCCTCGACCGGTGCCTCGTTCTCGGCGTCCGCAAACGCATGGGCCGGGTGTTCGACGAGGACGAACTGCCCTTGCAGTAGGCGCTCCGCGCCCGTGCGCCTTTCTGGTTGTTCCCGCTACCAAAAAGGCGCACGAGCGCGAAGCGCCTGTGATCGCGCTCACATCCGGGACAGCCGGGAATTGATCGCAGAGTTGGCACGTTAGTTGAGTCAGTAACGCTCAACTTATAGGAGGCTGAGGAATGCCAGCATTCTTCGGGCCGGAGGGCCCAGGTCGCATCGACATCAGTCGGCTCATGAGCCGCTCCACCCAGGAGCTCATGGCTGCTGCTGCCCGCTTCGCCGCAGGTCGTGGCGACGCGGAACTCGATGCACTCCACGTTCTGCGCGTCATGACAGAACACGACCCCGTCAGTTCCCTGATGCGCCGCGCAGGCGCCGACACCTCGGCCGTCGCCGATGCCGTCGAGCTGCGACTGCCTCAGGGCCGCGACACGTCAGGCTTTGCAACGCCCGCACTGAGCGGTGCGCTGAAGACCGCGCTGCTCGAGGCGCATCAGCTCGCGCGCGCTCTCGGTTCTACCTACATCGATCCCGAGCACCTCTTCCTGGCGCTCGCCGCGGATCAGGACCACGCCGCCGGACGACTGCTCGCGTCCGAGGGCATCACCCCGGAACGCCTGCAGACCGCGGTGCAGGGCGGGTCGGTGGAGGAGTCCCCGGACTCCGAGACCCCCACGCTCGACAAGTACGCCTTCGACCTCACCGAACGCGCACGCGGCGGCGGAGTCGACCCGGTGATCGGGCGCGCCGACGAGATCGAGCAGACCATCGAGATCCTGTCGCGCCGCACCAAGAACAACCCCGTGCTGGTCGGTGAGGCCGGCGTCGGCAAGACGGCGGTCGTCGAGGGCCTGGCCCAGCGCATCGTCGACGGCGACGTCCCCGACCGTCTGACGGGTAAGCGCATCGTGCAACTCGACCTGTCGAGCATGGTGTCGGGCACCCGGTACCGCGGCGACTTCGAGGAACGCCTCAACAAGGTGATCGACGAGATCTCGGCCCACTCGGACGAGCTGATCGTCTTCATCGACGAGGTGCACTCCATCGCCGGTGCCGGTGGCGGCGCCGACGGTGCGATGGACGCGGGCAACATCCTCAAGCCGAAGCTGGCCCGCGGTGAACTGCACATCGTCGGTGCGACGACGCTCGACGAGTACCGCAAGCACATCGAGAAGGACCCGGCGCTCGAACGGCGCTTCCAGCCGGTGACGGTGGCGGAGCCGAGCGTCGAGGATGCGGTGGCGATCCTGTCCGGTCTGCGTGACCGGTACGAGGAGCATCACGGTGTCCGCTACACCGACGAGGCGATCACGGCCGCGGTCGAGCTGTCGGCCCGCTACATCGGCGACCGCTTCCTGCCGGACAAGGCGATCGACCTGATCGATCAGGCCGGCGCCCGGTTGCGGCTGCGGATGCCGAGCGTCGACGTCGAGGCTCTGCGGGCGAAGCTGGCGGAACTCGAACAGGCCAAGGAGCAGGCCGTCGCCGACGAGCAGTACGAGAAGGCGTCGAGTCTGCGCGACGAGGCCACGGCGGTCCAGGCCCGAATCGACGGGAAGTCCGTCGGTGCGTCCGACGCCGCGCCCGAGGTGACGGCCGAGCAGATCGCCGAGGTCGTGTCGCGGGCCACCGGGATCCCGGCCAGCCAGATGACCGAGGAGGAGAAGGAACGTCTCCGCCGGCTCGAGGACGAACTGCACCGCCGCGTCATCGGCCAGGACGACGCCGTGAAGGCGATCGCCCGGGCCGTGCGCCGCAGCCGCACCGGGATGAACGATCCCGACCGTCCCGTGGGCAGCTTCCTGTTCCTCGGACCGACGGGTGTCGGCAAGACCGAACTCGCGAAGGCGCTGGCCGCCACACTGTTCGGTGACGAGAACAAGATGCTGCGACTCGACATGAGCGAGTTCGGTGAACGTCACACGGTCAGCCGGCTCGTCGGTGCTCCTCCCGGCTACGTCGGGTACGGGGAGGCGGGGCAGCTCACCGAGCAGGTCCGGCGGAACCCGTACTCGGTGATCCTGCTCGACGAGATCGAGAAGGCGCACCCGGACGTGTTCAACACGCTGCTGCAGGTGCTCGACGACGGTCGGCTCACCGACGGTCAGGGCCGGACGGTGGACTTCAAGAACACCGTGCTGATCATGACCAGCAACCTGGGATCCGACATCATCTCCAGCAAGTCGGGTGCGCTGGGCTTCAGCACCGGTGACGCGGAGGCGTCGGAGAAGCCGCTGCGGGATCGGGTGATGGGCCGGCTGCGCGAGTCGATGCGTCCGGAGTTCCTGAACCGGATCGACGAGATCGTGATCTTCCGCAAGCTCGACACCGATCAGCTGCACCGGATCACCGACCTGCTGCTGGACGACAGTCGGAAGCGACTGCAGTCCAAGGGCATCGAGATCTCGTTCAGCGACGCCGCGGTCGACTGGATCGCCGAGCACGGACACCAGCCCGAGTTCGGGGCGCGCCCGTTGCGCCGGTCGATTCAGCGGGCCGTCGACGATCGGATCGCCGATCTGCTGCTCGACGACGTCCTCGTCGAGGGTGGCAGCATCGCGGTCGGCGTGGCCGACGACGAGTTGGACCTCGTGGTCGGCTGATCCCCCACGTGAGTGGCAAA
>NZ_WXYH01000371.1:0-37241 GCF_009872365.1 Rhodococcus sp. T7
CACCGAGGGCTTCGCCGTCATCGAAGACACTGTCCAACTGGCGCGGTGGATGACCGAATCGAACACCGGGTGGGAGGGTGGGAGCGTCTAGGCCTCCACGGCGTCGTGCGCCCCGGGGCTTTGTCGTGATCCCCGGGGCGAATGCCGTGCCCTGTGAACGCCATTCCCTGCCGAAGTTTCCGCAGCCGACAATGGGTGCTTGATCAAGATCGAGCCCCGACGGGGGAGAGCTTCCGGGCCTGCGCCGACCTGCGCGAGGCCGACGACACGAACGCCCGACCGGTCGGTCACGGCGACGCTACGCGAGGACCAACTCTCGGAGCCTTTCGTCGTTGCCGACACGTCCGCCCAGCAGTGACTGGTCCTGGTGTGCGCGGCGCACGTAGAAATGTGCATCATGTTCCCAGGTGTAGGCAACACCCCCCGTCATGCGCAGGCACTCCGTTGAAATGTCGACGGCTTGGCCGGTGGCCGCTCGCATCGCCACCGCCGCGTTGATCGCGAAGTCTCGATCACCGGAGTCCGCGCACCATGTCGCGGCGCGGACGGCGGATTGGACCAGCTCGAGTTGGCAGTACATGTCGGCGAGCCGGTGCTTCAACGACTGGAACGACCCGATGACCCGCCCGAACGCCACACGGGTCTGCGCGTACGTGGTGGTGTGGGTTATGCAGGATCGGATCAAGCCACTGAGCTCGGCCGCGATCAGGACCGCCATTCGATCACGAAGACCCTCGGCTGCACCAGGTGCCAGAAGTGCAGTGTCGCCGACGACCTTGTCGAGATGGACATCGGCGAAGCCACGCGTCAGGTCGAGACTTGCGACCGGTTCGATGGTCACTCCATGGGCGCCGCGCTCGACAATGACGACACGAGCGGCGACATCCGACGGCACGATGAGAACGAAAATGTCGGCATCGGGAGCGTCCATCACATTCGGGCACGACGCGGTGATCCGGCACCGACCGCCGTCGATGTCGACCGCCGGGGCGCCGGGCTGGAAGTCGCCGTCGACACCGAGGACGACGGCCGCCGTTGCCTCCCCTTCGACAAGCCGACTCACATACTTGTCGGCGATATCGCCGCCGGCCATCTCGAGCGCGGCAACGGCAGCTGTCACCGAAAGCACCGGGCCACCGCCGAGAACGGCGCCGAACTCCTCGAGGACCAGGGATGCTTCGGTGAGTCCGGTACCGCTTCCGCCGCGGTCGGGATCGGCGATCAGGCCGGCAAGACCCAGTTCGCCGCAGGCCCGCTTCCAGACCGCTGCGTCGTGGCGGAGCCCGCCCTGAGCCAGTAACTCACGGGTGTGGGCAACAGAGACGCGCCCGGCGAGGAACCGGCGGGTGGTGTCCTGCAGCACTTGCTGTTCGGGGTCCAGTGTCAGTTTCATTCTTGTACTCCAAGAGCCGATGTGTTGTCGCCGGTGACTCTGAGCTCGCGGAACGGGCGCTGCCGCAACGGGTCCGGCTCACGTGGGAGGCCGAGGATTCGCTCGGCGACGATGTTCTTCTGGATCTCCTCGGTGCCACCCGCGATTGCCAGACCAGGCGAGCCGATCACGGTCTGCATCACGTCGGTCGGCGAGCCACCGGGGTCACGGCCGGTGACCGCCAGCGGCCCCAGTACACGCGAGGCAGTCTTGGCTGCTTCGATTTCGTTTCGTCCCATCAGCAACTTGACGATGGAGCCACGCGCGCCGATCGCCGTCCCGGCTTCAGCCTCCTGCGTCAGGCGGAGCCGCAGATGGCCGACCAGGCGGTCGGCAACAAGCAGATCGAGAAGGTCCGCGCGCGCCGTATCACCCAGAAAGCGGCCGTGCGTTCGTGCCAGGTTGAGGAGATTTTTCACCGATATGGTGTCGGTATCTCGGTCGCCTTTCCCCAGACCCGTCGACACGGCGGCGCGTTCGTGCTGGAGCGTCCGGCCGGCGGCTGCCCAGCCCGCGCCGACCTCGCCGAGCGTCATCGATTCCGGAACGAATGCGCCGTCGATCAGTACCTCGTTGAAGAAGGCTCGACCGGACACATCGGGGAGCGGGCGAACGGTGATTTCCGGCTGGTGCATATCGATCAGAAACATGGTGAGACCGGCGTGCTTGGGGACGTCCGGATCGGTTCGGGCCAGAAGTAGCGCGCGGTCGGCCAGATGCGCGCCGGACGTCCACACCTTCTGTCCCCTGACGACGTACCCCCCATCGACACGTGTCGCGGATGTTCGGATTCCGGCGAGGTCTGATCCCGCCTCCGGCTCGGAGAACAGCTGGCACCAGATGGCATCTCCGGTGAGGATGTCACGGCAGAACGAGGTCTTCTGCTCCACAGTCCCCAGCTCCAGGATCGCGGGACCCACCGTGCCCAGGCCGAGGCGGAAGACCTTGAGCGGGAGGTTGTATCGCGCGCTCTCGACGGCGAACACGTTCTCGTCGGATTCGCCGCGGCCCTGCCCGCCGAACTCGACCGGCCACGTGATTCCGACAAGGCCGGCTTGGTGCAACAAACTCAGAAACTTCCGCGACGTCTCGATGTCCACATCAGCTGCGGCGTGGTCGGCCAAGAACTCCGACGCGTTCTGGGCAAGCCAGGACCGGGCGTGCTCGCGGAACGACTCGTCGACGTCATCGTGATCAAGCATGTGTAAGCCTCCTGGCTCCGGCATGTGGATCGGGTCAGGCCAACTGGCGGGGTTCGGACCAGTAGCTCATCAGCGGATCATCGGCGTTCGGACCGTTGAGGTACGGCGTGAGATCCGTGATGCCCGCGAACCGCTCCAACACTTCATCGTCGATGAAGAACTGGCCGGTAATCTCTTTACCGGCCGCGGTCAGGACATAGTAGGCGGCATCGGCCATGATTTCCGGCTTGCGGGTGCGCTCGAGTAGCTCGGTGCCCTCCGCGCCCCGTGCGAAGAGGTTGCGAACGGCGGCGGTATCGATAGCGGTCCGCGGCCACAGCGAGTTCACCGCGACGCCGTGGTCACGAAGCTCCTCGGCATGCCCGAGAGTCGCGAGGCTCATCCCGTACTTGGAGATCAGGTACGCGGTGCCGCCGGTGAGCCACTTCGGCTCGAGGCTGATCGGCGGCGAGATGGTCAGGATCCGTGCGTACTCGGACTCCTTGAGGAACGGGATGGCGTGCATCGACACGGAGAAGGTCCCGCGCGCGTTGATGCCGTTCATCAGGTCGTATTTTTTCATCGTCATCGCGTCGCTATGGCTCATATCGATCGCGCTCGCGTTGTTCACGACGATGTCGATCCCGCCGAAGACGTCGGCGGTCTTAGCGATCGCGGAGGCAACAAAGGCGTCATCGCGAATGTCGCCGACGAGTGGCAACGCTTTGCCACCCGCCTGCTCCACGGCCTCGGCGGCTGTATAGATGGTGCCGGGAAGCTTGGGATGTGGTTCGGCTGTCTTGGCGAGCAAGGCCACGTTTGCCCCATCTCGTGCGACACGGATCGCGATGGCCTCGCCGATTCCCCGGCTACCGCCGGAGATCACTACTGTCTTGTTTGCTAGTTGCATGTCCCATAACCTATGGCTCGTCGGGTGAGTTACGTTGTCGCAACGTGAAACACGGCCGAGGGCACGTGCTCACATGCTCGATCGCAGGGCGTCAACTCAGGCATCGGCGCGAGCGGCGAAGGCTGGATCGGCGAACAGGGCGACCTGGGCGAGGAGCTCCGATCGCAGACCGTTCTTGATGGCGCCCTCCCATGTCTGGTCGACGAGCTGCTTGCTGATCTGCACGGCGGGGTTGTTTCTCTGAGCGATTTCATGGCACAGCGCAAGCGCTGCCTCATCGAGCGCCTCGGGCTCGACGATCTCGTCGACCAGGCCCCATGCGAGAGCTTGTTGGGCCTCGATTCGGCGCCCGGTCATCAGCATCAACTTGGCGCGAGACGGTCCGGCGAGAATGGTCGCGAGGACTGCGCCCCCGGTGTCGGTACTAATTCCATACAGCACCTCGGGGAGGCTGAGCTTGGAATCGGTGGAAGCAATTCGGATGTCTGCAGCCATGGCCAGCTCGAGGCCGCCACCGATCACGTGGCCTTTCAGCGCGGCCACGACGGGTTTGGCCGAGCCGAGGAGCGCCAACCGATGATCTTGGGCGGCACGAATGTACTCGTAGTTGTTGGCGTAACGGGCGTTGTCGATGCCCGACTCTCCGGAGTCGATGACACTCATGTCACGTCCCGAGCAGAACGATCGACCCTCACCGCGCAGTAGGATGACGTCGATTGCCGGATCTGCTGACGCGTCGGCGAGGGCGACGGGCAGCTCGTCGAGGGTCGGGTCGTCGAGCGCATTGTGCCGATCGGGGCGATTCAGGGAAATGACACGGACACGCTGGGAAGTCTCGACCAGGATAGCCACGTAAAGCTCCTTCTCTAGGGTGAGGTCTACAGTCTAGAAACGGCGTCGCTGCGCGAGGTGTCGCATTGTGGTACGGGCCCGGGGCCTGGGGTCTCCGGGCGCAGGCATCGCCGGCTTCGGCCATTTATGTGGCCGGATGTTGGTGCGGCGAAGCGGAACCGAACTCCACTGCGGCACGCTCGGAACCAGCGGACACCGGACCGGGTGCGTATTTTCGGTTCGACCGTATCCGGCAGCTTCAGCGCCGGGAGGGTACGGGTCCCTCACATCTAGACGAGGGGGGTAGCGTGGCCTTCCCAGTATTTCTTCCGCAGACCCTTTTTGTCCAGTTTTCCGTTGCTCGACCGGGGAACTTCGTCGACGTAGTCGATTGAGCGTGGCCTTTTGAACTTGGCAAGGCGGCCCTCGCACGCATCCAAGAGGATCTGGGAGTCGTAGGTGTCCGGATCAATGCCGTCCCGGAGCTGCACAATCGCTTTCACTTCTTCGCCGCGGTCCTTGTTGGGAACCCCGATGACCGCCACATCCGCGACGTCCGGATGATCGGCGAGCACGTTCTCGATCTCCTGCGGGTAGATGTTCACTCCGCCCGAGACGATGGTGAAGGCCACCCGGTCGGTGAGGAAGAGGTAGCCGTCCTCATCGAGGAAACCGATATCGCCGACCGTGCTGAGCATGGCGTCTGGGGTGCGGCTTTCCGCCGTCTTCTTCTCGTCGTCGAAGTATTCGTAATTGATACGTCCACGGAACCACACCTGACCGATGGAACCGGTTGGCAACTCGTTCCCGTCGTCGTCGAGGATCACGATCTCGCCGACTTTGGCCCTGCCGACAGTGCCCGGCCGCTCGAGTGCCTCGCCGGAGTCGACGAACGTGATGCCGTTGCCCTCGGTGGCTCCGTAGTACTCGTAGACGACTGGTCCGACCCAGTCGATCATTTGCTGCTTGACCGACGTGGGGCAGGGAGCGGCGCCGTGGAGGAGTGTCTCCATGGAGGCCATGGTGTGCTTCTCTTTGAACTCGGCGGGGAGCGCCAGCATACGCGACATCATCGTCGGCACCACCAGAGAGTTCGTCACCTGATACGTGTCCACCAGCTCGACGTACTTCTGGGGGTCGAAGTGCTCCATGATGACGACGGTCCCACCGAGCCGGATGGTGAGACTAGCCGGAGCCTGCCCACCCATGTGATGCAGCGGCCCCGGGACCAGTGTGACGCAGCCCGGGTGCAAGCGATAGATCTCGGCTACGAACGCCATGATCGGGAGCGGGTCCGAGGGGGCCATGTCGGGTAACTCGCGTGCGATCCCCTTGGGCCGCCCGGTCGTTCCAGAGGTGTATGCCATGTAGGCACCAACTCTTTCATCGGCCTGCGGTGAGGTCGGCAACGTCTCGGTGACCTTTGTGTACGACTCGAAAGGTCCTTCCGACTGCTCGAGGCCCACCATGAGCCACCGCTCGACCTGCGGACACCGCTTCACCAATTCCTCGGCAACGGGTCGAAGGGCAACTGTGGTGATGACGACCCGCGCCGTGGAATTGTTCACGATCCACGCTGCCTCTTCGGCGGTGAACTTTGCGTCGATCGCGGAGTAGTACAGGCCACTCCGTTCCCCGGCGCTGCACGCAACAATCAGCTCCAGGCTGTTCTCCATGAAGAATGCCACGTGGTCGTGTCGCACCAGACCTTGATCGCGGAAGAGATGCGCGAGCTGGTTTGCGGAAGCATCCAACTGTCCGTACGTCAGCTGTCGGCCCGAACCACCCATGACCGCGGCGATGCGGTTCGGGTTCTTCCTGGCTTCCTCGTTGGGGTACATATATCAGCCTTCTTCGTCGTTGTGGATGATGTCTGGACCGCCCGTGCACGCACATCCGGCCCGCAAAGTATCGGACCTCGACACCTTCGGGTTTTAGATATACCGGCATGGACGGACCGCAGTGTGATGGCCCCGGGTATCGCGGCCGCGTGCTCTACTGTCGGTCAGGATGCAGCCGAGGGATCAGGCCGATTTGGCGTGGGTTCGCACGAACCCGCCCAGTCGTTCGAGCGTGGCTTGACCTTCGGGCAGGATCGAGAAGAACGTCGGCCAGATATGTCCCAGATCGTCGCCGATCTCGAGGATTGCGTCTCCCCCGGCGGCGTTGACCTTCTCGACGAGGCGGGTGGAGTCGTCGAGCAGTGCCTCGATCGAACCAGCAGTGACGTACAGAGGTGGCAGACCGTGGAGTTCGTCGTAGATCGGCGAGACCTTCGGATCCAGCGGGTCGCCATTCGGGTAGTAGACCTGGGCCATCCCCGCGACGGTCTCCGGTGTGCACGCATAGTCGATTCCGGCACCATTGGTCTTCATCGACTCGCCGCGACCCGCAAGGTCGGTCAGCGGGGACAGTGCGATCGCCGCAGCCGGCCGCAGGCCGGCGTCGCGAAGGATCACGTTGGCGGCAATGCACAGGCCGCCGCCCGCCGAGTCGCCCCCGATAACGACGCTGCCCTCCGGGCATGTCCTGATCGCCCACCTCGCGGCGGTGACTGCGTCCTCGATCGGTGCAGGATAAGGGTCCTCAGGTGCCAAACGGTAGTCCACCAGCAGCACCTGCGCGCCGCTTGCCTTCGACAGCTGGTAACCGAAGTTCTGGTACGCATCAGCCGACCCGACCATGTATCCGCCGCTGTGGAACCACACGATGGTGCGACCCTCCGAGGTGCCGGCGACGCCGACCAGCAGGCAACGTACCCCATCCGCGTCCACCTCCGACACGGAAATGTCTGCTGGGACCGGTGCGTGGGCAATCAGCTTGTCGTAGTTGCTCCGCAGATCGTCGAGGGACAGGCCGTCTCCTTCAATCAGGCGGTAGAGATTCCGCATCATCTCGCGTCCGGTGAGTTCGGTCATCGTTACTCCTTATCCGATCCGTCAACAGGTGATTCTGCGACCATCGTCGGTCATGTCAACGCGACCGTCCCATATGGCGACACCGACCCGCGGGTTCGTCCTCGACTCCCCGACGATTTCCGGTGTTGCATGTTGCGACGCTTCTATGCACACGGCATCGCGCCGGACCAGACTGCCAGGCACCGTCGGAATTGTGACCGACGCAACACTCACCACTTCGGACAGGAGTCACCGTGGCCACTAGCCAGCGATCAACGCGGTCATCGCAGGACACAGAAATACTCGACGCGCTCGTCATCGGCACTGGAATCAGCGGTATCCATCAGCTCCACCGCTTGGCGGAGGAGGGCCGGAGGGTCATCGCCCTCGAAGCCGGGCCCGCGGTCGGGGGCACGTGGTTCTGGAACAGCTACCCGGGCGCACGAACCGATTCCGAGGCGTATACGTACTGCTACTTCTTCTCGAAAGAACTGCTCCAAGAATGGGACTGGCCCGAGCATTTCGCGAGCCAGCCCCAACTCAACCGATACCTGAACCACGTCGTGGACCGGTTCGGCATTCGCCCGCTGATCCATTTCAATACAACAGTGACCGCCGCCACATGGAACGCCGAGGAAAACTATTGGGAGATCCTCACCAATAACGGTGAGCGGTACAAGACTCACATCCTTGTGACCGCCATCGGTTTTCTATCCGATCCCCACTTCCCGGCGTTCCCCGGCCGGGAGAAGTTCCGAGGCGAATCTCATCACACCGCCCGCTGGCCGGGTGAAGTCAGTTTCGCGAACAAGCGTGTGGCCGTGATCGGCACAGGTTCAAGCGGCGTTCAGGTCATTCAGACGATCGCGGACGACGTCGCATCGCTGACAGTTTTCCAGCGCACACCCAACTGGGCCACCCCGTTGAACAACGGACCGGTCTCCCCCGACGAACTCGAGACGATCAAGGCGACCTACGATCAGATCCACGCGTCGACACAAAACCTCGGCGGCTTCGTCCACGACTTCCCGGATCTGTCCGCCCGCGACCACGACTCTGAACAGCGACAGCTGTTTTGGGAAGAGCTTTGGGACAAGCGCGGTTTCGCGTCGCTGTTCTCAAATTATCCCGAGGTGATGGAGTCGGAGGAAATCAACCGCGAATACTGTGACTTCATCGCGGAGAAGATTCGATCAAGGGTGAACGACCCTGAAATCGCCGCGAAGCTCATCCCAACAGATCATGGCTACGCGGCCAAGCGACCCCCCATGGAGATCGGATATTACGAGGCCTACAACCGCGACAACGTGGAGTTGATCGATACCACGGAGAATCCAATTCTCGAAATAACCGAACTCGGAATAAAGACAAAAGAACGCGAATTCGAATTCGATCTCATCATTTACGCCACCGGTTTCGATGTCGGTACCGGAGCATTCAACAAAATCGACATCACCGGACTCGACGACAAGAAACTCAAGGACGAATGGGCCAACGGTCCGATCACGCGGATGGGCATGCTGACGCCCAACTTCCCGAATCTTTTGATGATCGGTGGCGTTCAGGCACTAGTCGGCAACGTTCCGCGAGTCACCGAATATCAGGTCGAGTTCGCCGTGCGACTCCTCGAATACATGGATTCCAAAGGACATAAGACAGTTGATGCCGATCAGCAGGCCGCGAAGGACTGGGTCGACCATCTCGCCGGTGTTGTCGACGGCACGATTTTCGATGGTGCATCGTCCTGGCAGTGGGGCGCGAACATCCCCGGAAAAGCGCGAAGCTTCCTGCTCTATCCCGCGGGTCTGCCTGCGTACAAAGAGTGGCTCTCGAACACCGAGGCCAGCGGATACGACGGCCTCGAGTTCACCTGACGTCACGTGAATCACTAAACGCCCCCGCAGTACGGCGGGTGAGGCTGGCGAAGTAGCGCCTCGAGCGCATGTCCTACTTCGCCAGCCTTTCGCGGCGCGCAGACCTCCATGCGGCCCGAACTTCACGGAGGGCGGCCGCTCGGCCGCGACCTTCATATCGTGTGGTGACGTGCCGGCTCCCGATCCCCGGCACGGTTTCGACGCAATCGGGTTGGCAACGCCGCGACCTCATCGATCAGGGCGTGAGCAACACCGACTGTGCCGTACAGCCACCGAATCCACACGCAGACTTGATAGTTCGCTGCCGACCCCCCGGATGATGCCGACCGGCCGGTAGAGCTGCTTCTCCCCAGCACGCATCGTCCACTGGTTGCGGTGCGCATTCTCGACCAAGACGAACGCACCGGTACGCGCGTCTCGCTAACCTTCTCAGAGAAGAAACCTCAGTAAGTCGACCCCGACAGGTCGATCCCGAGTGCGCGAACCTTTCGGTAGAGAGTCGACCGCGCGATTCCTAGCTTCTCAGCAGCCAGGCTCTTATTTCCGTCACTGGCCTTGAGCGCCTGAATGATCGCCTGTACCTCGGAGTACTCCAATCCGTACAAAGGCCGCCGCCCGGCGAGCGCGAGGACCTCGGATGGCAGGTCGTCCCGCCGGATATACGGGCCGGCATGCCGCCGAATCATCGACGTCACGATCTTCGCCAGGGAGGCGACGTTGGCCGACCACGCGACACGGCCCAATGTCTGCACGGCCTCTGCCGTCCAGACCGGACGCATCCCAGACGCGACACGCTTGCTTGTCAGCGAATCCAGCAAGAGCGGAAGGTCACCAATTCGATCCTTCAGCTGCGGGATCTGAATCACGACCCCAGGCCAAACACCGAAGTCGTCGGCCGACAGACAACCGTCACTACTGTCATTCCACAACATTGCTGCAATCACTTGCGCCGATGAACTAGTGCCACGCAACACGTCACTGAGCTGGCGCACACCGAATCCTCGACACATATGCAGGTTGTCGACGATGATCGGTCCCGCTCCCGTGAGTGCGGAGGCGATCTGCTCGCGGTGATCCGATGTCGGGTCAAGGTCTATCAGGGCGACTTCACCATCGGACTGATAGGTTCGCGCCAATTCGGTCAGAACACTCGTCTTCCCACTTCCCGGGCCTCCGATCAGCAGGATGGCCTTACGATCGTCCAGAGCGAGGCGCAACTGCCGGCAGAACTCGAGCCAGGCGATGCTCTGCCCGGCAAGCCGCGGTAAAATTACCGATTCTCGAGGCGACAGTGGCGGACACGACACCTTCAACTGAGTCGACCTCGATGGGCCATTCTTGAGACGGAGTGTGGCACCCACAACGTCGTCTCCGCGTGCGATCGGCTTGCAGTGCACCTCTACGAGAGTGCCTGAATCGGGAAGCATCACTTCGAATGAGCCGGACCGCCCCAATCTCACCGATTCAGCTGCCAACTCCCACAACAATGTCTGATCGACATTCGCGATCAGACGTGCGGCAGCCGCATTACTGATGACGGTCCGCTCATTGAGGCAGATCACCGGATTTCGTATGTCATGGCTCTCCGACATGAACGCCGTGAGCAACTGTTGTTCCCGCGCAGACGCCGAATCGAGGATGGAGCGCTCGATCTTGTCGGCTTGGTCCTCGAGCCACGAAAGCATCAGGGGAGACGCTTCACGGACAGCACAGCTGAGAGCCACCGTCCCAATCATCCGGTGGGTGATCGGGTGATGTATTACTGCGCTTGCCGACGCCAACGACGACCCACTCGTCGGGAAGTGCTCGGCACCAAGAACGAGCGCATTCTTGCCGGTCTCGAGGGAGATGCCGGCTGCGCATGTCCCAACGGAATTCTCGGCAAGGCTGAACCCCGGTGCGATGTTGCGCGCGTCGAGGCGGCGGGCAAATTTTGGATCGTTGACACGATGCTCGAGGATCGTGCCCACCTCGTCTGTGAACATGAGTGCGGACGGAAAGTCCCACATCCCGGCGCGATAGCGATCGACAAGAGGTTTCGATGCTCGAACCAGCTGACGGTCTTCTAATGATCCTCCGACGACACGAACACCATTGACTCCGTTCGCGTCAAGGCCGTACAGCTTCGACCGGTGCCACGAATCAAAGATTACCGGGCGGACCACCCCAGCGGGCGGGACTAGCCCGTCTGACAAGAACGCCTCTCTTGCGGCGTAAAACTCGCGAGAATCATCAAGAGCTAGCATGCTCACTCCCATATGCACTGATCAACCTGTTCGTCCACAGTCAATCTAGCTGCCGATCTTTACCGCGAAGACGGAAAAGGTCAAGCACCCAGAGCATTGTGCGCAAGATCGTCTCACAATTCAGGACGGGTGATGTGATCCTAGTGGTGCAATGGTGATGTGGCGACTGGTCGTCCGCGGGAGCGTGCGAGCACGTCGAGGCCGAGGTGGTCGGTGGCGGATCGTCGATGTGTCGCGAAACGCTACATATCACCACTCAACGCGGCCGGCCGACTGGCACGCTGGGAACCTGTCGGTGTATCCCTGATGTCAGAAGGCTGGAAGCGGTGTACTTCCGCTACACGCGCGGCGGGAAGTGCGCCGGAGGATCTATTGGTGAGCCATCTAGCGCCAACCGTCGATCGAGTGTTCATACCGCCGCTGATGCTGATTGGTGTGACGCCTCCGAGACATTGGGCATCGAACAAGTTGAGGGAAACTTGATCACAATGAACACAGGCCTGACAGCGCTGACCGCCGGGATGTCGCCGTCTCGGGCGACAACCAAGTGAGGTTGCAATGACGACTCCGACCGATGATCTTCGTTCCGCTCTCGACGGTCTCACTCTTCCTGGTGGCCGACTACGGATCGAAGCCTACGAGGCGGTGACCGACGAAGGGTCGGTGCTCTCGGATCCGCATCCGGACGGATTTGCCCATCCGATGTGGTTCATTGTCGCGGCGGTTCGATGCATGGGAATCACCATTGAGGAGCTGTGCATTCTGGCGCAGCAGCGCGAAACCGACGAAATGGAATGCGGAAACCGCCATATCGTTCAGGACCTGCCCTTGTTGGTCGGCGCCACGTACGACGCATCGGCGACAATCACAAATTTCGAATCACAAACCACGCGCGATGGCTCGCAGTTGGACACGGTATCCGTGGCAGTTAGCCTTCGATCGCCCGCCGGGGATCTGGTCGGCTCAGTTACCAGCGAGTACCTGTTCAGGCGCGCGACTGGCTGAGTCTGGTTAACCGCACCCCAATCGGAACACATTGAAGCGGATGCGGGTTGCCAAGTCGGCGAAGCGCGCTGGTGAGCGTGCGGCAAGCACCTCAACGCAACGCGGGCCGCAAACCACGCAGGGGGCACCGGGATCCGGGGGGCGGCGGCGAGGTCGCTTTTTCCCCGACCATTCGCTTCACCAGACTCACCTGTGTCGGCGCTCTTCTCGGGAGCATCCGCAACCGCGGAGTGCCAAAACAGCAAGTCCCGGCCTCCCCGGGCGAGCAGAACGGGGCGAAGCCGTGCCATTAATCTGTCCGGACCGGCCACTGCTCGTTGACGTTGTATCGAGATGGGACATGCAACGGCACACAGGGACGACATCCTGATGGTGCACATGGCCGCGGCAACAGGCAATGGAGTCAGGAAGGCTGCCAACGAATATGAATTTCGAATTCAACGAGGAGCAGGACCGGTTTCGTGAAGACCTACGACATTTCTTGAACGACGAGCTGACCGACGAGTGGCGGGGTATCTACGGTTCTAATGCCCATGCCACCGTGCAGCTCACCCGAGACATCTGCGTGGCGCTCGCCGAGCGGGGTTGGTTGACGCTGTCGTGGCCGAAAGAATACGGCGGCAGCGACGGGGACCTCTGGTCGCAGATGGTGCTCCGCGAGGAGATGTGGGCGCACGGTGAACCACGTGGACCCCAGTACATGAATCTGAACTACATCGGTCCGATGATCATGCGGTTCGGTAGCGAGGAACAAAAGCAGCGGTTCCTCCCACCGATGGCCGCGGGGTCGGTGATCTGGACCCAGGGGTTCTCCGAGCCGGGGGCCGGGTCGGATCTCGCGTCGTTGCGGACGCGAGCCGAGGACAAGGATGACCATTTTGTCGTCAACGGTCAGAAGATCTGGAACAGCTACGCGAACTCACCGGCGGACTGGTGCCTGCTGCTGGTTCGCAGCAACACCGAGGAGAAGAAACACAGGGGGATCTCGGTTCTGCTGGTCGACATGACAACTCCGGGTATCACGGTACGACCGATCCGGAGTATGGGTGGCTTCGGCGAGATCAATGAGATCTTCTTCGAAGACGTCGTGGTCCCGAAGGAGAATCTGCTGGGCCCGCAGGACGGTGGCTGGCCGCTCATCACGTACGGGTTGTCATTCGAGCGGACCGGTATCGCAACGCACGGACGCGCCCTGCGCACCATCGAGCAACTCATCGATTACGTTCGTACGACCGAGCGTGATGGGCGCCGACTCTGCGACGATCCGGAGATCCGCACCAAGATCGCCGACCTGTACTGCCGTTACCGGGCCGCGCGGCTCATCAGCTATCGCGTGACGTCGATGGTCGAGGCCGGCAAGGAACCCGTTGCCGAGGCCTCGATGGCCTGGATACATGGCGGCCAGGCCACCCAGGAGGCAGCCCGGGTTGGAATGGAGATCGTCGGGTGGAACGGGTTACTCCGGGAAGGTGAGTCCGACGCCCCGATCGGCGGCGCGATGGAACGTGAGTGGATCGAGATGATCCCGATGTCGATCGGGGCCGGGACCGTCGACATACAGCGCCTGATTGTCGCTCAACGCGGCCTCGGGCTTCCGAAAGCAGGCTGAGACATGGATCTGAATCTTGACCGTGAGCAGGAAGACCTGGTCGACACGGCGCGACGGTTTCTGGCACAGAGGTTTCCCCTGACCGAGGTCGATGGGGAGATGGCCCATCATCACGACCATGAAGAACTGTTGCGTCAGGTCGCCGAGCTGGGATGGCCGGCCCTCGCTGTTCCATCCGAGCATGGTGGCGCCGACGGCACCCTCGTGGAGCTCGCGCTCCTGGCCGAAGAGCTCGGACGGGCGGGTCTCACGTGCTCGATGACGGCGTCGACGGCCTTGGTGGCGTTGCCGTTGGTGGCCGCGGATGACGCACGGTATGCGCAGACACTGTCCGGGATCTGCGAGGGAGCGATCGTGGCGACCATGCCGCTGCTCCGCGAAGGCGTCGCCGACGAGTGGTCCGAGCATGCCGCGGTGGGCGTGCGCGACGGGGAGGGATGGGTGCTCAGAGGCGCCTACACACTCGTTCCGTTCGCCGAGCAAGCGCACGTGTTCCTCGTCGATGCCGAACTCGCGGACCGTGGGCGATCGTTGGTGCTTGTCCCCGCCGATCGGGTCGCCGTTCGCCCACAGTCGGTGATCGGGGGGGAGCCGAGGGCGGCCGTCGTCTTCGACGGTGTCCGGGTCACCGCTGATGAGGTTGTCGACGTCGATCCGTCGCGGGTCCCGGGTGTCGTGGAGCGGGCTCTGCTCACGGCCACGGTGCTGCAGTGCGCCCACGCCGTCGGTGCGTGTGAGGCGGCACTGCAGCTGTCGGTGAAATGGGCCATCGATCGCGAGCAGTTCGGCCGCCAGATCGGATCGTTTCAGTCGGTCAGCAATCGGTGCGCCGACATGCGGCTGGGGATTGACGCCGCGCGCCTGTTGACCTGGGAGGCCGCATGGTCGCTGGCGGAACACCGATCGGAGGCGGCCGAGTTCGTGTCGGTGGCGAAGGCGTATTTGACCGACATCGGTGACATGGTCGTCTTCAACTCGCACCAGGTGCACGGCGCGATGGGTTTTTCCACCGAGTACCCGTTGCACGTGTTCACCAGATCCATCAAAGCGTTCCGCGTGACACTGGGGTCCGGGGCAAGTCACCTCGAGCGGGTCGCGGCGGCCATCGGCCTCTGATATCGCGGACCCGCGGGGCGGGGTCAGGTGCCGGTGAGTCGAGCCTTCGAGTTGTCCCAGCTCAGTGGCTCGTCCACCGGTTCGATCCGGATGATCACCTGATCCGCATAATGGGTGCGCATCGCCGCGGGGAGGGACTCGTCGGCCGGCCTGAATGCCGCATACCGGTCGGCAAGGGCCGCGGCTGCCCGGGCCGCTTCATCACCGGGTGCGAGGGTCCTTCCGCGGGCGGCAAACCCGACCGCAGCGAGTTCCGTCCAGGCATTGCCACGCTCGACCATGAACCAGCATCGGTCGTCCCGCTCGAGCCGTTTGACCTTCGCGGCCCCGGATGGTGACGCCACGTAGATGACTCCGTCGATCGGAGCGAACCACACGGGCAGGGTGACGGGACACCCGTCTCGCCGAAGGGTGGTCAAAATTCCGGTGTGGCCCTGTTCCACGAATGCACTACGTTCCGCGGCGTCCATTCCCAGTCCCATTCCTCAACCCCTCGTCGATGCTTGGTGATCCGCATTCGATCCTGCCCTCCCCCAGTCCGCCTGCACGTCGCGAATCGCGACACCGCACCCGCAGCACGGATTCCGAGCGCGAGCAGCGAAAACAGCTCTTCACAGGCACTCACCCACAATTGACGGAGCTCCATGAAATCCGCCGTCATCGACGCGGGCCGGCCCCATCCGGAAGGGGTAGGAACGTCGCGACGTCGACGACATGATCGTCGAACGTCTTTCCCGGACCGGGCGAACGGGCATCCTCACCCCGGCCACGCACTCGGAGCTCATGGCGGACGACTGCTCCCGACGAGGCCGATCAATCTCGCGAACACGGGCCACCATTACGCACTTCAGACGATGTGCGAGGGCGGCGCCGTGACCAACACCCGCTCATCGAGCACCGAACGTCTCCGGACTTTGGTGCTACCCAGGGCGGCGCCTGGTGATCTCCCGCCTTTTCCGCGACGCCGGGCTCACGTGGGACCTGCATCAGAATTCTCGCCGAAGCGGAGCCGACCGGCAATCTGGTCCTGCCTCGACGGTCGACATTGCCGATACATCATCTGTCGCGCGTGCGCCGCCATGTATGCGTGGACCGGTTCGATCGGCATCTTGGGTGAACAATGCCGAATTCCCCCGCGACACCGTGGTGTGGTGGGTGACGGACGCCCGACTTCGGTGGCGGCCCCCACGGCACGTGTTGTAGCCCTAACCTTCGCGCCGATTTGCAGGCCACGAAGATCAGGATCGGTTCAGGGCTGCGAACGTATCGAGGTCGACCACGGCCTGCGCCATCCGCGAGATGTTGAGGAGAGCGACCTCGTCGGACTGCATTTTCGGCTGAATGGCGCTACGCCCCAGGGTCGTCAGCCAGAAAGTCAGTCCGTGCAACAATTGCTGGCGATAGGACAACCAGACATCCTTCGGGTCGTGCGGTCGTCCCGAA
Organism: Rhodococcus sp. T7; assembly: GCF_009872365.1. Taxonomy (NCBI): domain Bacteria; kingdom Bacillati; phylum Actinomycetota; class Actinomycetes; order Mycobacteriales; family Nocardiaceae; genus Rhodococcus; species Rhodococcus sp. T7. The sequence goes on from NZ_WXYH01000371.1 coordinate 16,545, forward strand.
ATCTGTGACAGCCGGTCGGCATAGCGGTCGACCAGGTCACGCTCCCACGTCTGTCGGTCCGCAGGCTCGAGCGATGACATGAGCGCGTACCCCACATCGCGAGTTCCGTTTCCGCGCGAGTATGCCGACCAGTCGAATAGACCCATGCGGTTGTCCGGCAGACGGTACCAGTTGCCGGCGTGGACGTCCGAGTGCACCAGCCCGCGGGGAACCTGATCGTCGAGCGACAGGGAATGCATGAATTCACTGTGGAGGATGTCTCGCCGTTGCATCAGCTCTGCAGGCACGTGGTCGGCCGCGCGGTCGAGCCCGACCACGGCCCGTCGCTCCCAATCGACAAACGCATTGAGAACTTCCTGAACGTCGATCGTGCGCATCACCCAGCGCAGGTCATCGGAGAATCGTGGACTGTCGAGGAACGCGCCGTGCACTTCGGCCAACGTGTCCACAACACCCTCGGCCTGCGCTCGGGTGAGCGGTTTGCGACAGTCGCCGAACGTCAGACCCTCGATGCGGTCCATGTCCTCGATCAAGAGGATGGATCGTCCGGAACGACGGTCGGCAGCGCCGTAGTATCCGACCGGCGCCAGGATGTTCGTTCTCGGTTTGATGTCGCGGTAGAACCGCACCTCTCCGGTGGCGCCGCCGTTCGCCCCGACGTGCAATCTGGTCACAAACGTCGAGGTCGATTTCACGAACACCGTCGCCGGGAGCCGGTCGACCTCGGCGGAGGGTCCTGCGTAGTGAGGAGTGAGGCGACCGCGGCAGGTGGTGCCGTCGCTGACGGTCTCGTGGTCGGCCGATACCACCCGGACAGAGGTCTTCGAGCACAGCGCTGCCGTCAGCCACTCAGGCGTGAGCGAGTCCGCGAACGGCGGCACCACGTCGAGGGTCGTCGGCCGGGGTCTGGTGACACGATCAACGAGATATCCGCGTCCCACTCGCAGCATCTGCCGACCGAGATCGAGTCGAGATATTGTCGCGCTCATACCTTCTCCTTGAAAATCTTGTCCAGTGGAGCATCGCGCCCACCGAGGTTCACCGTGGTCTCGATCGGCGACACATGAGCCAGGTCGAGCGTGACCCAGGGCAGTATCATCTCGGCGTCGCGCCCCTCTGCCAGCCGAAAGATCGCCGCAGCGACACACGCGGGTTTGCCCACGGACTCGGGATGGCCGTGAAGCTCATGTGGGCCTGGCCAGGATACCGCCGCCGCCGTCGTGCAGGGATCCGAGGAACGCCGGCACCCGGTGCAGACAGGAGCAACGAAGCGAAGCTTTTCGGCTCCGTCGTCGACCACCGTCTCGAGACCACCGGTCCGGTAGATGGGCTCATGAGCACCGGACCGATCGCCCGCGGGAGGTCCCCATGGGCGATGGGTTCCCTTGAACCGCCCTTCGGCCGCCCGGACCATGTCGACATCGATCCACTGGTGATCGCCGGTAACGGCGAACTGGTCGGCACCCCCCGTGATCTCGACCAGTCGCTGGTGCCGAGTCCTGGTCGACCGCGGCCGGCAACTCGGGCAAACCAGCGACGGCTTTCACGGATGTTCATTCTCGGGTGGTGCACTCTCAGGTCGAGGTGGGTGGGCCACGGATCTGGTCCAACAGCGCACCGATACGTGCGGCTCTCGCTCACTTTTGAGTCTCGAAGACCGATCGCAGCGAGGCCGGCGGCGTGAATCGGCGACCGTAGGTTGCCGAGAGTTCTTCGGCGCGGGTGATGAATCCGTCCACCCCGCCGTCGTAGCCTTGGACGTACTGCATCACGCCACCGGTCCATGCCGGGAAGGCGATGCCGATCAATGATCCGACATTCGCGTCGACGACCGAGGTGAGCACTCCCTCATCGAAACACTTCGCCGCCTCGATGGCCTCGGTGAACAGCAGACGCTCGATGAGATCGTTCATCGAGGGGTGTGGACCGGGGCCCTCGAAATGTTCCTCGAGGCCTGGCCACAGGTTCGTGCGGCGTCCGTCGACGAAATCGTAGAACCCGGCACCGGTCGAACGACCACAACGCCCGTAGTCGTCGATGAGCCGGATCAGCACCGGCTCCGAGGGATGCGGCTGCCACGGCAGCCCCGCAGCCTCGGCCGACGCCTTCGCTTCGTCGAGCACCTTCCGCGGCAGCGTGATGGTGACCTCGTCCAGGAACTGCAGGATTCCGACGGCGTACCCGGCCTGTTGGCTGGCTCGTTCGATGCTGACCGCCGGAATACCCTCACCGATCATCGTCAGCGCCTCGTTCATCCGGGATGTGATCACCCGGCTGGTGAAGAAGCCGCGACTGTCGTTGACGACGATGGGGGTCTTCTTCAATTGCAGGCCGAGGTCGAATGCCCGCGCGAGGCTTTCCTGGCTGGTCTTCTTGCCAATGATGATTTCCACCAATGGCATTCGATCGACCGGGGAGAAGAAGTGCATTCCGATGAACTCGGGTTGGCGTTCGACCCCGGTGGCGAGTTCGGTGATCGGGAGGGTGGAGGTGTTGGATACCAGCAAGGCGTTGGGGACGTGGGGCTCGATCCTGCGGAACAGATCCTGTTTGACCTTCGTGTCCTCGACCACGGCCTCGATGACGGCCTGCGCGCCCGACAGGTCCTCATCGCGGGTGATGACCCGGATTCGGTCGACCAGTGCGGCCGCGTCCTCGGCGGACATCGTACCGCGGTCGACGGCCTTCTCGACCAACAGCCGAGAGTAATCCTTGCCACGCTCGGCCGCCGCTTCGTCGACGTCCAGCAGGAGAACATCCATACCGGCGGCCGCGCCCTGATACGCCAGTCCGGCGCCCATCATGCCCGCCCCGATGATCGCGAGGGTGGTGACGGGCGGGGCGGCTGGCAGGTCGGGACGGGCGGCGCCGCCACGAACCGCCTTGAGGTCGAAGAAGTTGGCTTTGATCATGTTCTTCGCCACCTGACCGACAACGAGTTCGGTGAAGTAGCGGGTTTCGACCTCCATGGCTGCGTCGAATCCGATGCGCGCGCCCTCGGTGGCCGCCGCGACGATCGCCCGCGGCGCCGGGTAGTTCGCCCCCTTGACCTTGCGGTGCACCGCCAATGTCAGCAGGCCGGCGACCGTGTCGGTCGGCTCGCCGGGAATCTTGTACCCCTTGACATCCCACGGCTGTGACGCATCCCCGGGGTGCGCCCTGATCCAGGCGGTGGCTGCTGCGATCAGCTCGCTCGGTGAATCGACGACCTCGTCGACGATCCCGATTGCGAGGGCCTTGTCGGCGTTCACCGTGGAGCCGTTCAGCAATAGCTGCTCGACAGCGGTGCGGAGTCCGAGGAGGCGGACCGCGCGGACGATCCCCCCGCCGCCGGGCAAGAGTCCCATGGTCACCTCGGGGAAACCGACAACCGTGCGCGGCGTGCGAACCGCGATCCGGTGGTGGCAGGCCAGCGCGATTTCGAGCCCCCCGCCGAGTGCGCTGCCATTGAGGGCGGCCACGACCGGAACTCCGGCAGTCTCGAGACGGCGCAGCAGCGCCTTGGTTCGCCGCACGCCGGCGGCGAAGTCGATCGCCGAATCCGCAGTGACCTGTCGGATTGCGTCGAGGTCGCCGCCGGCGAAGAACGTGCGTTTCGCCGATGTCAAGATGACGCCTGCGACCGTGTCCTTCTCGGCCGCCAGACGGTCGAGTACTGATTCGAGGTCCTTCTCGAAATCAGGGGTCAGCATGTTGGCCGTCGAACCCGGTGTGTCCATCGTCAAGACGACGACGCCGTCCGCGTTCTTCGACCAGATAATCGTGGCCGTGGCGAGGTCGTCAGGGGCCTGGGTGGTTGTCATCGTTGTCCTCACACTCGTTCGATCAGGGTCGCGATGCCCATGCCGCCGCCAATGCACAGGGTCACCAGGGCGCGCTGCTGGTCGCGCCGTTCCAATTCGTCGATGACCGTGCTGACGAGCATCGCGCCGGTGGCTCCCAGAGGGTGGCCCATCGCGATTGCGCCGCCGTTGACGTTGAGTTTCTCGGCGGGGATTTTCAGGTCGGCCTGGTACTTGAGCACCACCGACGCGAATGCCTCGTTGAGCTCGAAGAGATCGATGTCGTCGGTCGTCAGACCCGTCTGTGCCAGCAGCTTCTCGGTCGCGGGAGTCGGTCCGGTCAGCATCAGTGTCGGGTCTGCGCCGGACACCGCGGCGTGCGCGATACGGGCGCGGGGTTCGAGGCCGAGGCGGGCGCCGGCGGCTTCACTGCCGACGACCACCAGCGCGGCGCCGTCGACGATGCCGGACGAGTTCGCGGCCGTGTGCACGTGATCGATCTTCTCCACCCAGTGGAATTTTTGGAGGGCCGCTTCATCGAATCCGGCGGCTCCCATCGCGACGAACGACGGCGGCAACTCGGCGAGACTCTCCACGGTGCTGGTCGGGCGGACGAGTTGATCATGATCGAGCAGTACCGTTCCGAAGCTGTCGACAACCGGAACGATCGACCGGCCGAAATAACCCGCGGACCAGGCATGGGCGGCGCGCCGATGCGATTCCACCGCGTAGGCGTCGACGTCGTCGCGGGTGAATCCGGCCATGGTGGCGATCAGGTCGGCGCTCACCCCCTGGGGTCCGAGGTGGTTGTCGTACATCGTGGCGGGGTCTGCGTAGAGCGCGCCGCCGTCGCTTCCCATCGGTACCCGCGACATGGACTCGACACCGCCGGCCAATACGACCTGATCCCATCCAGATCGGATCTTCTGGCCCGCCATGTTCACCGCCTCGAGGCCCGATGAGCAGAACCGGTTGATCTGCACACCGGCCACCTGGTCGGGAAGACCGGCGGAGATGGCAGCAGTCTTGGCGAGGTCTGCACCCTGCTCGGACACCGGGGAGACCACTCCGAGGACGAGATCATCGATCTCCGCAGGATCCAGCGTCGGGTTCCGCTTCAGAGTTTCCGTGATCAGGTCTGTGATGAGTTGTATCGGACGCACCGAATGCAGCGCGCCGTTCTGCCGACCACGGCCACGGGGGGTCCTGATCGCGTCGTAGATATATGCTTCCGTCACCGTCAACCAGCCGTCCTCGTTGGGGGGATTACCCCTAGGACGCTACGAAACGCCTGGTCACCGGCAAAGCTCCTGTTGCAGACTGCGACACCATCATCATCCGGGTCGAAGCATGTCTCATTGCGCGACTGGACAGTTCTGCCTCTGGATGTCTGTACCTCGCGATGCACGCGACCGTCATCGCACGCCACCTGCCGATCTCGGGGCGACCCTCACGGTGCCTCGACCACGGCCGAACCTGCCCGTTCCCTTGACCGCGTCCAACGGGCAGCCTGCTCGTTCGCCGAACGGTCTCCACGTTCGTGGCCGATTCGGTCGTCATTGCTACCGGAGGCGTCACGCACCGGCGAGGTGGTGCAGGACTTGCGGATGCGCTGGGCGAGAGCGGAGTTCTCGGGTCTGGGAATGTGGAATACGGTGCCGGCGCCGACCTGGATGAGCTCGCGATTGCCCTCGAGAAGATGGCGGCCGACGATCGCCCGGAACGGGAGTGATGCTGCCTCAGAGAGCGTCTGAAAACTCAGTGCGGGTCAGCGTGTGACGGGTGCGGAATGGGTGAACTCCTGATAGGTCAGTGAGTGTCTACGTCACGACCCGACCAGGAGTTCACTTGCCATCATCGCCCCATTGCGCTGTGCGTCATGCCACACCCCCGATGAGGCGCTGGCGCACCGCCGTGCGGCGTACCCGACCTCGTCTACCACCGACGCGCAGTGGCCGATCCTCGAGCCGCTGCTCCCGCCTCCCGGAAGCACGCGCGGAAAGGGGTGGGCGAATAATACTGCCGTCGTCTGGTACTCGACGCGATCTTCGATGTGGTGCGCGGCGGGATCGCCTGGCGGCAGCCGCCGGCAGAGTTCCCGCCCGCCACGGCGATCTACTCGATCTGCACCCGCTGGGTTCGTGTGTCCATGGTGGACGCGGCCCGGTGCCCTCGGCCGCGATCATCGACTCCCAGTCGGTGCAGTGCACGGCACATCGCGGTGGACTCGAACGGGTTGCTGCTGGCGGTCGTGGTGACGATGGCCAGGGTCCTCGGCCGGGACGGCGCGTTCCGATTACCGGCGGGCCTGCCTGCCCGCTTCTCGACGATCAGTCCGGCGCCATGCCGCGATAGTCGACGAGGTAGATGTGGGCCGACAGCGGCGACGCTGCAAGGCCGATCGATTGGACGAAAAAAGTTCTGTCGCTAACTATTCAGGTCGTCAAGCACACCGACGACGCCTGGGGATTCACGGTTCTGCCCCGCAGGTCGGTGGTCGAGAGGACGTTCGCGTGGATCTGCAAACACCGCCGCTGCGCCCCGACGGCGCAGAAGACTCCCAGGGTGTCCCCCATGCGCGCCTTGCGGGCGAAGCACTATGCGGGTCCCCATAGTCAGGTGCCCGCTTACGCCCCCATCGGCTGGGACGATGGCGTCGACGTCGTCAGGGAATTGAACATGTCCGCGCACGGTGACCGACGCCGTGGTCGCCAGTCCCGAAAATCCCAGGATTGTGGCGGGGTCTGAGATGTGGGCGCAGTAGACCCGGAGCGGTCGGAGGTCGCTTGCTTGCGTGGCCCACGGCGGTGGATCTGGTCCTCCTCACGGACGTCGGCCTGGACGAACGGCGCCGAACCGGTGTGTGGCCTCGGCGGCATGGGCAGATGGGGCGTCGAACACAACGACTCTCACGTCGCCAGCGATCAGTGCTTCGGTCGCGGCCGGACGCTCGCCCGTCGCGATCGCCGAAACTCCGGGTGGTTTCACGCATCGTCTCCTGAGACCGGAGTGCGCAGGCCGAGCGAGCCGGCGAGTCGCGAACGTCGCACATGGATGTTTTCGAGCATCGATTCATCGGCACGGGCACGACGGAAGTAGAGGTGGGCGTCGTGTTCCCAGGTGAACCCGATGCCACCGAGGAGCCGTAGGCCGACCGTGGTCGCTGTCACGGCGGCCGGTGCGACGAAACATTGCAGGGCGTCGACCGCGTGCGTCCGTTCTGCAGGGCGCTCGAACACGGCGAGCGCGTGGTCGTGAAGTGCGACGGCTTGTTCCCAGTGGCAGTAGATCTGCGCGAGTTGGTGCTTGACCGCCTGGAACGATCCGGCCTTGCGGCCGAATGCCTCTCGGTCGAGCAGATATGCGACATCATCGCGCAGCACCCGGTCGATGATGCCGATCTGCTCAGAGGCGAGCAGCAGTGCCGCGAGGTCGCCGGCCCTGGCCAGCAGGTCGCCGCCGTCCTGGACAAACGGTGCGGTCGCGGCGTTCACGGCCACCCGACCGACCGGACGGGTGAGATCGATGGATCGCAGCTCTTTCACGGCGACCGCGCGATCGTCAGTGCGAATGATCGCCAGACCGGATGCGCTCTCGGAGGTGACACCGACAAGCAGGATGTCGGCGTCGAGAACGTCCGGGACTCGAAGCGCAGCCGCATCCAGCACGACCGATGACGGCCCAGTTCGTTCGACTGCGATCGGCGCCTTGAGCGTGGCGAAATCGAGCGCCACCTTCGCTTCGCCCGCGGCGATCGCGGCGGCGGCATCAGCCTGGCCAGAGGCGGCCAAGGCATCGCTACCCACGAGGGTCGGGAGGAACGGGCCGACCGTCAGTGCTGCGCCGAGTTCCCCGATCGCCACCGCGGCGACGCCGGGTGGGGCACCGGCTCCCCCGAGTGTCTCCGGGATGAGAAGGCCTTGCACGCCGATCTCACGGGCTGCGCGAGTCCAGGTGGCGGAGCTGTCGACGCCGCCCGCGGCGATGACCTGGCGGACGTGTTCTCGTGGCGCCCGAGCGGCCAGGAAGTCACGGACGGCTTCGCGGAACGCGTCCAGGTCGTCCTGGCCTGCGATTGACACCGTGGCGGTCATGCCGCGCCCTCCTTGGTTGTGGGTTTCGTTCGGAACGGCAACTTGGTGTCACTTGCCGGCTCGCGGGGTAATCCGAGCAGCCGTTCGGCGATGATCGACAGCTGGATCTCGTTGGTACCGCCACCGATTGCCAAAGCCGGGGTGAAGAGCACATCCGCGGCAAGCTCATCGGCGGCGTCCCCGGCGACGACGTCACCATTGTCCAGTTCCGCTGCCAGCACGCCACCGCGGAGGAGCAGTTCGCCTTGCAGGAGCTTGCCGACCGAACCGCGTGCGCCGGGGTCGACGCCCCGCAGGACATCGCGTGTGATTCGGTCGTTGAACAGGCGTAGTGACTGTTCGAGAAGATAGAAGTCGACGAGCGCCTGCTGTGCGGAGGGCTCGGCGAGGATGCCGCTGGATTCGGCGGCTGCCTTCAAACCCGCGAACGACAATGGACCGCTGCTTCCGCCTGCGGTTCCACCCCCGCTCGTGACCGCCAACCGCTCGTGGGTGAGTAACACGCGCGCGGTGTCCCAGCCGCGGTCGACCTCGCCGACGACCGCGTCCAGTGGGACGTGGACGTCGTCGAAGAACACCTCGTTGAAATGGGCGACACCGGTCATGTCCACCAACGGTTGCACCGTGACGCCGGGTGCCTGCATGTCGACGACGAGCATGGTCAAGCCACGGTGCTTCGGCACGTCAGGGTTGGTGCGGACGAGAATCATTCCCCAATCGCTCACCTCGGCGCCCGTTGTCCAGACCTTCTGGCCGTTGACGATGAAGTGGTCGCCGTCGACAACCGCCCGCGTCAGCAGACTGGCCACATCCGACCCGGCCGCCGGCTCGGAGAAGAGTTGGCACCAGATCTCGGAGCCGTCGAGCATCGGCCGGATGAACCGGCGCTTCTGTTCATCGGTCCCCACACTGAGTATGGTCGGTGCGCACATCCCGAGGCCGATATCGAAGACGACCAGCGGAAGAATGTGATTCGACGCTTCTTCCTCGAAGGCGCGGCGTTCTGCTGCTGTTCGCCCCTGGCCGCCGAACGCCACCGGCCAGTCGATTCCGGCGAAACCGGCCTCGAACATCGCCCGGCGGAACTCCCGCGCGACCCTCAGGTACTCGGGGTCTTTGCGGGATGGGATGGTGGCAGGGGCGTGAGACGCCAACCAGTCCCGGGCCCGCAGCCGGAACTGGTGAATGGTTTCTTGCTCGCTCATGCGGAACTCCTCGACAGGATCAGGGGTGGGACGACAGGCGATCGGAGATCGACCGGACAGTCAGAGGTCGGCAGCTCGGCGAGGCCTTGGCAGCCCAGATGGCCCTGCCCCGGCCGACGAGTCGGGTCCGCGCGCGTGTCAGATCGCGGTGAACTGGGTGTTCGCGGCGAACCGATGCGCCATCCAGCAGAATCCTTTCTGCCTCGGTGCCCGATGGCGGGTCGCGGCGACAGGAATGCCGTACCGGAGCGGCCGGGCATCGACGCCTTCGGCCGGCGGCATATCGCGCACGAAATATGTCAGACCGACATGCTTGGAGACCGAGGTATCGGTACGGGCGAACGGTAACGCCCACCGTGCACCATGCGCACGTGACATCGAGACCTTCTGACCGGTGACGATCCACCGATCGCTTTCTCGGACCAGGCTCCTTGTCGGCGAGGTCGGATTCGGTGCCGGGTTCGCTGGGCAGCTGGCGCCAGATCTCCTCGCCCGTCCACAGAGACTGCAGCCACCGCTTCTGCTGTCCGCGGCCGGCGAATGTAAGCGGAGTCGGAGTCGGAGTCGACATCGCCAGCCCGATCCGGTTTCGGGGCCCGGCGAAGGGACGGCACACCCGCCGCTTCGACCCGCGACACTCCACAATCCCCGGGGCGGAACGAGGCAGTCCGCGTCCGCCGAGTCCATCAGGCCAGGCGGCGGATCCGAACCCGGCGCTGAACCGGGCGCGCAGGAGTGCCGTGGCGTCCACTAATCCGACTGGATGGGGTCGCAGGAATTCATCGACATCGGCATCCAACAAGGCCACGTCGATGACGCCGTCCATGAGTTCGGTCATTCTCCGACGATCCCACGGTGCGGGTAAACCGATGTGTCGCACTCTGCGCCAGTCCGGTTCGCGACGATCTCGGCAGTGGCGCGAAATGACACACCACCATCCGATGCGCACGTGACACCGTCAGTGTGGTTCGTATCACCTCGACCCAAGGATTCAAATGCCCAATCGAACTGCCATCGTGACCGAGCGGCACCCGGGATCAGTGCGAGTATCACAAGGCGTTTGGCCGAGAACCGCACGGTCGCTGTCCTGGACCTCGACAGTGGCGCCGCCGACAAGACCGCCGCAATGAGCGACCTATACAGACCGCGCAGCCAAGATGCGTCTCATCGACGTCTCAAGGCGGCAGCCGCGGCAATCACGGGTGTCGCCAAGGACCGGGCCGCCCCGACAATTCTCCCCCATAACGCGGCGCAGTCCCGCCGCGACTGCCGCGTCAACGTCAACGTCAACGTCGAGACGACGGCTCTGCTCCCGTGCCAGCGTGGCAAGGGCCGTCCGATCCCACTGTTCGTGACGATTATCCGTCAGGTTCGTCGACCGGGCCAAGACCTCCTCGGCCCTGCGCGTCTCTACGGTGAGATCTCTCAGGCGGTGGGGCACGCATCCGCGCGATCGGCGTCCCGAACAACGGCGGCACGTGCCGCCGCGACACTGTCTGTCTGAATATCCGAACAAATACATTGGCTCAGTTGAAGAAGAGGGTGTGGAGTGGACATCATTAGTGCCATCAAGACGTCGAAAATGAGACCGTACCAATACGTCATCGTTTTCTTGTGCACGTTCTGTTCCGTGATCGACGGCTACGACTTGATTGTCATGGGATACGTTCTCCCGAATCTACCAGCGGGATTCACCACTGCAGATCAGAAGGGGTACCTGATCAGCGCCGGCCTCATCGGCATGGGCGTCGGCGCCGCGATTCTCGCCCCCCTGGCAGACAAGATCGGCCGGAGGCCACTGATCATCATGGGCTTGACCGTCACCACTAGCTTCGTGGCCGCGACGGCGCTGGCGCCGACCGCCGAAGCGATGATGGCCGTCCGGTTCGTCACGGGCATGGGTGTCGGTGCCGTCATGGTCTCGAGTATCGTTCTTGTGCAAGAGTTTTCGCCCGTTTCTCGACGGAACTTCGTCATCGGAGTGCTTGGTGTCGGCGGGCCGGTCGGCGGCATGATCGCGGGATTCGTCGGTTTGTCGTTGACGTCCACTTTCAGCGGTGCGTGGCAGCCCCTGCTCTGGGCGGGGGCGGGGATCAACGTGATCGGCCTCGTGCTCGTCGTGTTCCTGCTTCCTGAATCCCTCTCATTCTTGATGTCCAAGCGGACACCTGCTGCGCAGCGAAAGATCGAAAAGATCATTGCGAGGGTCGGAATCACCGGTGTCGATCCTTCGGCTCCCGCCCCCTCCACCGGGGAAGCTGAGACCGGCGAAGGCAAGCAGCGATTGCTGGGCAGCACGCTCAGAGAGCGATCGATTCTGTTGTGGATCGCATACGGTGGTTTTCTGGCAGCGTTCTACTTCGTCAATACGTGGACGCCTCAGCTCATTTCCGATGCGAGCGGTGACACTCAGGCCGGAGCGCTCGTCGGGACCATTCTCAGCATCGGCCAGATCGGCGGATCTGTTCTATTCGGGTTCGTCGGGCTGAAGGTGCTGGCGACCCGTATCTCCTGGACGGCGCTGCTGGTATCGGTGGTGAGCGTCGTCGGGTTCGCACTCTTACTCGGCAGTACCGGGGCGTTGGTTGTTGTGGTCGTCCTGGGAATCGCGATATATGTCGGTGCCGCATCGTTCGGCGCAATGGCCCCCGGCATGTATCCGCCACTTGCCCGCGCGAAGGGATACGGCATGATGCTGGGAATGGGCAGGATCGGCGCGATCGCCGCCCCGATCGGCGCAGGGTACGGATTGGCGGTACTGGCCCCCACTCAGCTGTATCTCGCGGCGTCGGTACCACTGCTCATCTCTGCGATCTGCTGTTTCCGGATTTGGCAGATCACCCGTGATGAATTCGATCGCGAGCGAGCGAGCGCGAGGCCGGAAGCCACGTCTGTCGTCGCGGAGCTTGAATCCTAAAATTTGCGGAAACCCGTCACGATCGTTCCCCAGCCGGGCGGGCAACCCCGGCTACGACCAGGCGCACGAATCCCGACAGAGGATGCCAAGAATTCCAACGACGGCGACGGAATGGTTGCCTCGTGAAAGTTTCGGCTAGCTGGCCTGGGTCCGACGGCGCGTGCGGCGGTGTGAACTGCCGGCCGGGTGATGCTGGGCAAGTTCAAGCTCCGGCTGGCGCATTGGGGTAAGAATCGTGGCACCGGCACCCCAACAACCGGGTACAACCACGGACTCGACATCCGCGATGTTCCTCGCCTGTGCCCCACTATCGGGTTGAGCCCTTGGGGGGTTCCCTCGGCTAACCGGCGATAGACCTGGACGATCGACCGGGTGGCGCCGAGGTCGGGTCTCCGCTATACCTCACAAACAGGGTATTCGGTTTCGTTATCGGAACGAGGCGTAGCTGATACCCCGCATCATAGAAAAGGCTTCGCGACGTGCGGATCCGTTCCGACGGCTCCGCTGCGTGGGAACGGAAGGAACCGCCAGTGCTGCCCGTAGGACCCTCATCGCCGCCGCCCACCGAGGAGGCCACCCCCGGTGCCGGGGACTGGCGCGAGGCCGCCGCGTGCCGCGGCATCGAATCATCGGTGTTCTTCTCCCCGGACGCCGAACGCGGCCAGGCCCGGACCCGACGCGAATCTCAGGCTCGGCGGATCTGCCAGGACTGCCCCGCACTCAGCCGGTGCCGCGACCACGCCCTGGCCACGGGCGAACCCTACGGAATCTGGGGCGGCATGACCGAAACCGACCGCAGACGACACGCCCAGCGGCTGCGTCGCGGCGAGCACCGGCCCCGCACGCCGCGGCACCCTCGACCGGCGTCCGCCGGCACCGGGGAAGCGGCCTCCCGGCAACTACTCGGGACCAACCCGGCGACCGAAGTCCGGCGGAGTGCACGATGATGCGAACGCGGACGACGTTTCACGAGCAGCTCGAAACGCTGACCGACCGGCTGGCGTCGATGTGTCACCTGGCCGGGGAGGCCATCGACACGGCCACCGACGCCCTCGTGCGGGCCGACCTTCCGCTGGCCGAGCGGGTCTTCGACCTCACCGAGCAGATCGAAGCGTTGCGAGGGCCCTGCGAGGAGCAGGCGCTGGCGCTGCTGGCGCTGCAGGCGCCGGTGGCCCGGGACCTGCGGCAGGTCGTCACCGGGGTGCACCTGGTGACGGATCTGAGCCGGATGGGCGGATTGGCGCAACATGTCGCCGAGAGCGTGCGCCGCCGGCACCCCGACCGCGTCACCTCCGGGGAGGCGGAGGAATTGCTCGCCCGGATGGGGCGGGTGGCGGGCGGGTTGGCCAGAGTCGCCGAACAGGTCCTCCGCACGCATGATCCCGAACTGGCCGCCGAGCTCGGCCGGCGCGACGACGAGCTCGACGACCTGCACCGACGACTGCTCACCCTGATCCAGGACCCCGCCTGGACCGGCAGCATCCCGGCCGCGGTCGATGTGACCCTGCTCGGCCGCTTCTACGAACGTTTCGGCGACCACACCGTCGTGGTCGGACGCCGGGTGGTCTTCCTCGTCACCGGCGAACAGCTGAGCCCGTAGCGGGCACCCTCGGGAGGCTCGGTGGTGGCGTCCGCCGGCAGACCCCCGCGGCGGACCCGAGATGCCCGGCACTAGGCTGCCGTACGCTCGTCGGCAGCACTTGTGACGAGTCGATGCGTGGCATTTCGGTGGGCCGCTGGGCGCGCGTACATTGAGATTCGCGGATCGAGAGAGTAATCGGTAACGGTGAAATGCTCGAGAAGCAGAGATCCGGCCGAGAATGTGAAAGCATTCCCGGCCGAACCCCTGTCTGGGACATGTCCCGTGGACTTCCCGGTGTCAGGCACCCCTTCCCAGGTTGACTCCCTCCACGGCGTACTTGTTGTGTACGTTGGCGTGGCCGTTCTCGTCGGCAAATGCCTGCAGAAGGCCGAGGTTGTGGTGAATCGAGGATGTCGTGTGCTCGACCATCTTTAACCATCGACCGTGAACGGCATGCCCAGCCGATCCACGAACCAGGGCGCCGAGCACCTCGGCGATCTGTGTGACGGTAGCACCGTGAGCCTTCATGTGCGGGCCTGCGCGACGGGCGGTGTCGGTCAGGGCAGACCGGTCGGCCTCCGACGCGGCCGCGTCTGCGGGCCTCGGCGAGCCCGGCGAGGGTGTTCTCCCGTTAACGGCTGGCACAGCAAAAGCAAGGGGGCCCGTCACAACCGGCGGACGCCGCGCAATACCTTCGCGAAGGATATCGACGCACGGAGGCCTTCGCTCAGTCGCGGATGACACCCGCCGAGGTCGACCATCACGGCGTAGACCAGGCCGTGGTCGCGCCGTTCGGCGATCTGGTCGAGAACCTCTGCGGGTGTGCCGACCAGGAAGAAGTCGCGGATCAGTGACACGGGCGCGCGTCGGCCGTAGTCCAGCGCGGTCGCTTCGTCGATGGTCTGGGGGAGGATGTCCTGCGCACCGGAGAACGCCGGGCCCAACGGATGCTCGACACGGTGGTGGGCCCAGGTCTGCGCCGAGGCGGCGAGCGCGAAGGCGCGAACCACGGCCGAGCCGAGGATCTCGTCGACGATCGACCGCGACCGTCCTGTGATGACCCACATCCATCCTGCCGCTTGGACTGCGGACGGGTCGCGACCCGCATCCGACGCCGCGGACCGGACCGCGTCCAGTTTGTCGCGGTACTCGGCCGGGCTGCCCGGAAACGCCGGCAGCCACGCGTCGGCGTACCGGCCGGCCGCCTTCAGCACCCGCGGCCCGTGCGCCCCCATCCACAGCTCCGGCCGCGTGCCGCGGTGCGGTGGCAGCGCAAAGACCGCGTCTCGCAAGGGGAAGAACTCCGAATCCCGGGAGATCGGCTCGCCGTTGGACTCCCACAACGCCCGGATCGTCTCGACAGCTTCCTCGAACCGGGCCACCGGGCGTTTCCAGTCGACACCGTAGGGCTCGTTGTTCTCGCGTTCACCCGGGCCGATCCCGAGAATCGCGCGTCCGCCGCTGAGCAGGTGCAAGGACGCGGCGGCCTGCGCGGTCGCCTGCGACCGGCATCGGTGACCCCGACACCAAGCCGTAGCCGGCTCAATCGGTTCCGGGCCGCCGTGTGCCCGAGCAGGGTCCACGGTTCGTAGTACGCATCCGCGCGTGGAGCGATCCGCGCGCCGCCCGCGTGGGACGGCGTCCACACCGACGAGGGGAACAAGCCGATCAAATGGTCGACGACCCACAGGGAATCGGCGCCGGTAGAGGCAGCAAGGAACTCGGCGTTGCGCCCGGTGAAATCCGGCGCGAAGCGGCAATGGAGACCCGGATCGACTACCCCGGTCCTGAGCCGCACCATCCGCCTCTCCCCACAACTCGAATGCCCCTCTTTCGGTGTTCAAGTCTGGCAGCACGTACCGCTCAACCGCAGCCCCTTCTATGCCGAAGTCCAACTGGGTGTGGTCACCGGAGTAGGCCCCGGCACGACCACTGATCGGCACGAATTCTGGCCCCGGGCTGAAGGATGCCAGTGGTCGCGGTCGGGTGGTGCGGCGTGTCGGCACGAATCTTGGCCCAACCCGGGTTCGGATTTCCTCGTTGGACATGTTTCAGCGAGGGAGGACCGGTGAAGAGATCGGGTTCGCGGATGAAGTTGTTCGAGCAGATCCGCCGTGATCGGCGGGATTCGGATTTGTCGATTCGGGAGTTGGCCCAGCGGCACGGGGTGCACGGCGCACGGTGCGGCAGGCGTTGGCCTCGGCGGTGCCGCCGCCGCGCAAACCGTATCGCCGCCGGGTGCGGCCGGCGATCGACGATTGGGCCGAGCTGGTTGATTCCTGGCTGGTCGCCGACAAGCAGGCACCGCGCAAGCAGCGGCACACCGCGCGGCGGGTGTGGCAGCGGTCGGTGTCCGAGCATGGGGCGACGATGTCGGAAGCGACGGTCACCCGGTATGTCCGCCGCCGCAGCGAGTTGGGGCTGGCTGCGATCGAGGTGACGGTGTCGCAGACGCATCTGCGGTCCTCGCGTATCTGCCCGACGTGCGGGCACGAGCCCACCACTCGCGCCGAGGCCGCGCATCAACGCGCTGACCTCGCCGTGGATTGGCTCCATCTGGATCCGGACCGGTCCGGGCAGCTGACCAGCAGGTACCACTGTCGGCATTGCGAACCCGATCAGCCCGCCGTCGACATTGCCGGCACCATCTGTGGTGACGGCCCCATCCTCACCGGTCCGTCCGCCGCGCGCATGGAGATCGGTTCGCTTCCCGATTCGATTCTCCGATGGCTGACGGATGCCGGCTGGGACACCGCATCCGCACTGCGGTGCCCCGTTCCCTCATCCACGTAGGAACGTCCCTCGAGGTGGACCAGGGAGCGGCAATTTCGGCCCACAGCAACCGACAAGCACCCCGGTGGTTACGTCTCACCTGGTGACGAGGTTCCAGGCTCGAGGTGATCAACCAGGCGCGGATGGCCCGAGCGGCGCGAGGGGTGGAGCGACCGGTTACGTGCGTCGCGCCGGAATTGGTCGTTCTCGATGGTCAGTACGTGCAACGCACGAGCGAACGTTTCGCTGGTCAGGCGGTAGCGGTCCCGTTCGTCTCGCAGCGACTGGTTGGACTTCTGCAAGGTGGCGATCTGCACGCGGAGCTCGACCTCGTTGTCGGGGACGCCGGCGCGGGTTCGTCGCTGCGCGTAGAAAAGATCCTTGAGGTCGGTGTGCTTGTGGGTCAACTTGTTTCGCTTCACCCCGGCTTCTTGCGCGAGGCTGACGATGTCCAGCTTGCCGGACGACCGCAGCGGTGTGCCCGCGAACAATCGCTGCATGGCCGCGGTGATGGCACGCCGGTCGTCGTCATCGGTCAACGTCGGTCTCCTCGCGGTTCGTGGTGCGGGTTTTCTCGTGTTGTGCGACGAGCTTGTTCAGGTGGTCTACGCGTTGTCGGAGGCGTTCGCGCAGCGGCATCGGGGTGGCCGGCTCGACGATTTCTGCGCGGAGTCGGGCGATCTCGGTGCGCAGTGCCGCAATGTGGGTTTCGGTGCGCGCGATGTTCGCGCAGGCCGGATCGCACCGGTCGATCGCCGGGGAGGTCGACCCGCCGGACGGGTGGACGCGGTCCGGGTGGCAGAGCGCTTTGGCGGGATCGTAGTTGCAGGTGAGGATCCGGCGTAATCCGTCGCGGGCTCGCCCGGCGTAGCCGTCGGTGACCGTGGACGCGCGTAGGTGCCCGTACTGCACCGTGAGGTTCCCCCTCTTCTCCGGAGACGTTTCAATCTGGCTCCGGTGAGCTCTGCTTGGATGATATCTGTCTCCTCTAGCTCCGGCCGGACATGGTGGGCGCGTTCGTACTCGTCCGGTGAGAGTCCCGCGAGACCGGCTTGGATCCTGCGTGGGTTGTACCAGGTGTCGATGTACCGGAACAAAGCCGACTCCGCCTCCGCTCTGGTTACGAATATGATTGTGGGCCAATAGATCAACTCGATCTTGAGAGTCGACCACAGATTCTCCGCCAACGCATTGTCGAAGTTGTCCCCGACGCTGCCGGTGGACGGGGCGATGCCGGCGTCCACGAGAGCCGCTGGGTGAACCGCAGCGCCGTATATTGGCAGACCTTGTCGGAGTAAGCCGAATTCCGTTTAACAGCGATTATGCCGGGGTTAAGCCGAGGAATTCAGGGTTGGGCCCGGTCAGCTGCCTGTTTCTGTCGGATTCCTCGGCTTAACGTTTCAGGTTCATAACAGACTGTAGAGGGTTTGCAGTGTGCCCTCGGCGAGGTGGTGTTCGGCGGGGGCGCCGGATGTTGAGGTGGCGCGGCGTTGACGGCGGCGCGAATCATGTCGATGGTGGCGAATGGTAGAAGGTGTTGATGATCGGTACTTTTTGCGCCGAGGAGACGCAGCTCGGCAACACGACCGCACCGATCCTGGTGATCGTAGTATCCATCGCCGCCTCCTGCCCATAGGGGCATCGACACGACACAAACGTAAGCCAGACAACCAATCGTTAAGCCGAAGAAATACTGAGAAACCTTCAGCAGCACAAACGAACTCGCAGTTCCTCGGCTTAACGGCAACCTCGGCATGATCGGAGTCGAAAATAAGTTCCCTGCCGCGGACGTCGCGGGAGAGCAGGGCGTAGTCGAGCGCCGAGAGCACCAGATCGGTGTCCGCGCGCGGCCCGGCGCGCCAGCCGACCACCTTGTTCGAGAACGCGTCGCGCACGCTGGCCAGCCACAGCACCCCCTCTCCGGTCGGGATCCGCGTCAGATCCGCCACCCATTTGCGGTTCGGTGCGGTCGCGGCGGTAGTCACGGTCCAGCAGGTCCGGGGCCGCGATGTGCCGAGGGTTCTGCTTCGTGGACCCACCCTTCCAGCCTTTGCGCAGGTAGGCGCCCCGGCGATCGTTTTCCCGCATGATCCGCTCGACACGTTTGCGGCTGACCCGCACCCCGCGGCGACGTAGCTCCAACCACACCCGCGGGGATCCGTAGGTGCCGGCGAACTTATGGGAGGCGCGGATCTCGTCGGTCAACCCGAGCAGCTCGACGTCCTCCCGTCGCCGCCGAGCGGGCAAGGTCGCCCGTGCCCGCCAGTCGTAGTAGGTCGACGACGCGATACCCAGGACCCGTAGTACGAGACCGACCGGGAAGTCATGAGCATCGATGGACCTCATGACCCCCCTGCGGGTCGGGTCGATCTCGGAAGCGAAAAGCGCACTTGCCGCGCGTAATACGTCGTTGACACGGCGCAGTTCGGCGTTCTCCTTCGCCAGGCGCCGGTTCTCCTCCAGCATCGACGACGACGGAAGATCGTCGTGCTCGCCGTGATCGGCCGCAGCATGGCGGATCCAGGTCCGCAGCGCCTCCGGGTGCACGTTCAGCTGCTCAGCCAGCCGTCGGATCACCGGCCGTGGCTCCGACTCCCGGTACAACCGCACCGCACGCTCCCGCAGCTCCGGCGGATACTTCCTCGTTCCCACAGTGACATCCTCCTCCATCTACCCAGGATCAGACCTGGTTCGGAAGTCTCCGGGAAAACGCGGGAACCTCATTCCAACTCCGTTCAGCGTGCGCCGGTCTGGGTAGTCGAGCGAAGTTGCCCCGGCGATCGACCGGGCACATCCGTCAACGATCAGGAGGTGGGTTCCCGGGGCAGAGAACAGCGCCGGCCCTGCCTTCGACGTGGCGGACCTTGCCGGTGACAGTGATGATGCGATGTTTGCTGGAGAAGGGTTCGGCGTCGTTGATCATCCGGTCCAGCACCCCGGCGACGTGCGGGTGGTCCTCGGGATGTTAGTGGGAGAGCAACAGTTCGGTGGTCGGGATGACCTCACCAGGTGCGTATCCGTGCATCTGTGCGTCGGCCTCGGACCATTTCCACCGTTGCCCGTCCAAGAGAACCGGAAGCCGCCCACCCGTTGCGGCGTGCCGTCGCCGAACACCTGCTCTGCATCCACACCATGGTCCTTAGCGCATCGGCTGCTGGGTGTGAGACCCATTCGGCGGGTCGCCGGTCAGCGGATCGACCGAAAGTACTGTGTGACAGTCAACGCCGCGGGCTAGCACCTAGCTCCGCACTTGCCCGGTGACCAGAAAGGTCACCCGCCGTCCGACCACAACGGTGTGGTCGCCGAAGCGTTCGTAGAAGCGGCCGAGCAGGGCCACATCGACCGCGGCGGTGATGCACCTGACCATTCCGGATCCTGGGGCAGGTCCCACAGTTGCCGGTGCAGGGTATCGAGTTCGTCGTCGCGGCGGTCGAGTTCGGTGGCCAGTCCGGGATCTCGGGTGCGCAGTACCTGTTCGGCCAGGAGCGCCGACTCGCCCGTCCGCCGCCCCATCCGCTGCAGGTGTTCGGCCTCGCCGGTGGCGACGTGGTTCGGGTGCCGGCGGCGCACACTCTCGGCGACATGTTGGGCGAGTCTGCCCATCCGGTGCAGATCCGTCACCAGGTGCACCCCGGTAACGACGCGGCGGCGACGTAGTCGGCCACCAGGAAGAATTACCATTGAGGAGCTGTGCAGGGGATGCGGTCGGCTCAGTTACCAGCGAGTACCTGTTCAGGCGTGCGACTGTTTGAGTCTGGCCAACCGCAACCGCACCGAACCGCCGCAACGATGAATGCCCTCACCGAGTCGTTCTTCCAAGGCCTAAAGCGGGAATGGCTGCACGGACGCAGCTGGACGTCGAAGTCGCAGGCACGGCTGGAGCTGTTCGACTGCCTCTCGTACTTCAATCGGCGTCGCCGTCACTTTCCGTGCGCCCGCCGGTTCCATCCCTCCGCCCTCGGCTACCTCACACCGGTCGAGTTCGAACAACAGCTGAGGGCGTCGTCTACGCTGTCAGTCGCCGCATGAAATCGGGTGTCCACTCCCGAGGGGCAACCTCATGCCCGCGGGGCGGAGTCGACTATGCGATGGGAATGGGTGTAGAGGTTCATGGTGGTGCCGCGGAGGAACCCGATCAGGGTGAGTCCGGTGTCGTGGGCGAGGTCGATCGCCAGCGACGACGGCGCGGACACCGCCGCGAGAATCGGGATCCCGGCCATCACCGCCTTCTGCGCCAACTCGAACGACGCCCGACCACTGACGAGCAGCACCGTCCCGCGCAGCGGCACCCGATCCTGTTCGGTGGCCCACCCGATCAGCTTGTCGACGGCATTGTGCCGGCCGA
>NZ_WXYH01000372.1:0-37220 GCF_009872365.1 Rhodococcus sp. T7
CGGCCGGGTAATGCCCAGCAGTTCCGCGGCCTCCTGCGTCGTCAACACCGTCCGATGCGGCTCCACCGTCACCGCCTGCCCCCGATCCAGAGCCGTGACCGCGTCGACGAGTAACTCCCGGACACTGTCCGGCAACGGCACCGACCCAGCCGAGGTCGAGATCGACACCTCCTCAGAACCAGCGAGAACAGCTTTCAACGCTCCAAGCAGATCCCGATCATCGGCGGTCGGTGGCAACACCGTCTGTTTCATCCCAGGTGCCATACCCCAACGTAAAACGAAAAAAACGAACACGCAATGTTGTTGCGCACCGGGAAGAACTCACGCAAGGTTGCGCGACGATCGGCAGCATGCTCAATCACCAAGGCACACAGCACGATGTCGAATGATTGCAAACCCGAGCACCATCCGCAGCAGCGGCCGCAGAAACCATCGTGGCACCCACCCTTGCCCGGCCACGACGACTGTAGAAACATTTCGGTAGGCGGACACCGACTCGAGGTCGCGCGATGCCGGACTGCGACGTGCCCTCCCGCACCGCGCCGACGTGATCGGTCGGTGTGAGAGCTTCTCACGTGCGAATCCCGGTGATCGGTGGCCGACGCTACCGATCGGAGAAATCGTGACCAGCGAAACCACACCAGTCTCCATGCAGCGTGAACCGGAGCTGGCCGGGCAGACCGTCGTCCTCATCGGCGGCAGCGCAGGCATCGGGCTCGAAACAGCGCGACGCGCCCGGATGGAGGGTGCCGACGTGATCCTCACCGGACGCAATCCCGACCGGCTCGAGGCCGCAGCGGCAGACGTCGGCACCCAGCGCACGGCAGCGTACGACGCCAACGACCCGGCCGCACTGCCTCCGTTCACGGCGGCCCTCGCTCTCGAGCTCGCGCCGGTTCGCGTCAACCTCATCGCCGCCGGCTTCGTCGACACCCCGCTGTCGGCATCGCTGCTCGGTGATCGGCTCACCGAACGGCGGAACGAGTTGCGGACGAAGCTTCCGATCGGCCGGGTCGTCGGCCCTGCCGACGTCGCAGCCCTCGCCGTCCACATCATGAGCAACACGGCGCTCACCGGCGCGACGTACGACGTCAACGGCGGCCAGCAGTTCGTCTTCTGACGACCGCACGACGACAGACGCAGCGATACGCAGGACCTGTCCGATCGATCCCGACAAATCCCGAGAGGAAACCCATGAGCACCAACGAAGTTCACACCGACGAGGCAACCGGCAACGCGAATGTCGCGACCGTCGACATGAAGCTGGAGGTCGTCGTCCTCCCCGTCTCGGACGTCGACCGCGCCACCGAGTTCTACACCGGACTCGGCTGGAGGCAAGACGTCACACCGCCCGGCTCCGGCGTCGTCCAGTTCACTCCGCCAGGCTCCGACGCCTCGATTCACTTCGGCGCAGACCTCACCACGGCCGCACCCGGTTCGGCCAAGGGATACCTCATCGTCTCCGACATCGAGGTGGCCCGTGACCAGTTGGTCGCTGCCGGCATCGCGGTGAGCGTATTCCACCGCGGACCGGACGGGCCTGCAGACGGACCGGACCCCGACCGTCGCAGCTACTCCTCCCTGGCGTCGTTCAGCGACCCCGACGGCAATACCTGGCTGCTGCAGGAGGTCACAACCCGGCTTGCCGGGAGGATCGACACGGCCATCACGTCGTTCGGCTCCGCACGCGACCTCGCAACCGCGCTCCGGCGCGCGGCGGCCGCCCACGGCCGGCACGAAGAGCGCACCGGCGAGGAAGACCCGAACTGGCCCGACTGGTACGCCGAGTACATGGCCGCCGAGCAGTCCGGGGCAGAGCTACCCACGTGAGGAGCGGCGACCGGTAGCGGAGCGAGGTGTCATTCTCCGGACAGATCGACCGAAAGGTCGCGGACCTCGACTCCGGCGGAATCTCGACCTCGGCGATCAACTCCGGCCGGTCGTCGAATTCGAGGCGGAGGGCCCGGCATATCGTGGCGTGCATGTCGTAGAGGGTGGTGATGTAGGTCAGCTGCAGAATTTCGGGATCCGTCAGGTGGGCCTTCAGGACCGCGAACACCTCGTTCGGCACCCGGCCGCCGTCGTAGACGAGGCCGTCGGTGTAGGCCAGGACCGCCCGCTCGAGTGCGGAGAAGCAGTCGCTGACCTGCCAGTGCGGAGGGGCCGCGATCTTTTCGTCCGGCGCCCCGAGGGTGCGCATCTGCTTGCAGTGCTGGGAGAAGACGAACTGGCTTCCGCGTGCGTACCCGGCCCTGGCCTGCCCCAGTTCACGCAGCAGGGGGTCCAGGGTGACGTTGCGGTAGAGCGAGAACCCGCGGACGGCGTGCCGGAACACGTCCGGTGACTGGGCGAACACGGTCCACCAGTCGCCGGGGGTGGCGTGGATGGTGCCGTGATCGACGGCGGGATCCTTGTCGGGTCCGAACAGTCGGTCGTAGAAGAAGGGGATCTTCTCGTCGGTGACTTCGGCGCGGGGTACCTCACGGAGACGGGGCACGGTTGTTCCTTTCGGACGATGACGGTCAGGAGGCGGTGGGTACGCGCCGGTCGGCGGCGGTCTTCGGTTCGTGCGAGACGTCGGCTTCGGTGAACGTTCGCGTCCAGCAAGCGAATTCAAGAAGGACGCCATCCGGGTCCTGGAAGTAGAACGAGCGCACGAAGGTGCCCGGGTGCACGTGCCGGGACACGCCGGCGGAGCTGTCGTCGTAATTGAGGACCCGGCTGACCTCGATTCCCTCTGCCTGCATGCGGGTGTAGTACTCGTCGAACTGTTCCGGCGGCACCGCGAACGCGACGTCCCGCGGCCCGCATCCACCCTTGTCAGGAGCTCCGCTGAGGGTCTTGACTGAAACGTGGGTCTCGTTCGCTCACGACGACAGACAGGAATGATGCAGATGCCTACCCACAAGGCAGTTCACGTCCAGGCCCCCGGCGAGCCGCTGACACTCGTCGACGTCGAAACCGAATCGCCGCCGCGCGACCACGTTCGCATAGCCGTTTCGGCGTGCGGCGTATGCGGCACCGACCACGCGTTCGTCAGCGGCGCGTTCCCCGAGATGTCGTGGCCGTTGACGCTGGGACACGAGATCGCCGGAACCATAGCCGAACTCGGCGCCGGCGTCGACAACTACGCCGTCGGCGACCGCGTCGGGGTGGGTTGGTTCGGTGGGCACTGCAATCAGTGCATCCCGTGCCGCAGGGGGACCTTCATCTATTGCGAGAAGTTGCAGGTGCCGAGCTGGCAGTACCCCGGCGGATACGCCGAGTCCGTGACGGTTCCCGCCAACGCGCTTGCCCGGATTCCGAGCGAACTGTCCTTCACCGAGGCCGCGCCCCTGGGCTGTGCCGGGGTCACCACGTTCGACGCGCTGCGGAAGACACGGGCCGTTCCGGGTGACCGCGTCGCCATCCTGGGAATCGGCGGGCTCGGCCACCTCGGTGTGCAGTTCGCCCGGGCGATGGGCTTCGAGACGATTGCCATCGCTCGTGGCGCCGACAAAGCCGACGACGCTCGCCAGCTGGGCGCCCATCACTACGTCGACTCCACCGCCGGCGACGTCAGCGAAGCGTTACGCGCACTCGGTGGCGTGTCGGTGGTCCTGGGGACGGCGGCGAACTCGACGGCGATGGGTGCCGTGGTCGGTGGGCTGCTTCCGCTCGGTGAGCTCACAGTCGTCGGTGTCACACCCGACCCACTGCCGATCAGTCCCCTGCAGCTGATCACTCCCGGCGTCAACGTTACCGGTCACCCGTCCGGCACCGCCCGCGACGTCGAGGAGGCGATGCAATTCGCGGTCCTGTCCGGCGTGCGGGCACGGATCGAGGAGCGGCCCCTCAGCGAAGCCGCGGAGGCCTACGCCGCGATGGAGGCAGGGCGGGCACGCTACCGCATGGTCCTCACCATGTGACCGTTCCCGGGCTGATCGACCGTCTTCAGCGGAGTTCGTTGCCGCCCCGCCGCTCGACGCCCCAGGTGACGGAAGGTCCGTGGAGCTTCTCGTACGCCGCCTTTTCGGCGTCATGACGGGACGCCTTCTTCGGGTTTTCCAGATCTGGCGGCAGCCCGTGCCTCTCGAGGCGTCGAGATCGGTTCTGCGCCATGTACGACACCGCATAGAACACGGCGAGCAGCACTCCGAGCAGGACCATGGAGGCTCGCAGCCCGAGCGGTCCCGGGAACAGGAAGAACACGGCGAAGACCGGAACGAACGGGACCATGCTGCGGACGAGGTGCCGGGGAACGGCCCAGTCACCGACCAGGTCGTTGCGGACCCAGTCCTGCATGGAGTCGGGAAGTTTGCGGCCTACCGCGTAGCCCAGCCACTGTAGGGGGCCGGGCCGGGTTCGTTGTGTCTTTCGCGACATGACAACTACCTGTTCATGTTGTGCTGGAATCGTATTCGACATGGTTGTCCTCATTGATCGAGCGCGCCCGCTCTGAGTGCAGCCTGATTGACACGGGTGAGAACGTCGTGAAGTTCCTCGAGTTCGGCCAGGCTGACGCCGAGCTTTTCGATCACGGCGGGCGGAATCTTCACTGCTTCCGCGCGCAAGGCAGCACCGGCTTCGGTCAGTTCGACATCCAATTGTCTCTCGTCGGCCCGACTGCGGGTGCGCGTGATCAGTCCGGACGCCTCGAGGCGCTTGAGGAGCGGCGAGAGGGTGGGTGAATCGAGTTGCAGTGCGGTCCCGATCTCCTTGACCGCCATCGGGGCCTTTCCCCAGAGGGCGAGCATGACCAGATACTGCGGATGCGTCAGCCCCATCGGTTCGAGCAAGGGGCGGTAGACGGCGAGAACCGCCCGGTTCGCGATCGCAAGCGCGAAACACACCTGCCGGTCGAGAGCAAGTAGATCGTCACCGGCCTTACCCTGCTGCACGTCTGCGGTCATGCGACCAGGCTACCAGATTGATTCGTGCAATAACTAATATTGCACGAATCAATCTGGTGCTCGTCAAGGCAGACGCGCAACGAGGGCATCGAGGCCGGTTCGCGGGCCGGAGAAGAAGGGCGTTTCCAGCCGAACGTCCGGCGCGCGTCGGTGGCGCGAAGGTCTCGTATCATGTCGACTATCCGGCTCGGATCCGGAGCCTCGAAGGCGAGGATCCACTCGTAATCGCTCAACCCGAAGGAACTCACGGTGTTGGCGCGCACGTCCGGGTAGGCACGAGCCGCTCGGCCGTGCTCGGCGAGCTGCCGTCGTCGTTCGGCGTCCGGCAGCAGATACCATTCGAGCGATCGGTTGAACGGGTACACGCACACGAACTGCCCCGGCTCCTCATCGGCCACATATGCGGCGATATGGCTGCGGTTGAATTCGGCCGGCCTGTGGAGCGCGGCCGCACTCCAGACCGTCGTACACGCTTTCCCGAGTCGGCAGCGGCGAAAGCCCGCGTAGGCCGCCTGCAACCCTTCGACGGTGTCGGCATACGTCCAGATCATGAAGTCGGCGTCTCCACGCAATCCCGCGACGTCGTAGATTCCGCGGAGCACGACACCGGAGTCGGCGACTCCCTCGAAGTAGGCGTGGGCATCGTCCACCACCTCAGCGCGTACATCCGGAAGCGCGCCGGGAACCACCTGGAACACGGTGAACATCATGAACCGCACGCGTTGATTGAGTTCGACGAAGCGAGAGCCGGTCAAGGCAGGTCACCTCTCGACCGGGACGCCGACCAACGAGCCGTACTCCACCCAGGAGCCGTCGTAGTTCCGGACCTCGGGGTAGCCGAGCAGTTCGTGGAGCACGAACCAACTGTGCGCCGATCGCTCGCCGATTCGGCAATAGACGATGATGTCCCTCGTGTCGTCGAGACCGGCATCGGCATACAGGGCGCGGAGTTCGCCGTCGCCGAGGAAGGTGCCGTCGTCAGCGGCAGCCTTGGACCACGGCACGTTGACAGCGGTCGGGACGTGCCCAGGAACCTGGGGTTGTTCCTGTGGGAACTGCGCGGGAGCGAGGATCTTGCCGGAGAATTCGTCGGGAGACCGGACGTCGACGATGCTCTTCTTTCCGATCTGCTCGATCACCTCGTCGCGGTGCGCGCGGATTCCCGACACGGGCTCGGACGCCACGTAGTCGGTAGCCGGTCGAGAGACGATATCGCTCGACAACGGCCGGCCGTCGAGTTCCCACTTCTTGCGTCCGCCGTCGAGCAGCCGGACGTCGCGGTGGCCGTAGAGCTTGAAGTACCAGTACGCGTAGGCCGCGAACCAGTTGTTGTTCCCGCCGTAGAGGATCACCGTGTCGCCGTTGGCGATTCCCCGCTCGGACAGGAGTTTCTCGAACGATAGCCGGTCGATGAAGTCGCGGCGTACGGGATCTTGAAGGTCGCGTTTCCAGTCGATGCGGACGGCACCGTCGATGTGGTTCTTCTCGTACTGGGTGGTGTCCTCGTCCACCTCGACGAGGACGACGTCGGGGTCCTGCCCGTGTTCGACGACCCAGTCGGCGTCGACCAGGAAGTTGCTTCTGCTCATCGTTCATCCTTCACATCAGAAATCGGGGCGTGCACATATTATTAATGCACGATCTATTCGCCTACGCTACAGTTTCGCCCACACAGTCTCGACAGGAGCACCGGATGACAACACCGACGACCCGTCCTGCCCAAGCGAAGTCCCAGCGCCCAGAGGGGGCAATGGGCACAGGGCGATCGCGAGCCACTCAACGTGAACGAGAAGGTCAAGCAGGATGATGACGGCCTCAACGTGCGCAAACGGATCGAAGAGGTGTACTGCCGTACCGGTGTCGCCGGCATCGACCCCACCGATCGGCGAAGCCGGTTCCGCTGGTGGGGGCTGTACACCCAGCGCGCACCCGGCATCGACGGCGGCCGAACCGCCACGTTGCCGCCGGAAGAGCTCGAGGACGAGCACTTCATGCTCCGCATCCGCATCGATGGCGGAGCACTGACCACCGAACAGCTGCGCGTCGTCGGCGAAGTTTCCCGACTGTTCGCCCGCGACACCGCGGACCTCACCGACCGCCAGAACATTCAGCTGCACTGGATCAGGGCCGAGGACCTACCCGAAATCTGGCGGAGGCTCGAAGGGGTAGGCCTCACTACAGCCGAATCCGCAGGTGACACCCCGCGGGTGGTCCTCGGCTCGCCGATGGCAGGCATCGCCGTCGACGAGGTCCTCGACGCCACGCCCGCACTGCGCGAGATCACCCGCAGATTGATAGCGAACCCCGAATACTCCAATCTGCCGCGCAAGTTCAAGACCGCCATCTCCGGACTCCAGGACGTCGTCCACGAAATCAACGATGTCGCATTCATCGGCGTCGAACACCCGGAACACGGTCCAGGACTGGATGTCTGGGTCGGCGGCGGTCTGTCGACCAACCCTCGCATCGGCGAACGATTGGGCGCTTGGGTTCCGCTCGAGGACGTGCCCGACGTGTGGATCGGCATCGTCTCCCTCTTCCGTGACCACGGGTATAGACGTCTGCGGGCGAAGGCACGCCTGAAATTCCTCGTCGCGGACTGGGGTGTCGAGAAGTTCCGGGACGTGCTCGAGAAGGAGTACCTCGGACACCCGATGATCGATGGTCCGGCGCCCGAGCCGCTCGACGAGCCGCGCGACCACGTCGGGATCCAGCGGCAGAAGAACGGTCTCAACGCCGTGGGAATCGCACCTGTCGTCGGGAGAGTCGGAGGCACCATGCTCATCGACCTGGCGAGTGTTGCCGAATCCTCCGGATCCCGACGGGTCCGCATCACCCCGATGCAAAAGCTGGTGGTCCTCGACGTGCCCGACGAACGAATCGCCTCACTCCAATCCAGTCTCCACAGTCTCGGATTCCCGTCGCGTCCGTCACCCTGGCGACGCAGCACCATGGCATGCACCGGCATCGAATTCTGCAAATTCGGGATCGTCGAGACCAAGGCGCGGGCCGCCACCGTCATCTCGGAAATCGAGGACCGACTCGCCGACGTCCAGGATCAGCTCGACCACCCGATCACGTTGCACCTCAACGGGTGCCCCAACTCCTGCGCTCGCATTCAGGTCGCCGACATCGGCCTCAAGGGCATGATCGTCACCGACGCGAACTCCGAACAGGTCGAGGGATTCCAGGTTCATCTCGGCGGCAGCCTCGGGCTGGACACGAGCTTCGGGCGCAAACTGCGCGGCCACAAGCTACCCGCCACCGATGTGGCCGACTACGTCGAGCGCATAGTTCGACGCTATGTGGCCGACCGTTCTCGCTCCGAGAAGTTCGCGAACTGGGTCCACCGCGCCACCGACGCCGACCTCACATGATCCGGCACCGCCCCGGCATCCTCGAGATCGACAGCTACGTTCCCGGTGACTCCGGAAACTCCCTGAGACCAGTAGCGAGGCTCGCTTCGAACGAATCACCCTTTCCCCCGGACGACAGGGTGGTGGCGGCGATCCGCGCGAGCATCGCCCGGGTCAATCGGTATCCGGACTTCGAGAGCGGGGAACTGACCGAGGCCCTCGCCGGTCGGTGGCACCTGTCCCCCGATCAGGTGAGCGTCGACAGCGGGTCCAGCAGCCTCCTGCGCAACATCGTCACCGCGTGCGCCGGCCCCGGAACTGAAATCGTCTACGGATGGCCTTCCTTCTCGAGCTACGAGCACAGCGCGCTGCTCGCGGGAGCGACACCGATTCGAGTCGCGCTCACGCCCGACCACCGCCTCGATCTCGCGCGCATCCTCGCCGCAATAAACGACCGCACTCGGGTGGTGATTCTGTGCCTGCCCAACAACCCGACCGGCACCACCGTCGACCACACCGCGGTCGAGGCGTTCATGGAGGCGGTACCCGAAGACCTGCTGATCGTCCTCGACGAGTGCTATCGCGAGTTCGTCACCGATCCCAACGCTGCGAGCGGCCCCAGACTCCTCGGACGATTCCCGAACGTCGTCGTGCTCAAGTCGCTGTCGAAGTCCGCGGGATTGGCGGGACTGCGGATCGGCTATGCCCTGTCGTCCCCCGATGTCGGCTCCCTATTGCGTGCCGTACGCATCCCGTTCTCCGTTTCCACGGTGGCTCAGGCGGCAGCCCTGGCGTGTCTCCAACCCTCGGTGACGGCTGCCCTCGAATCGCGCATCACGGCGACGGTGTCCGAGCGGAGGCGCATGTACGACACTCTGACAGGTGCGGGGATCGAGGTAGTTCCCAGTCAGGCGAACTTCCTGTTCCTCCCCCACCAACACAGTGCACCGGAGAAGGTACGAGTCCTGGCGCAGGACGGTGCATTTGTCCGGCTGGCGGGACCGCGGGAAATCAGAATCTCGGTAGGCAGCAGGAGAGAGAACGATCACCTACTCTCGTGCATCGGCCCTTTGACCGTTGGGACACGGAAGTCGTCACCTTCCGAATCCCACCTCACATGATCTTCTCGTCAGGCCATCTCGGGGACGTGCAAATGGGCGATCGCCAACTCGAATTCCCCCACCTCGAGGAGCCGAGCGCCCGACTCGCACATTTCCGACGTTCCGAGGCTCTCGGCCACTTCCCCGGTACCGCCCATCGCCGGGGCGCTGTCGAAGGTCATCGAAGACACTATCCGGCCGGCGGCCGGATCGACGAGCAGACTCGCGCTGCAGAAGCCTGCGACCTCGTGCATGGCGGGCAGCGATGACATCTTGTACACGTCGATCACACGGTCCAGGTGACCCGGCTCGACCTCGAGCCACGCGACCCGCACCCAGGCGCCTTGATGTGACCGATGGTCGCGGTGCAGGGCCGCGATGTCCCAACGCGCGACGGTAGCGGTGGCGTGGAAAACCTCCGCCATGCGGTCACGCAGCTGTCGAACAGGTGCTTCGCTTGCGCGCAGAGCCTCGTCGTCCGTCCAGGAACTGGTGGCGATGCACCGGCCGGAACCTCGGTCGACCAGCAGGGACATTCCGGCGGATCCTGCGATGTCGGCAAGCGCGGGCATCACGGTGTCGCGCACATGCTTGATCCCCTCGTCGATGAACGACGGGTGCGCATCAAAGGTGGAAGAGCGTGCATACACGATGGGCCTCCTTCTCCTCGGGCGGCGCCGCGCGGCGCCGACGTCCAATCCCCATCTCCCACACTCCTCCCCCTACGCGGGCGAGACAATGATATCGACAGGGACAGACGAAATCCCGGGCGCCTACTTCTGCCGTGTGGAGGGTTCACCCTCGGTGGAAATGGAGGGCTCGCCCTCGGTGTAAATGGAGGGCTCGCCCTCGGCAAGTGCGGTCGCGTGGTCGATGACCACTCGCTTCCACCACGAATCGAGCGGGCTCGGGTCCGGCCATACCACCGCGTCGGCGGTGAGCGACGACGTGGTTTCGCGGGGGAGGCTCGTTTCCGTTCCGATGATCTTTTCGGGATCGGCCTGGATACCGCCCACCGCCCCCTGTTGCGTCAACTTGCCTGCGCGTGTCGGCGGGGAGGGAGTTGGGCGACCAACTGCTCCCACTCGTCGAATCGAGCGGTGTCGGCCCTGCGCGGTCGGGGTGACGGGCCTGCCGCCAACTCGACCAGGCTCCGGGCAGCGCCGAGGACGGTGAGGTGATGGCGTCGTGCAACGTCGAGAAGTTCGTCGAACGCCTGGGCGTCGGTGCAGCCGCGGCCTGCAATCAGAATGCCCTTGGCCGTACCGAGCAGTTCTCGGCCATCGGGGCGCCTTCGCGGAATCAGGCGCGTCGGGCTGGGGACTGGAGTGAGGGATGGGTCGGTGCTGTCCTCGATCATTCCGCGTAACTCCTTCGTTCTCGTGCATCTGCCGCCGGTGTGCCGACGATCCCGTCCGGACGCAAAATGTGAGTCATGTCACTGTCGATGCACGATCAGTTCTAGCGGACCGAGCCGCACCTGTCATCTAGACACATGTCCAGCTCCAAAGGCGTTTGCCCTGATGAAACGGCACGCGGTGCGATTCGCGACTAACATCGCGATACCAACTTGTGACCTGTACCACACAGTAGCGTTATCTCGAGGCGAGATTGCACCGGCTTGGACACCATTTCGACCCACGAGCACGACACGGTCACGCGACCGGGGACTGCGTTAACGAACGCCATCAGATAGTGGCCACCAACAGGTCCTCGCCGCTCGACGGACGCAGGCCGTCGGTGCGGTCCGGCACGATCGACGACCCCGACGAGATCGGTGGGCAGTAGGAACGACATGGCCACCGTCGAACCGGGAGCCAGACCGGCGAGCTGGCGCAGGGTGGCGGCTTTCGTGAGGTACATGGTGACGCCGGTGGAGACGACGACCGCGGGCCGGCCGGGATCAAAGCCCGCCGCGAAGCCACTCCGACCACGACTCGTTCGCCCCGAATCCACCAAAATGGCGTCCATCTCTCGATCCATTGTTCAGATGAAAATGGACGGTTGTCAAATTTCAATATGTGAGAATATTCCGATTTGGTGAAACACCTCGAGATCGCGAACGCGATAAATGAAGTAAGCGGCGATCGACGATCCCGTGGATTTTCATCACCAGCACAGGAGTGAATTCCGATGGGTTCTGCAGGGATCGACTTCAACGTCGCATTCGAGGCGTTCCTGAAGTGGCTGAGCCTCACCTTCGGCGGCGGATTCGGACTGGGCTGACCAGCGGAGAGATCCGACAAGCGATGGCCAGGCTCACCTGGGGACAGCCTGGCCATCACCCTGATCTGTGCGTATGAACATTTCGGCTGCGGAGTCACGCCACCTAAAGGACTCGGACGCAAATAATCCGAAATTCACCATTACTGCGCGTGGAAAGAATTCGACCGTCGCGTCAGTGACTTCACGCGCGATCGCCGGGCATTCCTGCGCCACCGAAGCGGGGCTGTTTTTTCTCTCCGCGAAAGAAAGGCTCACGCGCGGCGTGATTGACGAGGGGTTCGCGCGGTCGAGCAGCGGGGAGCGACCGGTCGGCCTGTTTCGTCGCATGATCCCGCACCGAAATGCCCAGTCACTTCGGGCTTTTGACCGATTGAAGATCAGTCGTTGGGGGTAGTCGGGTTCGGTGCGGTTTGCGTCGAGCGACGAATGCCGTCCGGGTGAAGGGAGTCGACAACGATGACCACAGCAGGAGGGGGCCCGAGCTCGAGCAGCCTGGCCGACGTCATCGACACCATTCTGGACAAGGGCCTGGTCATCGACGCCTACGTACGGGTCTCGCTGGTCGGGATCGAACTGCTCACCATCGACGCCCGCATCGTGGTCGCCAGCGTCGACACCTACCTGCGGTTCGCCGAAGCGGCGAACCGGCTCGCGATCGGCAGCGAACCCAAGGGCCTGACCGATCTCGTTTCCGACGTCAAGGGCAGCGGCAGCACGAAGTCCAAGACGAAGGGCGTACTCGAGGGAGTGGGCGAAACGCTCAGCGAGCTGCTCGACGGATCGGGCAGCAAACGCGAACCCGCACCACGCGGGAAGTGAATTTGTATCCGGATAGACCGACCCTCGACGGTGAAACCTGTTCGGGGGGACCGGTCGGTCCGTGACATCGGCCGCCTGATCGACTACAAATGAGACACTTGCTCGTCGCTGTCGGGGGCCGCGAGTTACACCAATCCACTCCAGCGCGATCTTTTGGGGAACCAACACTTTTCCTCTAGGCACGCCTTGTTACCGGGGAGGCGACCGCATGAGCACATCGCGGTCCTCGCAGCCACGATCGGATGCCTACTGGCAACAGCAGGTGGTTGCAGAACTCCGTCCGCACCGAGGTTCGGAGACCCGGCCGCAGGCGCCCATCAACCGGCCCACCCTCGCCGACCATGGCCAGGCGGGCGGGGTGCCGATGGAGCGGACCTACACCGTGGACGGCGCGAGGTGCCGGCCGAGATAGGCGGCGGTGGCGGAGTCGGCCGTCTCGGCGACGATCGCCGGCTGACCCGAGGCGATGATGCGGCCGCCGTTGTCTCCGCCGCCGGGCCCGAGATCGATCATCCAGTCCGCCGAGGCGATGACCGACATGTCGTGTTCGACCAGGACGACGGTGTTCTCCGCCGCGACGAGACGGCGCAGCACCACCATGAGTCGGTCCACGTCGGCGGGGTGCAGTCCGGTGGTGGGTTCGTCGAGCACGTAGAGCGTGTGCCCGGATCGGACGCGCTGCAGTTCGCTGGCCAGCTTGACGCGTTGCGCCTCCCCACCCGACAGCGTGGTGGCGGATTGGCCGAGCCGCAGATATCCGAGACCCACCTCCACCAGCATGTCCAGGCTCTTCTTCGCGGCCGGGACGTGGTTCAGGAAGTCCCGGGCATCGTCGACGGTCATCGCGAGGACGTCGGCGATCGACCGGCCGTCGACCAGAATCTCGAGGGTCTCCGCGTTGTAGCGTGCGCCGGTGCAGGCCGGGCACGGCGCGGAGGCCTCGGGCAGGAACAGCATGCCGATGGTGATCACACCGGCGCCCTCGCACTCGTCGCAGCGGCCACCGGTGACGTTGAACGAGAATCGGCCAGGACTGTATCCGCGCTCGCGGGCGGTAGGGTGTCCAGCGAAGAGTTTCCGGATCACGTCGAAGAGTCCGGTGTAGGTGGCGAGATTCGAGCGCGGAGTCCGCCCGATCGGGGTCTGGTCCACCCGCACAAGTCGGTTGATGTGTCCGAGCCCGTGGGACGACACGACCGTCGGCTCGATGGTGTCGCGGCCGTCGGCCAGGACGGCCGTGGAGTCGTCGGTGTCGTCGCTCACGGTGTCGGGTCCGGGTTCGTCGTCGACGCCGAGGTGCCGGGCGATGACGTCCGTGAGCACACGGCTGACGAGCGTGGATTTGCCCGAGCCGGACACGCCGGTGACCGCGGTGAGCACCCCGAGCGGGATCCGGACGCTCAGATCCCGCAGATTGTGCATCGTGATTCCGGAGAGTTCGATCCACGTGCCCGGCTGTGCGGGGTCCGGGTAGTTGCCCGATTGTTCGAAAAGGTATCGGCGGGTGACGGATTCGGCGATCGAAGCGAGACCGTCCACCGGGCCGCTGTAGAGGACCTTCCCGCCGTGCTCCCCGGCATCGGGGCCGACGTCGACTATCCAGTCCGCCGCCCGGACGACGTCGAGGTTGTGTTCGATGACGAAGACGGAGTTACCTGCCGCGCGAAGCCGCCGCACGGCAGCGACCAGCGCCTCGGTATCGGCGGGGTGCAGGCCCGCGGACGGCTCGTCGAGGACGTACAGGACGCCGAACAGGCCTGACTGCAGCTGGGTGGCCAGCCGCAGGCGCTGAAGCTCCCCCGGCGACAGGGTGGTGGTCGATCGGCCGAGACTCAGGTATCCCAGTCCGAGCTCGGACAACCCCCGGAGACGTCCGAGTAGGTTGTCCACCAACGCCTCCGATGCTCGATCGGTGGCGTCGTCTGCGGAGGCATCGTGGGAGGCGACGGCGGTTTCGAGAACCGTGGCCAGATCGGCCAGTGGCAGTTCGGTCGCGTCGGCG
This sequence comes from Rhodococcus sp. T7, assembly GCF_009872365.1. Taxonomy (NCBI): domain Bacteria; kingdom Bacillati; phylum Actinomycetota; class Actinomycetes; order Mycobacteriales; family Nocardiaceae; genus Rhodococcus; species Rhodococcus sp. T7. The sequence continues at coordinate 14,396 of NZ_WXYH01000372.1, forward strand.
ATGTCGAGGCCGGCGAACCGCACCGCCAATGCCTCGGGTCGCAGCCGCTTGCCGTCGCATGCGCTGCAGGGGCGGGAGACCAGGTATCGCGAGACCTTCGCCCGCTGGGTTGCGCTCTTCGTCGTCGCGAAGGTGTGCAGGACGTAGGTGCGGGCGCTCGAGAACGTTCCCTGGTAGTCGCGCACCATCTTGCCCGGGTCGCGGATCGGTGACACCGTGACCGTGGGCTGCTCGTCGGTGGTGAGGATCCACTCACGTTGGTCTGCAGGGAGTTCCGACCAGGGGCGGTCCACATCGATCCCGAGGGTGTCGAGGATGTCGCGGTAGTTCTTCCCCAGCCAAGCACCGGGCCAGGCGGCGACGGCACCGTCGCGGATACTGCGGCTCGGGTCGGGGACCAGGGCGTCGACGTCGACGTCGTGGGTGCGTCCGAGGCCGTGGCAGGTCGGGCATCCCCCTTCCGGTGTGTTCGGCGAGAAGGCGTTCGAGTCGAGGATGTCGGCGTCCTGAGGGTAGGTGCCGGCCCTGGAGAACAGCATGCGCAGCACGTTGGAGATGTGGGTGAGGGTGCCGACCGACGATCTGGCGGACGTGTGACCGCGGGCCTGCTGCAACGCGACCGCCGGGGGAAGCCCGGTGATGTCCCCCACCCTGGGCGCTCCGACCTGATCCATCAATCGGCGCGCGTACGGGGTGACGGACTCGAGAAAACGTCGTTGCGCTTCGGCGTAGATGGTGCCGAAGGCCAACGACGACTTGCCCGATCCCGACACCCCGGTGAACGCGACGATGCAGTCCCGGGGAATGAACACATCGACGTGGGCGAGGTTGTGTTCGCTGGCATCGAACACCTCGATGCCGGCGAATTCCCGGGCGCGCGATGGTTCGGCCGGCGGTCCGGGATCGAGTGTCGGCACAACTGCTCCAGGTGTCGGTTCGTGCTCGGGCAGGTCGGGTCCCAGTCTTCCTCGAGGGGTACAACCACTGCCCCTTTGGTGGGTCCGGTCAGACGATGTTCGTCTCGCCTGCGCCGATACCGGTTTGCGCGAAGCGGCCGAGGGTGAACGAACTGATGTCGTAGCCCGGCTCCCTGCCGTGGTAGAGGTCGCGCACGATCTCACCGGTCGCCGGTCCCATCAGGAAGCCGTGGCCGGAGTAACCGGTGGCGATGAGCAGGCCCTCCACCTCGGTGGATCGGTCGATGATCTGGTTACGGTCGGGAGTGACCTCGTAGAGTCCGGCCCAGCCGGTGCTGATGCCGTAATCCAGAACAGCCGGCACCCGGGTCTCCGCGATCGCGCCGAGACCCATCAGCCAGTCCTCGAGTTCGAACCTGAGGTTGAATCCCTCGGGCTCGTTCGGGTCGGACCAGCCCAGCAACAGACCCTTGCCTTCGGGATGGAAATAGAAGTTCGAGGGAAAGTCGATGGTCAGCGACGGCGAGAAGTCGGGCAGCTCGGACAGCGGCTCGGTGAACGCGATCTGCCGGCGGACGGGGACCACGGGGATGTGCACCCCGACCATGGTGCCGATCTCCGCCGACCACGCCCCGGCGGCGCAGACCACGGTGCGCGTCGCGATACGTCCGTGTTCGGTGACCACGGCGGTGATGGTGCCGCCCGTGCTCTCGATGTCGGTGACCGCGCAGTGCCGGATGATGCGGGCACCGTGGCGACGGGCGGCCGCGGCGTACCCCATCACCACCGATTCCGGGGTGGCCTTGCCGTCCTCGGGGGACCAGGAGGCGGCGAGGAGCCCGTCGGTGCTGATGAGCGGCGAGATCTTCTTCGCCTCGTCGGGCGTGATCATCCGGCTCGGAACACCGTGCCGGTTCTGCAGCGCCACGCTTTCGGTGAAGATGTCGACGTTGGTCTGGTCCGAGAGAAGGTAGAGGTAGCCGTCGCGGCCGAAGTCGATCTCCTGGCCGTAGTCCTGGGCGAACCGCGAATACACCTCGAGGCCGCGCAGACCGATCGCGATGTTGGCCTCGTTGCTGAACGACGCACGGACGCCGCCGGCGGCCTTACAGGTCGAGCCGCAGGCCAACTCGTCCTTTTCCAGAAGGACGACATCGGAGACCCCGGATTCGGCGAGGTGGAACGCGATACTGGCGCCGATGACGCCGCCGCCGATCACGACGACGGACGCCTGCTCGGGGAGTTCCTTGCTCATGTCGCTTCTTCTTTCCTGAAGAGTGATCATGTTATGCCGGACCGTCTTCTAGAACGCCGCGTTCCGTTGAGCCCGTCCACGCAAGGCCTGCCGAGTAGCGGGCGCCCATTGCCACGGCTACAGCCACCACGCTGCCGGCGTTGGCGATGAAGTCCGGGACGACGGTCACGCCGCGGCCGTCCAGCACCGCCTGCGCCTCGGGGTTGCTCGGCAGGTTCGCGCCTTCGACGACGATCCTGGCGGGCAATGTCCGGGCGAGATCGGCGTCGATGACGTCCTGCAATGCCGCCGGGATCAGGACGTCCGCCGTCACCGAGAGTTCTTCCCCGGCGGCGAGCGGCTTGGCGTCGGAGTACTCGTCGACCAGGCCGTCACCGTATTGTTCGCGCAGGTCGAGCAGGGTGGCGACGTCGAGGCCGCCCGGGTTGTGGATGCCACCCCGCGACGTCGAGACGGCGACGACGGTGGCGCCCAGTTCGGCGAGCCGTTTCGCGCTCGCCGCTCCGACCCGCCCTGTCGGACGCACTGCTCCGCCAGCAGCGCCTGACGCGGGACGCGGCCGCTGTCGGCGACGAACGCCCACCATGACCGCGGGCTTCACGACCTGATCCTGGACGCCGCCGACAACAGCCGGGCCCGCGCGATCGTCAAGAATCTGCGCGAGACCACCCGGCTACTCGGGGCCAACACCGCCGACAAGACCAGAACCCTCACCGACATCGACGACGAGCACACACCCGTCATCGACGCAATCATCGCCGGTCAACCCGACGAGGCAGAAGCCGCAATGCGCAAGCACCTCGAAAACACCGGACGCCTGCTCGTCGCCCAGGCCCTCCGCACCGAGGCGTCCGATCGGTCCGTCGACGAGATCTGGTCTGCCGTCGTCTGACCTCCACCCGTGAGTACTTGTCAACGTCCGGCGGTTAACAAGTACTCACGGGTGCGACATCAGTCCTGCTTGGGCACCCAGTGGTCGGTCACGAGTTCGTACGATTGTTTGAGCTCGCCGTATGCCGCACGTTGAGCCTCCTCGCCCTCGCCGTACCGCCGAACGGCTGTTTCGTGTGCCGTGGCGAAAGCGGCCTGCACCTCCTTCGATGATCTCCGCAGTGTCTGTGGGAGGTCGGTCCGATTCACGGCTCCACTCCTTCTCGGTCATGGGCTTGATGTCGTACCCATCGATTGTCCGCCCGGTACCACCGCGACGGAACCGGAGTCGGACAAGTTTTCCGACATGGCCGACCGATCAACCATCGGCGGCCACGAGTCGGCCCGACTCCCGACAGCGGCGGCACAGACCGGGAAACACCAGCATCGGACACCGGTATAGGCAACAATGGCTCGGGAAGCTCGCCACCACGTGAAATTCATTCTCGCCGAAGGGAATTCCGTACCAGAGGAGACTCGATGCCCGTTTCGCCACACTCTTTGTTGCAGCACGTCCAGGATCGCACCACCGACCTGCGCCGATGGTTGGATACCGGCGAGAACACCGCCACCTTGACTGCATATCTGCGCGACGAACCCGTCGACCACCGATGGCTCTCGACCTACCGACGACTCACCCACGACCTGCTGCGGGCGGTCGACCACGCCTGCCCACGGAGGGAACCGCACGACGCACCGGCGCCGAGCGTCGGACGCCAATCGGACCGGCGATGAACGACGACCAACGCCGGGCTCTCGAACACGTGCGCGACACGTGCGCAATGCTGCACTGCTTCCTGACCACCCACCCGAGCGACCGACCCCCGGAACGAGTCCGCACCGCCACCTTCGAGCAACTCACCGACGACCTCCTCGACGCCGTCACCTCGGCACAGAACGCCGGCGTCCCAGAACAGCGCATCTTCGACAGCATGTGACGGATGGCCTTCGTCGGAGTTCAGCCCAAGTCGAGGTCGGGCGCGGTCGCCAGGTATTCGATCTGCTCCAACGTCACCGGCACGGTGGAACCCCCGATGGGGGTGGTGTTGATGATGATCTGTTGGTTGGTGGGAAGGGTGATGGAGGAGTAGGCGCTACCGCCGTTGGATGGGTAGACAGCGCGAGTGACAGTGGATCCGTCGGGCAACCTGGTAATGGCGCGATCCGGATCGATCTCGTTCAGGTACTCGTCCTGCGGAGAAGGCGCGGATCGGCCGAGTGGGATCACCGAGATCGTGTGCGAGGAGAAGCACATGGGTTCCCGGGCGATCGCCATCCTGGCCCGCGATGCCGCAACCGCGGCGGAGCGGTTCGGTGTCACCGACGGAAGTTCGGGGATCGTCTACACCCGCACAGGCCGACGGTTCTTCGACGACCCGGCCACGATGAGCGAACTGGTGGCCCGGCTCCGCACCGCGTGCAGACCGCTGATGGACGACCTCGGGTCGTCGTGGCTGGCACTCGATTGCGAACTGCTGCCGTGGTCGGCGAAGGCGGGAGAACTGATCCGCAGCCAATACGCGTCGGTCGGAGCCGCGGCTGGTGCGGCGCTGCCGGACGCGATCACCGCGCTGGAACGGGCCGCGGCGCGGGGGATGGACGTCGCAGACCTGTTGGCTCACACCCGAACCCGCGCAGACAACGCCCGACGTTTCAGGGAGTCGTATGCACGGTACTGCTGGCCGGTGACCGGCCTGGACGGGGTGCGGCTCGCGCCGTTCCACATCCTCGCCTGTGACGGCCGCGCGACCGCAGTCACCGAACCGCACTCCTGGCACCTCGCGAAGCTGGCGGCACTCGAAGATCCCCTCATCGCCGCGACCAGGCACCGGTTCGTCGATCTCACGTCCGACGAGTCCCGGGACGCGGCGACCACCTGGTGGTCGCAACTGACCGATGCCGGCGGTGAGGGCATGGTGGTCAAGCCACTCGGCCCCACGCCTGCAGATTTGGCGCACCGGAGGATTCAGCCGGGCATCAAGGTGCGGGGGCGGGAGTACCTGCGGATCATCTACGGCCCCGATTACACGGAGAACCTCGATGTTCTCCGCGACCGCTCACTCGGCCGCAAACGATCGATGGCTCTGCGCGAACATGCGCTCGGCCTCGAGGCGCTGACCCGGTTCACCGAAGGCGACCCGCTGTGGCGAGTGCACGAAACGGTGTTCGCGGTTCTGGCGCTCGAGTCCGAGCCGGTGGACCCACGGTTGTAGCCGTCACCGGGTGCTCTGCCGGCGTGCGGTGATGGCGCCGTGAGGCCTGGAGCCGCTCCCCGTTCGGGTGTGTGTCTCGATCACCTCGAAGCCGGCCTGGGCCAACTGCCGGCCGAGTTCGGCAACCGGCCATCGATGAGCAGTGGTCACGGCATGGTCGAATGCCTCTACGGTTGTTCCTTCGAAGAAGCCGACCAGCAGGCCGCCGCCCGGTCGAATCACGCGCGCGAACTCGGCGAGCGGAGTCTGGATGTCTTGCGGACTGTGGTGAATGAGCGAGTACCAGGACAGCACACCACCCAGTGATTCTGTCGCGACGTCCAGCGTCTCGAAGCTGCCGATTTCGAAGGAGAGGCTCGGAGACTGCGCGCGGGCCCGTTCGACGAACTCGGGCACCAGATCGACTCCGCACGCAGCGACTCCGCACGCGGCCAGGAAGTCGGTCCACTGACCCGGACCACATCCGGCGTCGAGCACGGGTCCCGTCAGTGAGGCAGCCCAACTGCTCACCAGGGCCCGATCGGACGGGTGTGTCGAAGTCATGGAGCCGAAGAGAGCCGAGTATTCCTGGGATCTGGCCGAGTACGACTCTCGGACGATGTCGCCTGGTCGGGTTCTCGCGTTCGCCATGCGGTCAATGATCGTCGATCGGGTGCTGCACACGCCGAATCTCCCCGGGGCGAGTCGGCACCTGGCGTCGACAATCGCCGTACGATCGCTGGAACCCGCCAACGACGATGCGTCTTCGCACTCTGACCGGTCACACTCTGGGACAGAGCAGCGTGCAGAAGGATGGAGAGCCGGATGTCCAGCTCAACGGTGACATTGCCATGCTGATCTACTCGATGAGCGTCTCGGTGGACGGCTTCATCACCGACCGGGAGGGCGGCTTCGGGTGGACGGTGCCCGACGACGAGCAGTTTCGTTTCCACGTCGAGCAGATACGCGAGCTCGGCGGCCATCTGTGCGGCCGCAGGCTTTACGAGACCATGCTGCCGTGGGAGACGGATCCGTCGATGCGCGACACCGAGCTTCAGGCCGAGTTCGCCGACATCTGGTGCAGTATCCCGAAGGTCGTCTTCAGCCGCACGCTCGACAGCGTGCAAGGCAACGCCCGGCTCGCCAAGGCGTCGTTGGCCGAGGAGGCCGCTGCAGCGCTCGACGCGACCGACAAGGACGTCTCGATCGGCGGCGCCGGCCTGGCTGCGACAGCAATCGAACTCGGTCTCGTCGACGAGCTGCGCATGTTTCGCAATCCGATCGTCGTCGGTGGCGGCACGCCGTTCCTGCCGCCGGTCACCGAAGACGTTCCGCTGGACCTGATCGAGACCAGGACATTCGGCTCGCGCGTGATCTACGAGCGCTACCGGCGCGTCCGCGGCGAGTCCGACGGGCCGGACCAACATGTGCGTTCCTCACCGCGAAGGACCCGTCGATGACGCTTCGGTTCAACTCGATATTGGCCTGCGGCATCGTCGTCGCCGCGTCAGTGCTCATGGCTGCGTGCAGTTCGGATGACGGTGAGGCATCATCCACACCCGGCATACCGGGAATGCTCCCGACGGCGGACGAACTGACCGCGCTGTACAACACCGCCCTCGACTACGACGCCCCCTTGTCCGACCGAGTGAATCTGATTCAGGGCGTCGATGAGGCAGATCCGCGGCTCGCCCAGAAGTTCGTTCAGGAGGGAATGACTGTCGAGTTCCACGCGGTGCTGGATCGTGGCGATGGATCTGTACTCGCCTTCGGCAACCCCGTCGTCAAAGGGCAGGCGCAGCCGGAAGGGTCACCGATTCCGTTCGTGGCCGAAGACAGTGCATGGAAGATCGCCAGAAGCTGGGCATGCTCGCAGGTCGGCTGCTAGTCAGGGGGCTCAGCCGGTCGGTGGCCGCTGTGCACCCGTGTCCTACGAACTGCTACCGAATGGTCCGGGCGGCGGCTGGACGGGATAGGCGGCGACGTCCATGATCACCGAACCTTCGCACGGGCCGCTGTCGATGTCGGTTCGCCAGGAACCGGTCAGCGTCCCGTCTGGCTGGGGTGTGTAGTACGCAACCGAGTGCGCCGGTGCCCACACCTTCGGCACGCCCTCGCCCTGGTAGCAGTCCCACTCCCAGTCGTAGGTGTGGACCCAGCTGGTCCCGTCCCACGTGTATCGCGGCGGTAGCGGCAAAGTCGGATTGGCCGGCGTGGGCCCATCGATCACGGTCGCAATGCAGGAGTCGTCCGTGCAACTCGTCTCGAATCGGTACGTATCAGCGAAGTCGGGCTCCCACTGCCGCGCGGCCAAACTCGTACCGGTCTTCGTCGCGGCGAAGCGCTTCAACGAGTAGTCCCCCGACCAGGACGGCTGCGTCGGTGCCGCCCCCGCAGGCACAGCACCGGCAACCGACCAGAACGCGATCAACGCGACTATCAGCAATGACTTGCGCATGACAGATTGAATCACAGGTGTCGGCAACGTATTGGGTGTACGTGTCCGCGCGGTGGTGACCGGGATCGCGGTGTAGGTGGCGGCGCTCGTGTTCCGCTCTACGCTTTCTGTGTGAGCACGTCGAAGGCCTGGACCGCCGACTTCGCGGACCGGGCCGCGCGGCGCGCAGCGGAACCCGACCCCAACTGGTCACGCGGGTGCAAGCTTCATTCGGCCGTGGCGCGGAGCCTGCAGAAGTTTCAGGTGGGAGAGAGCGGCGACGGCGCCCACCTGATCGTCAAGGCAGACGCTGCGGGCGACCCCGACTACGAGGCCGCCGTGCGACTGTTCGTCGCCGAAGAACAGAACCATGCGCGGATGCTCGCGGCGCTGCTACGCGCCGCCGGGGTACCGACAGTGGATCGGCACTGGTCCGACAGCATTTTCGTGCAATTGCGTCGGTTGATGGGGTTACGGCTCGAGCTCATGATCTTGACCGTCGCGGAAGTTATTGCGCTGCGCTACTACCGTGCGCTCGCCGACGGCGGCGGCGACGCACTCTTGGCCGAGGTGTCCCACCGAATCCTCGACGACGAACGACGCCACGTCCCGTTCCAGTGCTGTCGCCTGAGCACCGGCTTCGCCCACACCCCTGCGCAGGTGCGGGCCGCGATCAGGCGGACTTGGCGCGCACTGGCGTTGCCAGTCGCGGTGGTCGTCGCATTTGATCACGGACCGGCCCTGCGCGTGTTGGGTGTGACACGGCGGGTTTTCGTCGCCGACACCATGCGGCTGTTCGACAATGCCGTCGCACGGGCCTTCGGCACAGCAGGCCGGACCGGACTCACAACGACGACGATGAGTTTCGCAGTGGTTCCCAGTCTGTATCTGCATCGATCAAAACGCGACTCGAGGAGAACGACATGACCGCGACCTACACCTTCGACGTCTTTTCCAGCCTCGACGGCTACGGCGGCGTCAGCGGCGGCGACTGGGGAGGCTACTGGGGCAAGCAGGGCCCTGAGTTACTCGACCACCGCCTTGGCTTGTACGAGTCGGAGCAGCGGATGGTATTCGGGGCCAACACGTATCGGGCATTTGCGCAAATGCTGGCATCGAGCACCGAGGAGTCCGATGTGCGTGACCCATGGGTCACGCGGATGAGGAGCCTGCCGGCAACGGTGGTGTCGACGACGTTGGAAGGACCTCTCGACTGGCCGGACGCGACCCTCGTCAGCGGTGACGCCGTCGACATCGTCGCCCGGCTCAAGCAGGAGTCCGACGTGCCCCTTCGCTCCCACGGCAGCTTGTCGATGAACCGGGCGCTGCTGGCCGCCGGCCTCGTCGACCGCCTGCAGGTGACGCTCTTCCCTGTGATCACCGGTCAGACCGGTGATGACCCGATCTTCCAGGGTGCGGCCGACTTCGACCTCGAGCTGCTCGAGAACCGGACGCTCGACGGTCACATCCAGGAGCTCGTCTACCGACCCACCCTCCATTGACCGCGGAGGGTAGCGCGTAAGCCCGGTCCTTCAAGGCCGGGCCAGCGCATCGACTGCGGCCTACCGGGAGCACGGGCGGTCGCCGCTGCTGCTCGATGTACTGCCTGCAAACCCACGGCGCGGAACTCGTGGGTGAGTGCGCAGTACGACGGCCCTTGCCGCCGGATCGACGACCGTGCCGGTCTGCACAGGAATCTAGACTTTCGTGCATGGTTGATCCGATGCATTTCGAGGCGCACGCGGACATCTACGGTGACGCGCGGCCGCCGTATCCGCCGGCGCTGTGGGACAGTCTTCGCGGTCTCGGCGTTCTCGAGCCCGGCCTCCGCGCCCTGGACATCGGAGCGGGAACAGGGCAGGCGACCGGTCCCCTGCTCGCCGCGGGCCTGAGTGTCACCGCAGTGGAGCCCGGCCCACGGCTCGCCGCACGCCTCCGAGGCGCACATCCGGACGCGACCGTCATCGTCGAACGCGTCGAGGACGTCGAGCTTCCCGAGAATGCCTTCGACACCGCAATCGCGGCGACATCGATTCACTGGATCGATCTCGATATCGCTCGTCCGAAGGTCCACCGCGCGCTGACCCACGATGGGAGGTTCCTGGTGTGGCGGAACGTCTTCGGAGATCCCGACGCCAGGACCCCGTTCCGGGAGTGTGTCGCACGGATCGTGCAGGACCGCGGCGCACCACCACGCCCCGGACCCGATCCGGAGGATGTTTCCGCGCTCACCGCAGAGTTGACTCGTTCGGGCCTGTTCACCGTCGACGTGGTCCGCACGTTCCGGTGGAACATCGAGCTGAACGACCGGCAAGTGTTCCGGCTGTTCTCGACGTTCAGCGACTGGACCTCGGAGGAGGCCGACCAGGCTGCCGCCGCTGTCCGGGACCTCGGAGGCACCGTGGTCGAGCACTACAGGACGTGGCTCGTCGCACTGACCCCCGCCACGATTCCTTGCGCGGATCGGCGGTAGGTCAGCGTCCACGGTTGTACTTGATGTGTTCGGTGCGTGAGTAGTCGTCGAGTGCGTTCGGTCGACGCCTGCAGCGGTGCCCTCGAGGACCGTGCACTGCGTCGATACGACGCTGTGCACGGTCCTCGAACGAAAGGCTCAGTCTTTGCGATCCGCCGTGGCGGCTGTGGCGGTGCTTTCCTCCCAGAAGTCGGCTCCTTCGATGCCGAGCGACTTCGGGTCGAAGGTCGGGTCGAGTCCTTGCTTCTTCTGCTGCTCGAAGTCGCGGTAGACCTTGTAGACCATGGGGAACAGCAGTACCAGGCAGGCGAGGTTGATCCAGGCGATCATCCCGAGCCCGATGTCGCCGATGGCCCAGACGATTCCGGCGTTCACCACGGAGCCCACGAAGACGATCGCGAGTGTGCCGACCTTGAGGATCAGCCTGGGCACCGGACCCTTTCGCCCGTTCAGAAGGAACAGAAGATTGGAGTTCGCCACGTAGTAGTACAGCAGCAGGCAGGTGAAGCCGAACAGGAACACGGCGACCGCGATGAAGCCCGCACCCCATCCCGGCGCCAGTGTGTCGATGGACTTCTGGACCCAGTTCGGGCCTGCCTCGACGCCGGGAAGATTCTCGACGAGATGTCCGCCGGAGCCGTCCGAGACGTTGTACTGGCCGGACACCACCATCATCAAACCCGTTGCCATGCAGATCAGCAGGACATCGATGTAGATGCTGAACGTCTGGACGAGGCCCTGCTTTCCGGGATGCGAGGTCCGTGCCGCCGCGGCCGCGAAGGTGGCCTCACCGATGCCGTTCGCCGACGCGAAGACCGCCCGGCGAACACCCCACGCGACTGCGGCGCCCGCGATGCCGCCCAGAACGGGATCGAGACCGAAGGCCGAGTTCACGATGAGCTTGATTGCGTCGGGGACGCTTTCGAGGTTCGCGAAGATCACGGCCAGTGCCAGCACGAGGTACCCGATTGCAAGAGTTGGAACGAGCGTCTGGGTAACTTTGACGATCCGCGTCGTGCCGCCGAAGATCACCAGGGCGATCAGTGCGGTGACGAAGACCGCAGGCACCCAGCTCGGCAATCCGAACGCCAGCTGAGCGCTGGACGCGATGGTGCTGACCTGGAACCCGGGGAACATGAAGCCGTAGCCGACCAGGCCGAGAAACGCGATGAGCGCCGCGACCTTCGGAAGCTTCAGGCCGTACTTGATGTAGTACGGCATGCCGCCGATGTCCTCGCCGGCCTTCTGCCGGTCTTCGTCCTCCACCTGCCGTTTGAACACCTGTGCCAGGGTGGCCTCGGCGTACCCGACGGTGCAGCCGACGAGTCCCGTCACGGCCATCCACAGCAGTGCGCCCGGTCCACCACCGCCGACCGCGGTGGCGACGCCCGCGATGCTCCCGACACCGACGCGGCTCCCGAGAGCGAGCACGAGCGCTTGGAAGGAGGACAGGCCTCCCTCGCCCTCGCTGTGCTCCCTCAGCTGGCGAATCATGTCGGGAATGCGCCGGAACTGAATGCCTTTCATGGCAATGGTGTACGCCAACCCCAGGCCCAGTACGACATAGGCCATCGGTCCCCAAATTCCGTCTGCCAGAGTCGTGAGTAACTCGGCCCAGTCGATGTCCGGCACGATTTACCCGTTCCGGTCAGCGAGCTTCGTCAGAGCCCGTCCGATTCGCTCGACCTGCTCGGCGGGGAGCTCGGCCGTGGGTCGACGGGGAGCGCCGACCGGCTCGCCTTGCAGGGCAAGTCCCGCCTTGACGGCGGAGATGAACGGAACGGAGATCATCGAATCGATCACCGGGTACAGGTCGCGCCACTTGGCGAGCGCGCCGTGCAGGTCGCCGTCGGCGATGAGCCGGTTTACTGCGACGATCTCGTCCGGAACCACATTCGCGGCACCCGCCATGACTCCGGCAGCACCCTCGACCAGGGCGCTGTAGATGTAGGAGTCCCAGCCGATGAACGTACCTATCACGTCACCGTGGTGGTGGATCAGCTGCAGTGCCTGTTCCCAGTTCGCGCTCGAGTCCTTGATGTAACGGATGTTGTCGACCTCTTCGGCCAGCGAGCGCACGGTGGCGGGGTCCAGGTTCACCCCGGTGACCGCGGGGATGTTGTACAGCATGATCGGCAGTTCCACCGACGACGCGACATCCTTGATGTAGGTCACCGTCTCTTCGGTCGAGAGCGGCTCGTAGAATGGGGTGATCAGCATGAGCACGTCCGCGCGCGACTTCTCGGCGGCGCGGGAAAGCCGGATGGCTTCGGCAGTTGTCGTGGCACCGGTCTGAGCGATGACGGGCACCCGGCCATCGGCGTGCTCGATGACCGTGTCGACGAGCCGCAGACGCTCGTCCGACGACAGCGCCCCGACCTCACCGGTCGATCCCGCGGCGACGACACCGTCGACGCCCGCCTTGATCGAGCGGTCCACCACGACCTTCAGCTTGTTCACGTCGATCTGCTCGTCGGCGTCGAACGGGGTGGTCAATGCAGTGAGGACACCGCTGAGTTGCTTGGACATAAAAGTGACTCCTGGATCGTTTGGCGGGCGTTGGGTGTGCGGAATGTCAGGCGCTGGCGGCCTGTGCAGCCACGGGGCTGCTGTGACGTGTCTGACGGTGTGTGGCAAGCACACTCGTCACCTCTTGTGCGGCGGAGAATCCGGAGGTGATCGACGTTTCCGTGTAGAGCGTTCCGAGATAGTCGCCGGCCAGGAAGACGCGACCCGCTCCACGAGTCAGCGTGGGCTGCAGCTTCGCGCGGCCCGGGAAGCTGTAGGGCGACGCATTCTTCCATCGCGCGGCCTTGGCCTCGACGACCGTGTCGGAGAATCCGGGCCCGAGGATCTGCTCGAGATCGGCGAGGTGGGTCTGTACGACCTCTTCGTCACTCTTGTCGAGCAGTGCCTGGCCCAGGGCTGCCGGCGAGAACGTCATGAAGCTGCCGCCCGGCTGCCGTACGGACTCGCTGCCGCGCACGATGCTTGCCTGGTTCAGGGCGATGGCGAAGGACCGTTTCGGGGCGGCGATGGCGTAGATGTCGTCCCACGGCTGCTTCGTCTTCTCGTCGGTGAGGAACGCCGAGCTGACGTGGGGTCCGTACTTGACGTGCGCGAGCGCGTCACGTAGATCCTGCGGCAGATCGACACCGACCCGATGGGACACGTCCGCGGTCGTGGCGAGAACGACGGTGCGCGCCTCGACCTCGTGGTCACGGCCGTCCTGGCGGTAGCGGACGACGACCGATTCCTTCTTGTGGACGACCTCCTGCACCTCGGCACCCAACTGGACGCGGTCGCCCAGCGACGCGGCGAGGGCTTCGGTGAGGGTGGAGGGGCCGCCGACGATGCCCCGGCTCAGGCCCTGTCCGAATCCGAGCACCAGGCTGAAGTATCCGATGCCCGCACCGGCCGAGATCTGGTCCATGTTTCCGGCCGACCGGGTGACGGTCGTCTTGAACAGGGCCGCCGCATCCTCCGGCAGGTCCCCGACGAAATCGAGGAAGGACTCGTCGTTCGCGAAGTTGTAGATTCGTTGCTGTCGCATTGCACCGGACTCACCGGCGCGGGTCCGCACCACGCGGGTGTACTTTCCGACGCCCGCGACGATCTTCATTCCGGCACGCATGGTCGCCATCCGCGCCGACAGGGACATCGGGATCCGGAAGGGGTACGTGGCGATGTGCCCCTTCTCGAGGAACTTGCCGTTCATGGAGAGCGCCTGAAGCGACCCGGGAATGTCGACCGACATGACGCCGGCCTCGTTGAGCAGGGCTTCGGTCGAAGATCCGGGGCCGGCGAACACGTGGCCGCCCCAGTTCAGCCAGTACGAGCCGCGACGCTCGGAGCGAATACGGCCACCGACGCGCTCGTCGGACTCCAGTACAAGGGTGTCCCAATGACGCAGCCGCCAACCGGCTGAGAGTCCGGCCAGGCCCGCGCCGACAACAACTACATCTCGCACTTCATATCTCCTTGACTAGCGCCGCGTCCCCACCGGAGGCATCGGCGAGTTTCCGGCGAATCCTTGTTTCGGGACGCCCGTCCTGGCTTGCGGTAGCGCCGTGGAAAGCCAGGCCGGGTCGAGTCGCACATATCGGGTCCGATGGTGATGCCCGTCATACCCGGACCAGTCAAGACTAAGTTGTGATCACAGATCACGCAATCCCGAAGCGTGAAAATTTCGGCGATTCCGATGGCTGCGGCAAACTGACCGTCCGGTTATGAAGGCGTCATTACCTCAGATTTGGGCACAATCGAGAGTGGAGACCGCGAACAGGCCCGTACGGGAGGTGAGCCATGCGTCGCCCGGAGGAATCGGCACCGGTACCCACCCCGACCCGGTGGTGGCGACTGAGCCCGTGGAGCCGCAACCACCTCATGCGGCCGAGCGACCGGGCCGAAGCTGCCGTCATCCTGATCACCGCCGTGCTGATACTGCTGGCGATCCCGTTCGCCGCGGCATTCGGAACCGCCACCCACGCCCGGCTCGAACAACAGACCCGCGCGCTCCGGGCTGATCAGCACCAGGTGCCGGCCGTCCTACTCGAGGACACCCATCCCGCACCCGACACCCCCGAAGGCGCCCTCCGCCCCGACGGCAGCGAAGACAGCGCCCGCGCCCGCTGGACGACACCCCACGGCGAGCACACCGCCATCGTGCCCACCGACGCTCCCGCCAAGGCCGGCCAGACAATCACCATCAGCATCGGCGCCGATGGCAACCTCACCGGACCCATCCCCAGCGGCGGGCAAAACACGGCTCTCGCGGCGACCGCGGCAACCGGAGTCTGGGCACTGTCCGCCGGCGCTCTCCTCATCCCCACCGCACTCACACGCACGCTGCTGCGCCGAAAGCGACTGCGGCAATGGGCATACGAATGGAAACAGCTCGACAAACCACCGGGATAGCGCCTCGGTGAGCCGGAGTGCGGCGAGCATCCGCGCGCCCTGCGGTATCCGAGCCGATCAGCAGGTAGTGGGTGATTCCGGGCCGCGAAGGTAGTCGATCAGAGTGTCGAGGACGGCTTCGAGATCCTCGACACTGCCCGTCGACCGCAGAACCTGTACCCCACCCTGAATACCCGCGATGAACGCGGATGCAGTGCGCGACGCATCTACCTCCGCCCGCACCTCGCCCGTCGCTTGCATCGCCTCGATCCCCGCCGCGACGTGGGTCCGCCACTGCGCCAACATTGTTCGGACCACCTCGGACGCCCCCGGAGTTCCGCCCGCCTGCGCCAGCAGCGAACCGAGCGGACAGTGCGCCCCCTGAGCGCGGTACCGGGTGACCAACGCCTCCCGCCACCTCAACCACGCCGCCCACGTCGTCAGCGCGCCGAGGTGCGGTTGCTGATCGTCGAGAACCCGGTCCGCCTCGAAGACGGCGACGGCAAGTAGCAGTTCCTCCTTGCCGCCCGGAAAGTAGTGGAACAGCTGCCCCTTGCTGGTGCCGGTGATCGCGCGGATGTCGTCGAGCGTGACCCGGCCCGGCTCACCACCCCGAAGATGCGTCGCCGCACCCTCGACGATGCGCTGTCGGGTCGCGAGTCCCTTCGCAGTGATCGGCACGTGGCAACGGTAGCGCAATTCTGGACCGGAGAAACCCGTCCTACTGCTATTGCTCGCGGTCACACAAAGTTTTCTGGACTTGCTGGTCCAAAAGATTGTTCCTACCGTTCGGGACATGACCAATCACCTCACCGGCAACCGACTCCGTAGCCGCACCGCTCTCGTTACCGGATCGACCTCCCACATCGGCCGTGCCATCGCCCTCGCCTTCGCCGCCGAAGGCGCACACGTCATCGTCTCCGGCCGCGACACCACCCGCGGGAACGACACCGTCGCCGCGATCCACGCGGTGGGAGGCCGCGCCGACTTCCTCCCCGCCGACCTCGACGGCACCTCCGCCACCAGCCGCACCCTCGCCGAACAGACACTGCATCTGACCGGCGGGCAGCTCGACATCCTCGTCAACAACGCCGGCGTCTTCCCGCCGTCCGGCACGCTGACCGTCGACGACGACGCCGTCGACCGCATCTACGCCGTGAACGTCAAAGCGCCCATCTTCCTGATGCAGGCTTTCGCCCCACACCTGATCGGCAACGGTGGTGGGGTCGTCGTCAACCTCGGTTCCTGGGTGGCCCGCCTCGGCATCCCCCACGGCCCCGTCTACGCGTCATCCAAAGCCGCGGTGGAAAGCCTGACCCGATCGTGGGCCGCCGAATTCGGGCCCCGAGGACTCCGCGTCAACGCCGTCTCCCCCGGCGTCATCCGCCCCGCCGGACCCGACACCGACTCCCCGGCCGACACCCTGATGCACTCCACACCCGCCGGCATGCCGGGCACCGCCGAAGACATCGCCGCCGCCGTGCTCTACCTCGCCTCCGACGACGCCCACTTCATCCACGGAACCGTCCTCGACGTCGACGGCGGACGCGTCGCGGTCAACACCGTGTAGACGCGCCCGCGGCAAAAGCCGAAACCGACGCAACGCACACGACCGGCAAGAATTACGCGAACCGCAGAAACAGGTACGTCCATACGTCAAACGACCCATGCGCAACGTCGCAGATCACCACACAATTGGAAGCACATCGAAACCCGCCGAATCGTGAGAAGGAGGCCGCCGGACACAATGTCCGACCCACAACTTCACTCGCAGACACGCAGGCAGCACACCCCGCGCAGCCACAGACAGGCAACATGCGCCCCCTTTTGAGGGATCGGTGCTGCACTCCACGACCGCACCACCCCCCTGGTGCGCGTCGGGGGATCACCCCGCCCGTACGACGGCACCGTCGTACGGGCGGGCCTCGCCATGCCTGATACCGAACGAAGCGGGTGGCGTTCTACCATATCCTCGCACCCGAACACGCAGGAACAGGTCGAAAATTCGATACCGCGCCAGCCAAACCTTTACTGGCCAGCAGGGATTGGTGCGGACCGGTCGTGCCGAAATCCCGCATCGACTCACCCGGGTGACACACCGCGCCTTGGGGCGACATCGAGCGCGTAAGTCGCAGCGGCTGAAAGGTTTTCAATCTGTGTTGATACTCCAGCCGGGGGGTCGACGCCTCGGGTTCAGCCCGTCCCGACCAACACGCGCAAACTCATACCGGCGCACTTCCGGCGCCCGTCGTCGACTTCACCCGACACAGATCAGGACCCCCACCACCGCCACTGCGACCAGCGAGGCGCCGCAGCAGATCAGCCACGCCCGCGTTGCCAGCTGCCGCCATTGATCGCGCCGCCCGTCCACGTCCGCGACCGACCTCCTCGGGTCCGGATCGGGAACTCGGGACTGTGAAAGACCACGGACCTTCGCGTCCGCTCGCGCCGCCACACCGAACGCGACGGGAACCACCACCAGTGCAGTCACCAGTAGAGCAACCATCGCGTCGATGCTCGTCCCGAACATTGTCATTCCCTCCACTCCAACAGGAGCCGCCCATAGGTTCCGCGCGATTGATCACCGGCCGCTCGGAGCCACCGGCACTTCGCCGCCACCGACCCGGGGCCATGAGGTGCGGCGTCTACACGCCGGGCATCGGGAACTTCCACACCGCCACCACGACCAGTCCCATGATGAACCCGGCGTACAGAACAGTGCCAACCACACTGACCCGCAATGTATTCAGCAGATTGCTACCCAGATTCTCGGCGATAGATGCCATGGCAACTCTTCTCTCACGTGCAGATATTCTCGGTTGCCACGTCGATGACGCGGCATACCAGCTACCTTGGACCGACTTCGACACCTGCACATTGGCCGAAATACCCCCACCCATACTCGTATCTGGGTATGAGGGCTTGGGTCTCGGCTAAGAGTTGCAACCAGACATCCCGAGCGCCAGACCTCCCCCACAAATTCAGCTGTGTCTTACATCACATCGTTGGCGTCCACACCCTGCCCCCTCGCATTTCGCGTGGCCGGCACCGATCGTGCCGGGGTGCCGGCCCGGCCGCCAGGCAGTGGGTCGACTGCGCTGTTGGTTGTCGGCGACAACGGCAGGTACGCCACTCGCCGCACGTACTCGATCACGGAGAGCGGTCCCGAGAGCAATCAGACGCGCTGAAGCACAGAATAATCGGCCGCACACCCCTGTCGCAGGCTGGCGCCCGAGCAACTCAAACCGGATCGCGCACGGCGCACGAGAACATTGAAATCGCACTTACCAGTCGGTAATTCGGAAGGTGCGAAGATAGTGCAGTGGCATGGATCACACTCTCTGGACTTCCCTGCTCCGGCTCACGAAGATCGGTGATGCGCTGCTCGTTACTACGCGCAGGTTGTCCGTGTAGCGCCCCTGCCCGCTGATTTACATCGTTGGCGGGGGCTGCGCTACAACACATCACCGAAGCTGCCACCGCCGTGTGAGCATCTCCGATGTGGCGACCCTCGGCTGACGTGCCCCCTCCAAGCAAGTCATTCCTCGCCGCATCGCGCGCGAATCACTCTGTCCGCCAGTCACAGTCGCCGCAACTGCGCAGTCGACCTCGGCGGTCACATCTACGAACTTCACCGTGCGGATCTCACCCGACAGGCAGCCCTGGGCACGAAATAGGTATGTCTACCGGTCGTTCTGCCGTCGCCGAATGGACATCTCGCGAGGAGTGTGGGAGTCGAACAACTCCTGCACCCTGCAAGTCGAGGCCCCCGATGCACGATCTGCTCCACCGCTCCCCCGTCGCACGCGACGTCTGCACCATCCGTCACTCCGATCAGTGCCACACCCCGCTCGCCGTGGACGCATCCACGTGCTTGTGCTGCCCCAGCACCGAACTGAGCAAGGCTCCTCCACCCGGGGTGCCCGGGGCACGATCTGCATCCGCTGTGACCGGATGATCGGCGTCCGGCAGACAAGGGTTCCGCTGCTTTGCGGCTCCCGACAGTCAGCCGTGGAGAAATCGTCACACTGAGCCCAGCTCACCACCACGAAGAACGGCCTCGAGAAAGTCCCTCGAGGCCGCCAAGAAGAGAGAATCCAATTGAGAAGGCTATACGGGTTTCTTGCGTGTCTCACAGCCACCCTCGGCGCATTCCTGGTCAACACGCCGGCGGCATCAGCCACCGGTGTCGTGTCCAACGGCATTCCCTGGACCGACGACCTGAACCCGGTGCCGCACCCACCCGGCGTCATCGAGTTCTGCACGATGGGCGTCGTCGGTTCCGACTCGCTCGGCAATAAGATCGGCATCTCCGCCGCCCATTGTGTCGACGACGCACCCGACGGTGCGCCCGTCTACCGCTATTCGCCGACCGGACCGCGGGAACACATCGGGAACATCGTGTACCGCAGTCCCGGCGGCGGGACCGGCGTCGACTGGGTGGTCCTTCGCCTGAACGCTGACGCGGTACTCACATCGAATGGTCCCAGTGCCCGGGTCGACGGGATCGGCGCCTCCGACCCGGTCGGTCCCCATTGCAAGGACGGAGCCGGCACCGGAATTCATTGCGGGTCGATCACCTCGCAGAACACGACTCGTTTCTACAGCAACGCCCAGTCAGGCGGTGGCGACTCCGGGGGTCCCGTACTTCAGAACAACTCCGAGATCGTGGGCCTGGTCCGCGGATTCGACCCTGCACTCTTCGCGTTCGAGTACATCAAGTTCGCTGCCGTCCTCGACGGTATCAACGCCCAACCCAACCCTGTCGGTAAGGGCTTCGTCGTCACCAACAATTGACCCACATCCCACGGGCAATCACAGCTGCTGCACGATCAGCCACAACCAGTCTCGGACAGGTTGAGGAAAGGGACTGTAGTACAGCCACCAATTGTCCATTGTCCATCCTTCCGCATGGTCGCCCGGCGGTCCGTCGATCATACGTCCGACCTCTAGACGAACTCGACGCCGAATTATCGGTGCACACGCCCGCGAGTTCGACTGGCAGAAGTTCCTGCAGGTGTTCAGTTGCAAGCGCCTGTCCGCACCGCCAGTCCGGCCTGCGCGTTCGTGGCTCAGCTCGAACTGCAATCGACTTCCCTGTCTCTGTGTTGTTTCCGGATCTCATATCGGCAGGTTCGAGGACTTGTTCGTAGTCCTCATCGGGTGAGAAGTCCCCTGGGCCAACGGGCAACCCACCTGACGGTTGGAGCCCCGCTTGGCTAGGGGCTCGTAGATGACACGCGTCGCAACCGGCTGCGGAATTCGGGCCTTCTCGGGCGATGACCGCGCAGGCAGGAGTGGCGCACGACCGACGCGAACTGCGGTGGAGATACCCAAGGAGAAGTAATGCCAATTCGAGTATGGACGGGCGGCCAGCGCCGAGAGCACTGCCAGGGCCCGCAGCACCCCGGTTATCCGTAACTCGATCCGGGACGCACGATCATCAGCACCACCACGAGCAGCCCCAAAAGGTTGAACAGGCCGGTCACGATCCGAAGGCGCCGGAGTTGCGCGCCGTCGTCGGGTGTGGTGAGTGCGTGTTATTGGGAGCGGGGCGATCTGCAGGGCGAGCAATCCGCGGCGAGAGCGGTGAGCACCATCGCGACCACGACCCAGGCCTCGCTCGTGGGGTCTTGCACGGAAGCGTGCGACGCTAATTCGGAACGTAGATGCTGACAATCTCGGCAATACAGACCTGCTTGTCGGCATTCTCTCGTTCGATCGTGACGGCCGTGACAACTTGGACGCCTGAGAGAACGGTGTCAACGTTCGCAATATCAACCGCGGCCCGTATCCGTGAGCCGACGGGCACGGGTGCTGGGAATCGAACCTTGTTCGACCCGTAGTTGATTCCCATTCGGACGCCGGTGATGGTGTAGACCTCCCATACAAGCATCGGGATCATCGAGGTCAGCAGATGTCCGTGAGCGATGGTGGCGCGGAACGGTCCGTCAGCAGCCCGTACGGGATCGATGTGAATCCACTGGTGGTCACCCGTCGCGTCAGCGAACGCGTCGATCTTCTCCTGGGTGACGGTGTGCCATGACGAGTAGCCGATTCGGGTGTGCGCTACGGCGTGCAGTTCGTCGATTCCGTTGATTGTTTTCATACTTGGGTCCTCCAGCGATGTAGAGAACCTGCCCGGAGATGAATCCGGCTTCTTCACTCGCAAGGAACGAGATCACGTGTGCGATGTCTTCGGGGACCCCGACGCGGGCGACGGGGATGTCAGCGGCCGCCTTCCTTTTGAGTTCGTCGAATGTCATTCCCATTCGCGCTGCTGTCGCGGCTGTCATCTCGGTCTCGATGAAACCGGGCGCAACGGCGTTGGCGGTAACACCGAATCTGCCGAGTTCCAGGGCGAGAGTCTTGGTGAAACCTTGCAGCCCGGCTTTGGCCGAGGCGTAGTTGGCTTGTCCGCGGTTTCCGAGCGCTGACACGCTCGAGAGGTTGATGATTCGTCCGAAACCGGCCTCGGTCATGTTCCCCTGGACTTCGCGCGTCATCAGGAACGAGCCACGTAGGTGGACGTTCATGACGGTATCCCAGTCGGCGGCCGACATTTTGAATAGAAGATTGTCGCGGGTGACGCCGGCGTTGTTGACGAGAACGACCGCTGCTCCAAGCTCGGTCGCGATCTTGTCCACTGCTTTCTCGACAGAGGCTCCGTTGGAGACATCTGCGCCGACGGCAAGTGCGGTACCTCCGGCCTGGACGATCGTGTCGACCACGCACTGGGCGGCACCTTCGTCGAGGTCGAGGACGGCGACGGCGTGGCCGTCTGCTGCGAGCCGCTGTGCGACGGCAGCTCCGATTCCCCGTGCGGCGCCGGTGACGATTGCGGTACGGCGGTGTTCGGGATGAGGTGATGTGCTCACGAGATGGGGTTCCTCTCAGGGATTGGATCGATGTGACTTCGGCTCAGGAGAGCCGTTCGAGGATGAGGGCCATGCCCTGATCCCCTGGCTATGCATGTTGTTTCGAGTCCAAATTGCGTGTCGTGTGTCTGCAATCGCTGCTCGTTCGACGCCGAGTTCGCGGGGTTCCTCGAATCGGGGCTTGTTGGGCGTGGAAGAGTGTGGAGGCGAACGTTCAGCCGGCGCAGCCGGAGATCCCGCCGTCGAGCGGAATGATGATGCCGGTCAGATAAGAGCCGGCACGGGAGGCCAGGAACCGGACCGTGCCGATCAGGTCCTCGGTTTGTCCGTAGCGGCCCAGCGGAACGCGCTCGAGGAGTTCCGCCTCAGCCTCTGGATCCGCAGCTACGTGTCCGAGCATCTCCGTCAAGATCGGGCCGGGGGCGATCGCGTTGACGGTGATGCCGTCGGAGGCCAGTTTCTTGGCTAAATGGCGGGTGACCATGTGCAGCCCGGCTTTGCTCGCACTGTAGGAGTAGTTCTCCCAGCTCGGTGTAGCCAGGGCATCCACGCTGCCGATGTTGATGACACGAGCGGGCCGGTCGGTGTCCGTGGCCATGGAAAAGTCTCCACTGGTGGCCAGGTTGAGGTCCCCGGTGGTGGCCAGGTAAAAGTCCCCACTCCTTGCTCGTCGTGTCGATCAGGAACTTTAGGCCTGGGCGGTGACGGTGAAGGTGCCAACCAGTCACCACACCGCCCAGGGAGTTCCATTGAAGTCTGCGAGGGACCGTATGGTTATGCGGGTGATCGTCAAGAGGCCGCGTCCCCGTCGAGGCGGTCGAGTAGGCCGTCGAAGATCTTCTGTCGA
>NZ_WXYH01000373.1:0-37149 GCF_009872365.1 Rhodococcus sp. T7
TCGGGCGGTTAATAAGTACTCACGGGCGCGTCAGCGCACGCCAGACGGCGGCGGGGGTCATCGGGAGCCGCCGCAGCCGGGCGCCGGTGGCGTCCGCGATCGCGTTGGCCAGTGCCGGAGCGACCGGGTTGTACGGGGATTCGCTCATCGATTTGGCGCCGTGCGGGCCCAGTTCGTCGTAGGTGTCCGCGAAGTAGACCTCGGTGTCCGGCACGTCCACGAGCTGCGGGATGTGATAGTTCCGCAGCTGCGGGTTGAGGACGGTCCCGGCGCCGTCGAGCAGGATCTCCTCGTACAGCGCGCTGCCGATGGCCTGCGCCACGCCGCCCTCGACCTGCCCGCGGCACTGCTGCGGGTTGAGGACCGTGCCTGCGTCCGCCGCCTGGATGGACTGCAGGATCCGGACCTCCCCGGTGACGGTGTCGACCGCCACTCGGAAGGCGTGCACGTTGAACACCACCGACCGCGGGGTGCCGTCGTGGTGGCCCTCGGCCCGGAGCGGTCCCTCGGGCACCAGCTTGTCGAGTTCGACGGTCCGCCCGGCGACCACGACCGCGTCGGGCGTGAGGGCGCAGTCGCTGTCCCCGGCGGCGCCCGCGACGCGGCGGGCGACCTCGAACAGCTGGTCCCGCAGCCGGGTTCCGGCGAGATGCACCGCCTTCCCCGCGACGACTGTGCCTGCCGAACCGAATGCTCCGGTGTCGTGCCCGGCGACGTCGGTGTCGGATTGGATCACGGTGATCCGGTCGGCGGTGGTGCCCAGCGCGGACGCGGCGAGCTGCGCGTGCACGGTGGTGGTGCCGTTCCCGAACTCGGCTGTGCCCACCCGCAGTTCGTAGCGGCTGCCCTCGACGAGGGTGCACGACACGTCCGCGAAGTGTCCCCGCGGCGGGATGGTCGCGATCATGGACGCCGCCATGCCCTCGCCGACCCGCCACTGCGGACCGTCCGGCGGGGCCACGTCGTTGCCGCGGCGCAGCGCGGACTCCGCCAGGTCGAGGCACTGGTCCAGACCGTAGCTGCCGTACGTGAGGTCGCCGTGTTCCACTTCGAAATCGACGAAGTCGTCACCCGGGACGACCACATTGCGCCGACGCAACTCGAACGGATCGATTCCCAGCTCCGCGGCCAGTTGGTCGAGCGCGGACTCCACCGCGAAGATGATCTGCCCCAGCCCGTAGCCGCGGAACGCCCCGGACGGCAGGTTGTTGGTGTACACGGCCTGGGCATCGACCCGCTTGTTCGGCGATCGGTACAGCGCCACGGATTCGCTGCAGCCGTGGAACATCACGCCCACCGAATGATTGCCGTACGCACCGGCATCCGACAGCACGTCGACGGCGAGTGCCGTCAGCGTGCCGTCGCCGTCGGCGCCGGCCTTCACCGACACCCGCATGGGATGCCGGCACGGGGCGGTCGTGAACTGGTCGGACCGCGTGAACTCGTACTGCACCGGTCGGCCGGTGCGCAGCACGGCGAGGGCGACGAGGTCCTCCACCAGCATCTCCTGCTTCGCGCCGAAGCCGCCCCCGACGCGGGCCGTGAACACCCGGACCTGTGCGCGGTCGAGCGAGAACAGGTGGGCGAGTTCGTCGCGGACGAGGAACGGCACCTGGGTGCTGCTGCGGAGGGTGAGCCGGCCGTCGGGGTCGAGCCAACCGATGGCCGAGTGGGTTTCGAGATGCGTGTGCTGCACGCGCTGGGTCTGCCACGTGCCCTCCACCACCGCACCTGTGTCCCGCGCGGCCGCGAGCCCGGCGGCGAGGTCGCCGGTCTCGCCGTGCACCTCGGCCACCAGGTTCCGGGCCGGGTCGGCGATCCGGGACTCGGCACCCTTGTCGCCGTGCAGCAGGGGTGCACCGGGGCGGCGCGCCAGGTCGGGGTCGAAGACCGGTTCGAGGACTTCGTACTCCACCTCGATCAACTGCAGTGCGCGCCGGGCGATGTCGACGGAGTCCGCGACCACCGCGGCGACGCGCTGCCCGCGGAACCGGAGGATCGTGTCGAACAC
Source organism: Rhodococcus sp. T7 (assembly GCF_009872365.1). Lineage (NCBI taxonomy): Bacteria > Bacillati > Actinomycetota > Actinomycetes > Mycobacteriales > Nocardiaceae > Rhodococcus > Rhodococcus sp. T7. The sequence goes on from NZ_WXYH01000373.1 coordinate 2,012, forward strand.
GTACGTGTCGTCGGGGTCGTCCGTGCGGAACTCGTGACGTGCGGTGGAGAAGGCCACGTCGGGGCTGTCGCGGTGGGTGAGCACCGCGTGGACGCCGGGCAGTCGCTCGGCCGCGGACGTGTCGAGGCGGGTGATGCGGGCGTGCGGATGCGGGCTGCCGAGGATCTGGATGTGGGTCAACCCGTCGACGGCCAGATCGAGCGTGTACGGTTCGGCGCCGCACACCACGCGGGTGGCCGCGGGCGCGGGAATCGACCGTCCGAACGACGCACCGGCACTGTCCGATTCGGTGGTGCACACGCCGCCGACGGCGTCGCGGATGGAGCGATAACCGGTGCAGCGGCACAGATTTCCCTTCAGTGCGCGCGGCAGGTCGGCGCGTTGCCCGGAGTCGAGCGCGGACGCGGTCACCACCATTCCGGGTGTGCAGAACCCGCACTGGAATCCCGCTGCGTCGACGAACTGCTGTTGCACGGGATGGAGTTCGTCGGGACTGCCGAGACCGGCCGCGGTGGTCACCTCGCGGTTCTCCGCGCGATGCGCCGGCACCACACACGAGTGCACCGGGGCGCCGTCGAGCAGCACGGAACAGGCGCCGCAATCCCCGGCGTCGCAGCCCTTCTTGACCGCGAACCGCTGCTGCTCCCGCAGGAAGGTGCGCAGGCACTGACCGGGCCGTGCGTCGGCCTCCACCGACTGACCGTCGACAGTCAACTTCATTCCAGCTCCCTCCGGATCTCCTCGGCGAGGACGCCCGTGACGTGGCGACGCCAGTCCGCGGCGCCGTGGGCGTCCGTCAGGTAGTCGTCGGGGGAGATCCGTTCGGCCAGAGCGTCGCTCAACACGTCGGTAGCGGGCACGGCGGGGAAGCGCAGGACGAACGGGCGGACGGTCGCCGCGGTGACGGTCAGCGTGAACCCGTCGGCGCCGACACGTCCGGCGAGCAGCGCGCCGGACCGTCCGAGCGGCGAGTATGCGATCTTCCGCAGCGACGTGCGGCCCCGCAACGCGGCGGCGGGGAGGTGGATGCTGCGGATCAGGTCACCGTCTCCCAGCGCCGTGCGGCCCGCCCCGGTGACGAACCGGTCCACCGGAACCCGGCGTTCACCGCCGTCGGCGGTCCAGATCAGGAGTTCGGCGTCGAGCGTGCAGCACAGCGTGATCATCGCGCCGGCAGGCAGCGCCAGCGCGAGGTTGCCACCGACGGTCGCGGTGTGCCAGATCTTCCACGACGCGACCAGCGACTCGGCGCACGGCCGGAACAGTGTCTTCGCCGTCCACTCGGCGGGAAGCGGTGCATTGCAGAGATTCTCGATGGTGCACGTCGCGGCGAGTTCGAGTCCGTCGTCGTGGACGGTGATCGCGGGCCAGTCGAGGGTGGCCAGGTCGATCAGCCGGGTGACCGTCGGTTGCGGCTCCGAATACAGCCAGGTGCCGCCCGCCAGGTACGCCGTTCCGGGTTTTGGGGCGGGCAGGTCGTCCCGGCTGCGCGGCGCCGAGATCTCCGTCACGAACGACAGATCCATGATTCACCCCGCCTTGCGCACCAGGGCCCGGTGGGCCTGCTCGACCTCCGCGGCGACGTCGTCCTCGTTCACGGTGATCACTCTCCCACGCTCGACGACGGCGCGCCCGTTCACCAGAAGCAACTCCAGCGGCGCCGTGGCCCCGAGGACCAAAGCCGCCACCGGGTCGGTGATGCCGGAATGCGCGAGGGTGTCGACCCGCCACAGCGCGAGGTCGGCGAGTTTGCCGGGTTCGAGGGAGCCGAGTTCGTCGTCCCGGCCGAGCACCCGGGCCCCGCCGATCGTGCCGAGTTCGAGTGCGGTGCGCACCGTCATCTCGCGCGGGCCGCCGCGGGCCCGGGCGAACAGCACGGCATGGCGGGCCTCCTCGAGCATGTTGCACGCCTCGTTGCTGGCGGCGCCGTCGACACCGAGCCCCAGCGGGACCCCGGCCGCGTGGAGGTCCCTGGCCCGGGCGATTCCGGCGCCGAGGCGTGCATTGGACGTGGGGCAGTGGGCGACGCCGGTGCCGGTGCCGGCCAGGGTGGTGATCGCGACGTCGTCGAGATGGACGGCGTGGGCGTACCAGACGTCGGGACCCACCCAGCCGAGTCGCTCCATGTACTGCACCGGGGTGCAGCCGAACCGGTCGAGGCAGAAGTCCTGCTCGTCAATGGTTTCCGCGAGGTGGGTGTGCAGTCGCACCCCGGCAGACCGGGCGAGGGCCGCGGCCTCGGTCAGCAGGTCGGCGGTGACGGAGAACGGGGAGCAGGGCGCCACCGCGACCCGCAGCATCGAGTCGGGCGATGGGTCGTGCCAGCGGTCGATGACGTCCTGGGTGCCCATCAGGACGTCGTCGAGACGCTCCACCACCGAGTCGGGTGGCAACCCGCCCTGGCTGTGGCCCAGGTCCATCGACCCCCGGCTGGGGTGGAACCGCAACCCGACGGTCCGGGCGGCCTCGATCTCGGCGCCGAACACGTCGCCACCGTCGCGGGGCACGACGTAATGGTGGTCGGTGGTGGTCGTGCACCCGTGTTTCGCCAGCCAGGCGAGACCGCCGGTGGCCGCGGTCCGGACGGCGTCGGCGTCGATGCCCGCCCAGATCGGGTAGAGGGTGGTCAGCCAGCCGAACAGGTTGTCGTCGGCGGCGAGTCCGCGGGTGATCCACTGGTACAGGTGGTGGTGGGTGTTCACCAGTCCGGGAGTCAGCAGGCAGCCGCGTCCGTCGACGACGCGTGCCCCCTCGACCACCGGCGCGGGACCGGCACCGACGTCGACGATGCGGTTGCCCCGCACGACGACGTAGCCGTCCGGATGCTCGGTGCCCGACGCGTCGACCGTGGCGACGTGGGCGCCGGCGACGACGACGGTGCCGGGGGCGTCGGACATCAGCTGAGCCACCCCGCGTACGCGGACCACGCGGGCCCGGGGTCCGGGGCGTCGGAACGCTGCACCGTGGCCTGGATCAGGCCGTACGGGCGGTCGGCGGCGTGGAAGACCTCGTTGTCGTTCTCCACACCGAAACGGGCGAGGTCGTGGGCGAAGTGGTGCTTGTTCGGCGCGGACAGTCGCACTTCCGCGAGCACGGGGTAACGCTCCAGGATCGCCTTGCCGATCTCGTACAGCGTCTGCTGCAGGGCGAGCGAATGGAGAGTCGCGAACGTTGCGACGATCTGCTCCTTGATGCCGGCGTAGACGCTGTTCCAGTCCACGTCGGTGGTGACGAACCGCCACTGCACGACGAGCGACGTCGCCATCACCCGGTCGTGGGTTTCCTCGAGGATCGTGTACTCGTCCTTCAGGAATCCGAAGAATTCGCTGCCCGTGGACTTGAGGATCACGAGATCCTTGAGCCCGCCGACCACCCACGTGCCGTCGGCGTCGACGGTGATCGCCGCGGTGCGCACCTCCTCGCCCTTGCGCACCCAGGTGTGGTCGTGTTCCGCTCCGTCGACCACCGCGCGCTGCCACGCGTATTCCTCGATCTCGATGCGGGCACCTTCGACCGGGGCCACGTCGTCCACGAAGTGCCGTGCCAGCGTGAGCCCGTACTCCTCGATGGAGTCGAGTCCCTTCTCCTTCGCGTAGGAGTACGCCGTCTGCTTCTGGGTGTCGGTGGGTAGCACCGAACTCTGGTCGCCGGCGAGGTGCGCCGCCGAGAAGTCGCCGCGCAGGCATGTCGACACGCTCACGTCCCGGATTTCGTGACGGGGGGTGTCGCGGTAGATCCGCACGATGCGGTTCTCGGCCTTGCCGTACTGGTTGTCGCCCAGGACGATGGCACCGGTGAGGTCGGTCATCTTCAGCTCCCGCGGTAGGTGGAATAGGCGAACGGGGACAACAGCAACGGGACGTGATACCCGCGCTGCGGGTCGTCGACGACGAACGTGACGGTCACCTCCGGGTAGAACGTCTCCCGGCCGCGGGCGGCGAAGTACTCACCGGTGGCGAAGACCAGCGAATAGGTGGCCACGGTCAGACCGTCCGGCGCGATCTCGGCGACGCGGCCGTCCGAATCGGTCGTCGCGCTCGCGAGGACGTCGCCGTCCGGGGACAACAGTTGGACGTGTACTCCGGCGGCGGGTGCGCCGTCGGTGGCGTCGAGTACGTGGGTGCTCAGGATCTTGGACATCAGTTGGCCGTGTCTCCGATCTCGCCGAGAAAGCGTTCGAGGCGCAACCGGTTGATGGCGGCCAGTTCGGTCCGCAGGATCTTGCGCTCCGTCGCGGCGTCGTTGCCGAGACGCGCGTGCAGCACATCGAGCAGTTCCTGCGCCGACCGACCGGACGCGCAGACCAGGTAGACGTGCCCGAACTTCTGCTCGTACTCCTCGTTACCCGACCGCAGGCGCGCGCGGACGTCGTCGTCGGCGGACGCGACTGCCGACTGTTCGCGCGCCGACGACGGATTGTCCACGCGGTCGCCGATCCGCGGATGCCCGGCCAGTGCCGCGTCGACCTCGGACTCGCTCAGGTCGGCGAGCACGGTGTCGGCAGCGGTGTGCAGCGCGTCGGCGGACGGGAAGGGCCGCCCGGCGGCCATTCGTTGCGCCCACACCGTCGACGCGCAGCACTGCACCAGCAGGTCGACTGCCCGCGCGTCGCTCAGCGCGTTGAACGCGATCAGGCCGGGCGGTTCGGTCATGACGGCTCCTCGCTCGTGCGCCTTTTCGGTACCTCTGGCTACCACAATGGCGCACAGGGCGCAGCCCTTCGGGTCAGCGACCGAAAGCCTCGAGCAGTCCGGTGTACTTCTTGGGCAGGGGAGCCGCGAACTCGCCGCGTGTGCCGGTCCGCAGACCGAGCGTCACGAGGGACTGCACCATGAGGGTCGCCGCCGCCACGCCGTCGACCACCGGCACGCCGAGTTCCGCCGAGATGACCGCGCACAGGTCCGCCATGCCCGCGCAGCCCAGCACGATCGCGTCCGAACCGTCCCGGTCGAGGGCGGCGCGGCAGGCCTCGGTGATCACCTTCACCGCGTCCGGGTCGCGGTCGAGGTCGAGGACCGCGATCTCGCACGCGTGCACGCCGAGGCAGAAGCGTTGCATGCCATACCGTTCGGCGAGTTCCCACGCCCGCCCTCGGGTGCGTCCCAGTGTGGTGACGACGCTGAACCCGCGGCCGAGGAAGCTCGCGGTGTGCATGGCCGCCTCGGCGATGCCGAGCACGGGGCCGGAGGCCAGTTCCCGGGCCGCGTCGAGGCCCGGGTCGCCGAAGCATGCGATCACGTACCCGTCCACGCCGGCCGCCTCGCCGCGCGCGATCTCCTCGAGAAGCCCAGGGACACTGAGTGCTTCGTCGTAGTGACTCTCGATCGACGCGGGGCCCATCTGCGGGCTCACCGCCTCGACGACCGTCCCGGGGCCGGCGACGGAGCGGGCGCAGTCGCCGATCTTGTCGGTCATCGCCCGGGTGGTGTTCGGATTGACGATCTTGATGTGCACGTTCCTCGACCTACGCCTCGACCGTTGCGGTGCGGTGCGCACGACGCGCGCCGGTGGACAGTGCGAAATAGCAGAGGAATCCGATGCCCATGCCCAGGAACCACGAGTACTGGGCGGCGCCGGCCATGCCCCACACGTCGAGTCCGAACGGCTGGGCCTTGAGGATCACGGGAACTACCGCGACGAGCGCGCCGACGACGGTGGAGATGATCGCGGCCGGGTTGTAACCCTTCTTGTACCAGTATGTTCCGTCGTGCGACATGGTGAACATGTCGTCGAGGACGATCCGCTGCCTGCGCACCAGGTAGTAGTCCGCGATGAGGATTCCGAACAGCGGCCCGATGAAGGCGCCGAGCGTCTCGAGCGTGTAGTGGATCACCTCCGGGTTGTTGTACAGGTTCCACGGGGTGATCAGGACGGATCCGACGGCGGCGATCATTCCGCCCGTGCGCCAGCTGATGCGCTGCGGGCTGACGTGCGAGAAGTCGAACGCCGGGGACACGAAGTTGGCGACGATGTTGATACCGATGGTGGCGACGATGAAGGTGAGCAGACCGAGGACGACGGCGAACAGGTTGTCCATCTGCGCGACCGTCTCGACCGGGTCGGTGATCAGCCGGCCGTACACGGGCAGCGTCGCCGACGCGGTGACGACGGTGAGGATCGAGAAGAACAGGAAGTTCACCGGGAGGCCGAGGAAGTTGCCGCGCTTGACCGCGGCGAACGTCTTTCCGTACCGGGAGAAGTCGCCGAAGTTGAGCATCGGGCCCGAGAAGTACGACACGACAAGGGCGATCGCGCCCAGCACCACGGGGACGGCCGACCAGCCGGTGTAGTTCACCTCGCCGAGGTTCAGGCTGATGTTCGACCATCCGGCCTCGCTGATCAGGTAGATGGCGAGCATCAACATCACGATGTAGACGGCGGGGCCGCAGAAGTCGATGAACTTGCGGATGCTTTCCATGCCGCGCCAGAAGACCAGCGCCTGCAGCACCCACATCGTCATGAACCCGGCCCAGCCGAGCGCCGACAGGCCGAGGAATCCGTGCTCGTGCACGTCCGCCCACGGCGCCAGGCCCGGCCAGATCTTCAGGCCGAGGATCACGAACGCGTGCGACGCCAGGTACGTCTGGATTCCGTACCAGGCCACCGCGATGAGGCCGCGGATGACGGCCGGGACGTTCGCGCCCAGGACGCCGAACGCGCTGCGGCACATGACCGGGTAGGGGACACCGGTGACCTGGCTGGGTTTGGCCACCAGGTTCGCGAACACGTTGACGATCGCGATGCCGACCACGAGGGCGACGAGGACCTGCCAGCTGGTCAGCCCGAGCGCGAACAGGCTGCCCGCGGTGACGTACCCGCCGACGCTGTGCACGTCGGACATCCAGAACGCGAAGATGTTGTACGACGACCACGACTGGGTCTTCAGCGGCGCGAGGTCGTCGTTGGTCAGTCGCGGGTGATAGCCGGGTTTGATCAGCCCGGCGCCGGCCAGGTGTGCACCGGGGACGGTTTCCCCTTCGGAGGAGGAGGGCGCTGTCTGAGTCATCGTTTTGCTCCCTGGTGCAGTCCGGAGACGACTGCTTCGACGTGAGGGTGCCTCGGTGAAAAGCACACCACCGAAGCGCTGGGAGCAAAAGTAGTTTTCGGATATTTCCTGACTGTGACGGCGAAGATATATTCTCGCGGGCGCCCGAGCGGGCCGAGAATATATCTTGCCGGACGGCCTACCCGGGCGTGTCCCGGAAGATTCCGGTGTCCGTGGGCAGGGCGGCGATCACCGTGTCGAGTTGCTCGTTGTGCCGATCGGTGGCCGCCTTCAGTGCGGCGGCGTCCCGGGCGAGGAACGCCGCGAGCATGTCGCGGTGCCCGAGGTGCAGCCGCAGCCGCTCCGGGGTGTCGACCTGCGACATCGGCTGCACCGGCTCGGTGATGTTCCACGCCGCCTCGAACATGTGCAGCAGCCGCTGCATCCGGCACGGCGACGCCAGGGCGAGGTGGAAGTTGCGGCTCTCCCGGTGGTACGCGGTCAGGTCGTCCTCGAGAACCGAGCGGTCGAGCGCCGCGTACGTCTCCCGGGCCCTCGTGTCGTCCGACTCGTCGGCCAGGGTGATCGCCACCGAGTGCGCCGCCGACTCGAGGACGCCCCGCACCAGATACAACTCCTCGAGTTCGTCCACGGTCAGCCGGGCGACCGTGTACCCGGCGTTGGCCCGGTGATCGACGAGACCCTCACCGATCAGCGTCTTCAGCGACTCCCGGATCGGGATGCGGCTGACACCGAAGTGCTCGGCCACCTCGTCCACCGGGATCGGGGTGCCCGGCGGGGCGCCGCCGCTGAGGATCACCCGGCGCAGTTCCTCCAGGATCACGGTCTGCGAGCTGCCGGGATCCCGGTTGGCCAGGTTCGTGACCAGCAGAGACGGTCTTCGCGGGGGCATCGGACCGTCCTCAGGCGGGGTGGACGGCGCGCCAGTGGCGGGCGATCTCGATGCGCCGGGCGACCCACACGTCGTCGTGGGACTGCACGTGGTCGAGGAAACGCTCCAGCGCCGCGGTGCGGGCGGGCCTGCCGACGATCCGGCAGTGCAGACCCACGGACAGCATCTTCGGCGCCCCTGCCGTGCCCTCCGCGTACAGGACGTCGAAGGCGTCCCGCAGGTGCGCGAAGAACTGCTCGCCGCTCGGGAATCCGCCGGGGGACGCGAACCGCATGTCGTTGGTGTCGAGGGTGTACGGCACCACCAGGTGGTCGACCAGGCCCTTGCCGGGGGCGTCGACCTTCACCCAGTACGGCAGGTCGTCGGCGTACGAGTCGGAGTCGTACTCGAAGCCGCCGTGCTCGACCACCAACTGCCGGGTGACCGGGGAGTCGCGGCCGGTGTACCAGCCCAGCGGCGCCTCGCCGGTGAGGTCCCGCAGGATGTCCACGGCCTCGGCCAGGTCCCGGCGTTCGGCGTCCTCGTCGGACAGCTGGTACGACTTCCACCACAGGCCGTGGCAGGCGATCTCGTGACCGAGTTCGCGAAAGGCGCTGACGGCCTCCGGGTTCCGCTGCATGGCCTTGGCCACCGCGAAGATCGTGAGCGGCAGCCCGCGCCGCTCGAACGCCCGGAGCACCCGCCACAGCCCGGCGCGGGAACCGTATTCGTAGATCGATTCCATGCTCATGTGCCGGTTCGGGAACGGCTGCGCACCGACCATCTCGGACAGGAACGTCTCCGACGCGTCATCGCCGTGGAGGACGTTGTTCTCGGCGCCCTCCTCGTAGTTGAGGACGAACTGGACGGCGATCTTCGCCCCGCCCGGCCACTGCGGATCGGGCGGGTGCTGCCCGTATCCGACCAGGTCACGAGGATAGCTGGAGTCGAAACCGTGTGTCATGCCGTCAACCCTGCCCGACCCGCGTCAGTCAGGGAACCCCACAACCGCAACCGCGCCATGCCGCCGTCCGGGAAGATGTCGAGCCGGGCATCAGTGACGGGCCGGTCGCTGTCGATGACGAAGCGGTGCCTCGTGTCGGGTTGCAGGCGCGTCCGCGGGAGCAGTTCCGTCCACTCGCCGTCGCCGTCCCGCCCGAGGAGGCTCGCCTCACCGGGGGCATTGCCGAGGAAGTAGGAGGTGTCGATTTCGGCCAGCGACACCGTGCCCTGGGCGGCGAGCCGGATCTCGACCCAGTCGTTGCCGTCGTCGCGGCGGCGGGACGTCTCCCAGCCGTCACCCATCACCCGGGCGAGACCGGGGAGCAGCATGTTCTGCGGCGAACCGTAGAACATGTTGGAACAGGACGTGACTCGGGCGCCGTTCTCGAGGGCCGCGAGATCGACGGGGCCCGCGTCGAGGAAACGGGGGTCGGGACGGCCCTCGCCGTGCACGCGGAGCCGGGCGACACCGCCGTCCGGGTGCATCGTGAGCTTCACGTGCGTCCACCGTGCGTCGGAGTCGACCGCGAACGGATTCTCGGTGTCACCCTGAACGGGGCTGCGCTCGACGATCGTGGTCCAGTCGGCGCCGACCAGTTCCTCGGCGGACGGGTAGCCGTCGACCGACGCGGCCTGCACCGAGATCTCCGGCGGGTAGTTGCCCTTGAACCAGGCGGTGTCGACCACGACGCCGCGCACCACGCCGGGAACCCCGAGCCGGACGATCGCCTCGTCCGTGCCCGCCACCCGGCGACGGCGGGTCTCCCAGCCGTCGTACACCTGACCCTTGTGCCCGAACGTCGCCGGCTGGTACACGGCGGCCGTCGGGCGGATGAGGTTCTCCCGCTCGGCGAACAGCTCGTCGTTGGCCCACACGACGGCGCCGCCGAGTGTGCGTACGGCCAGGTCCGGCAGACTCCGGAAGCTGGGCGGGGTCAAGGCGTTCGGGGTCACGGGTGCTGGTACCTCCTGATCGGGCGTGGGCCAAGTGTAGGACCTCGGCGGGGGTGGTGCGGGTGGTCCTCGGAGGCGGGGAGGCGGTCAGATCTCCGGAACCACCGCCCGGGTGAGGAGGTCGCGGAGCGTCTCCACCGTGCATCCCGGGGCCTGCGCGCGGACCGCGTCCTCGTCGAACGCACCACACGCCAGTCCCCGCAGCAGCACCGTCGCGAGGGCCTGCGCGGTGGCCGGTTCGTCCATCACCCCGCCGCCCTGGCGGTCGAGGTAGGCCTGCAGGCGGGTGGCCGCGGCGGGCAGCGCGTCGCGGTAGAAGTCGAACGTCGCGAGCCAGCGGGTGATCAGATGTCCGGGATGCATGTCCCATCCCTGGTAGTACCCGCGTTCGAGCGACCGGGTGACGAGACGGTAGTGCCGGGCCAGGGCCGCTCGAATCTCCTCGTCGCTGCCCTGCGGGACCACCTGGGTGGACCCGTCGCACACCCACACCCCGGTCTGGGCCGCCGCCACCAGCATCACGGACTTGGCGTGGTCGGCCACCGGGTGCTCGAGCGACTGGAACCGGGAGGCGATTCCGCAGGCCGCGCTGTAGTCGTAAGTGCCGTAGTGCAATCCGGTGCAGCGTCCCTCGGCGAGCTGGATCGCCTTCGCGACGGTCACGGTGCCGTCGGGCCCGAGAACTGCCTGCGGGCTCTCGATCTGCAACTCGAAGCGCAGCGACCCGTCGGGGAGCCCGTACGCGCTCTCCAGTTCCTCGCACAACGCGACGACCGCGGTGACCTGCGGGGCTGCACGCAGTTTCGGCACGGTGAACACGAAGCCGTCGGGAACCCCACCCGCGCCTTCGAGGACGAGTTCGAGCGTGCGGATGCCGCGGCGGCGCTCGTGCGGCGCAAGGCCCTTCGCGCGGATCCCCAGCGACCGCGGACCGGACAGGTCGGACGACAGCTGTCGCAGCGTGCGACCCGTCTCCAGTGCGGCCGCGTCCTCGACGTCGTCGCTCCGCCAGCCGTAGCCGTCCTCGAAGTCGATCCGCAGATCCTGGATCGGACTGCGCCCCAGCGTCGCGCGCACGTCGGGAAGTGCACCGCTCGTGCCGATTTCGGACAGCGCATCGGCATACCTGTCCAGCAGTTCGACAGCCTGCTCACCCCACGCCCTCGGGGTGTCCGGGCCGGCGTCCGCCGCGCTCACGTAGACGGTGTGGATGGGCTGCGCTTGCTGCCGATCACCCGGATACGCCGCCGTGAGTTCGTCGTCGACGGGCGCGAGGAGTGCGTCGACTCGGTCGAAACCGCTGTCGGGGAGACGGCTGAGGTACTGGGGGTTCACGTCACGATCTTCCCAGAAATTCGGGATTTTCGTCGCCTGGTCTGCCGCGTTCGGGCCGTCGCGTCGCACAGTCTCCCTGCTCACATCTGCTTGTCGCGCGAGACTCTCCATTCGTAGTGTCTCCTTCCGTGGATGTAGAGGTTCTGCTGGACGACGCGCAGCGCTCGGCGGCGGCCGTCCTGGACGAGACCGCCGACGGCCTGGAGCAGGGGAGACCCGGGGTTCGCGGCGTGTACCTGTGGGGCCCCGTCGGGCGTGGCAAGACCTGGCTGATGGATCGCTTCCACGCGGCTACCGACGTCCCGAAACGGCGGGTGCACTTTCACTCGTTCTTCCGTAGCCTCCACGCCGACGCGCACGTGCTGGGGTCCATCGACCTCGCGATCGACGCGGCGCTCGGCGACGTCCGGTTGCTGTGCTTCGACGAGTTCCACCTCCACGACGTCGGGGACGCGATGCTGGTGGCGCGCCTGTTGAAGGCGCTGTTCGCCCGCGGCATCACGCTGGTGGTGACGTCGAACTATCCGCCCGAAGGACTGCTGCCCAACCCGCTGTTCCACCACCTGTTCGAGCCGACGATCACCGTGCTGAAGCAAAATCTGACCGTCGTGCGGGTGGCCGGTCCCGTCGACTACCGCACCGTGACCGCACCGGACGCCGGATTCGCTGCCGGCCGGTTCGTCCCCGCGACCGCAATCGAGGCCCCGTCGGAGCGGGTCGCCCTGACTGTCGGCACGCGCACCGTGACGGCAGCGGCGGTACGCGACCGGACGGTCTGGTTCGAGTTCGCGGCGCTGTGCGCCACCCCGACCGCACCCGCGGACTACCTCGACCTGGCCGAGCGGTTCGGCTGCTGGGTGATCACCGGTGTGCCCCGACTGCGGGAGGCCGGTACGGACACCGTGCGGCGGTTCGCGAACGTCGTCGACGTGCTGTACGACCGCGGCACCGCGCTGACCGTTGTGGCGGACGCGCCGTGGGAGGAGATGTTCACCGGACTCGCGGGCACCCTCGACGTCGACCGCCTGGTGAGCCGGTTGTCGACGCTGAGCCGGTGACCGCCGAGGCAGACCCGAAGATCTGCCCCGGCGGTGGATCGATCAGACGTACCGGCTGTACGCGGGCAGGTCCAACTGGCCGTTGCCGGACAGTCCGATGACCACGACCTCCGGTTCGGTGACCGTGCGGGCGTGCGCGATGGCCGCGGCCACACCGTGCGTGGATTCCGGAGCGGGGATGATGCCCTCGGCCCGGGCGAACAGCAGGCCCGCGGTGAGTGCGTCGTCCTGTTCGATCGCGGTCGCCTCCATCAGTCCGAGGGCGACGGCGTGCGAGACCATCGGCGACATGCCGTGGTACCGCAGGCCGCCCGCGTGGATCGCCGGCGGGACGAAGTCGTTGCCGAGTGTGTACATCTTCAGCAGCGGCGTCAGACCCGCGACGTCGCCGAAATCGTAGCGGTACTCGCCCTGCGTCAGCGACGGGCAGGCCGCCGGCTCACACGCGACGAGGCGGGTGGTGGTGCCCTCGCGCAGGTTGCGGCCGAGGAACGGGAAGGTCAGGCCGGCGAGGTTGGAACCGCCGCCGGCGCAACCGAACACCGTGTGCGCGACGGGCTCGCCCGCCTCGTCCAGTTGGGCCATCGCCTCCTGGCCGATTACGGTCTGGTGGAGCATGACGTGGTTGAGGACGCTGCCCAGCGAGTAGTGCGCCTGCGGATCCTTGGCGGCCACCTCGACGGCCTCGCTGATCGCCATGCCCAGCGAACCCGTCGTGTCGGGGTGCTCGGCGAGAATCGCCCGGCCCGCCTCGGTGAGGTCGGACGGCGACGGATGACAGATGCCGCCGTACGCCTCCATCTGGAGTCGGCGGTAGGGCTTCGCGTCGTAGGACGCGCGGACCTGCCATACCTCGACGTCGAGACCGAGCAGCGCACCGGCGAACGACAGCGACGCGCCCCACTGACCCGCCCCGGTCTCGGTGGTGAGCTTGGTGGTGCCCTCGAGGGCGTTGTAGTAGGCCTGCGCGACAGCCGTATTCGGCTTGTGCGAGCCGACCGGGCTCACACCCTCGTACTTGTAGTAGATCCGTGCCGGGGTGCCGAGCACCCGTTCGAGCCGATGCGCCCGCACCAGCGGCGACGGACGCCACATGCCGTAGATCTCCCGAACCGTCTCGGGAATCTCGATGTAGCGGTCGGTCGCGACCTCCTGCTCGATCAGGCTCGCCGGGAACAGCGGTGCCAGATCCTCCGGTCCCAGCGGTTCCCGCGTGCCCGGATGAAGATGCGGCGGAACGGGTTCCGGAAGATCCGCCGCCAGGTTGTACCAGTGCGTGGGGACGGCCGAGGGAACCGCAACCCCCAGAGGTTCCAGTGAACGAGCCAGGTCGGCTCCGGTTGCCGGGGACATGGTCAAGTAACTCTCCTTCGTGGACGGGTGCGTCCCGAACATGCTGCGCCGTCCGCGGCCGTGAACGAGAGATTTTCTACGTCTCCGCGTGTCACGATGGAGGGGCAACTCGGGAGTGAGGATGCCGGACCGTCGCGTGATGAGCAGGGTCGTGCACACGGTCGCCCTGCTGGCGGCCGTCGTGACGGTCACCCTTGTGGTCAGGGCGGTTCCCGCGCCCGACACCCCCGCCACGACGGCGGAGCCGGGTGCGGGAGCGACGCGGGCGTTGGTCGTCCTCTCGGCGATCGCTGTCGTCGTCGCGGCCGTGGCGCTCGCGTCGGCCGTGCGCGGTGGACGTCCGCGGGTCGCCCCCGACCCGCCGACGGTCGGGCCGACCGGGAACACCGGGTCTTCGGTCTCGCGCCGGCACGTGGTCGGGTGGGCGGTGTTCGCCTCGCTTCTGGTGGCCGCGGCGTTCCTCCTCGGATCCGTCCGCGGCGACGAACCCGTCGACCGTCAGCGCGCGACGACCCAGGCCGCCGACGAGGGGGCCGACCGCACCGACCAGGTGGTGCCCGGCGAGACGGTCCCGCCGCCCGACGCGGTCGCCGAGGCCCGCGAGGATCTCGCGGAATTGTGGACCGCGGCAGCGATTGTCGGACCGATCCTGGTGACGGTGCTGATCCTCGGTGGCGTGGCACGGCGTCCCCTGAAGTCCCGCGTCGGCGCCTGGACGGCGCCGAGTTCCCCCGACGCTCCGGCGGGCGCGCAGTCGTTGGCCCGGGCCGCGGAGGAAGGTCTCGCCGTGGTCGTGGCGCCCAGTCTGCCGCCGCGCGAAGCTATCATCGCCAGTTACGCGGCGATGGAGGACGCGTTGCGGACGGCGCCGGGTGCCGAACCGCGGGATTCGGACACACCGTCCGAAGTGCTGGCTCGCGCAGTTCAGCTCGGGGTGCTGCGCTTCGAGGCGGCGGCGCCGCTGGTGCGGCTGTTCTCGGAGGCGCGGTTCAGCCCGCATCCGATGGGCGAACACCACCGTGACGAGGCCGCGGACCTGCTCCGCCGCGTGCTCGACGACCTGGGGAGTGACGCATGCTCGCCGTCGCCGTAATCGGTGTCGCAGCGGTACTGGCCGTGGAGGTCCCGCTGGTGGCCGCGGGCCGGTACGGCGCCGCCGTGCTGATCGCGGGAGCGGTGACCGCACTGGTGCTCTTCGAGATTCGGCAACGGATGGCACCGGCGGACGTCGACGACGAGATGTCGGGCCTGGAAGCGGAACGGGCCGAGGCGACGGCCCGCTGGATGGCGCGGACGGAATCGTTGATCAGCTGGGCGGACGGTACGCGCGGCGACTGGGACCACCATCTGCGTCCGCTGCTGGCGCGCGAATTCCAGCAGTCCACCGGACAGCGGCAGGGACTCGACCCCGCCGACACCGCCGCGGCGGGTGAGGTGTTCTTCGGCGACCTGTGGCGGTGGGTCGATCCGGACGGCGTCCAGCGCTCCGACAGGACCGAACCCGGTCCGGGCCGGGACGTCCTCGACCGGATCCTGCAACGACTGGAGCAGCTGTGACGATGCCCGCCGAGGTCACCACCGCGCGCGCCCACGCCGTGCTGGCAGAGGTCGAACGGGCGGTGGTCGGCAAACACGACGAACTCACGTCGATCCTGCTCGCCGTGCTCGCGGGCGGACACGTGCTCATCGAGGATCTGCCCGGACTCGGAAAGACGTTGGTGGCCCGCTCTTTCGCCGCGGCTCTCGGGCTCGACTTCACACGCGTCCAGTTCACCCCCGACCTGCTGCCCGCCGATCTGCTCGGCGCCACCATCTACGACATGCCGTCGGGACGGTTCGAGTTTCGCTCGGGCCCGATCTTCACCAACCTGCTGCTGGCCGACGAGATCAACCGCACCCCGCCCAAGACCCAGGCCGCGCTGCTCGAGGCCATGGCCGAGGGGCAGGTCAGCGTCGACGGCACCACCCGGATCCTGCCGCGTCCCTTCGTCGTACTCGCCACCGACAATCCCATCGAGTACGAGGGCACCTACCCGCTGCCCGAGGCGCAGTTGGACAGGTTCACGCTCCGGCTGAGACTGGGGTACCTCACCGAGACCGACGAGCACGAGATGCTGCGCCGACGGCTGGACAGGGGATCCGCCGCCGTCGTCGTCGAGCAGGTGGTCGATGCCGCCGACCTCCTGGCGATGCGGGAATCGCTCGAGCAGGTGAGTGTTCATCACGACGTCCTCGGGTACGTCGTCGCACTCGCGAACGCCACCCGGCATCACCCGCAGGTCGAGGTCGGGGCCAGCCCCCGCGCCGAACTCGACCTCGTCCAGCTGGCGCGGGCACGCGCCCTCCTCGCAGGTCGGGACTTCGTCATTCCCGAGGACATCAAGGCGCTGGCCGTTCCCGCTGTCGCGCATCGCATCAGCCTGCGGCCGGAGATGTGGGTGCGCCGCATCCGCAGCGACGACGTCCTCGCGGAACTGTTGCGCCGCCTCCCCGCGCCGAGGGCACGATGACGCCGAGGGAACAATGACGGAGCACCTGCTGACGTGGCGGGCGTCGCCGGCCGCCCTCGCCCTGACGACGTGCGCGGCCGTGGCACTGACTGCGGGTGTCGTGGGGAGGTGGTGGGAACTGATGGTGTTCGCGGCCCCGATGCTGGGCGCGCTCGGTGCGCTGACGTGGTTGCCGCGACCGGCCTCCGGAGTGCGGGTCGACAGTTCGGGCGACGTGCTGCGGTGCTTCGAATCCGAGTCGGTGCGGTTCTCGGTGGACGTGACGACGTGCGGCGGTGCGGCGGAACTGGCGGTGGCACCGGCGTCGTCCGACAACTACCGGGTCGAGCAAACCGGTGTCGGCGAGTACCTGGTGTCGGCGGACCGGTGGGGTCGATACATCCCCGCCCTGATCGTCACGGCGCGCGCGGGCGGTGGCCTGCTGACCGCGACGGCGCGGGTTCCCGCCGCGGAACTGCGGATCTTTCCGCTCGCACCGCCGATGCCGACGCCACTCCCGCACGCCCCGCTTCCGGACCGCATCGGCGCGCACCGCACCCGCCGATTCGGTTCGGGAGTCGAGTTCGGCGACATCCGGCCGCACGCCCCGGGAGATCCGCTGCGCAGCGTCAACTGGCCGGTCAGTGCCCGTCGCGGCAGGCTGCACGTGACCGAACGGATCATGGATCGGGCCGCCGACGTCGTCGCCGTACTCGACACCACCCCGCAGGCGCCCGGACCGGCGTCGGAGAGTCTGGACCGCACCGTCCGCGGGGCGACGCAGGTGGTGCAGACGGCCCTGCAGCGCGGCGATCGGGCGGGCGTCGTCGCCCACGGTCTCCGGCTGCAGTGGCTCGGCGCCGACATCGGGCGCAGGCAGTTCTACCGGATCCTCGACACGGTCCTGGACGGCGGAGGCGCCCCCTCGATCGACGCCGGCGGCGCAGTTGAAGGCACGTTGGTTCCGCGGGTCGCGTTGCCGCCGCGGGCGGTGGTCATCGCGTTCTCCACCATGCTGGACACCGGGTTCGCGCTGTCGCTGCTGGAGTTGCGGCGGCGCGGTCACGTGGTCGTGGCCGTCGACGTCCTCCGCGGTCCGCCGTTCGAGCGCGAACTCGACCCGATGAC
Organism: Rhodococcus sp. T7; assembly: GCF_009872365.1. Classification (NCBI taxonomy): domain Bacteria; kingdom Bacillati; phylum Actinomycetota; class Actinomycetes; order Mycobacteriales; family Nocardiaceae; genus Rhodococcus; species Rhodococcus sp. T7. The sequence goes on from NZ_WXYH01000373.1 coordinate 19,208, forward strand.
CGGCCGGATGTGGCGGCTCGAGCGGCGGAACATGTACCGGAACATGGGCGTCCTCGGCGTTCCGGTGGTGGCGTGGGAGGACGATTCGGCACTGGATCTGGCGCTGGCCCTCGCCGATCGGGCCCGCAGGCCGTCAGGAGCGCACCGATGAGATGGGTTGCGGTGCTCGCGGTGCAGGGGGCGCTGATCGCGCTCGTCCTGGGCGACGCGTCCGCGCCCGCGGCGGCCGCTGCCGGGGTCGCGGTGACGGCATTGCTGCTCGTCGCCTACGTCGGCCCCGCCCGGGGAATCCCGACGCTCCTGCTGGGGGCGGTCGCCGCCGGCGCCGTGGCCGTTCTCGCGGCGGCACTGCCGGACGTGCCCGCGTGGGCGGCCCTGCTCGGACCGGTCGCGGTGGTGGTGCTGTTCGTCGTCGCGGTGTGGCCGTACGTCGCCGGCCGTACCGCCACGGGCGACCGTCAGAACCGGCGGATGCCGTAGATGTGGAACTGCGACAGCGGCGCCAGACCCACCGGCACGCCGCGTCCGTACGCATTGAAGACCTGGCCGAAGCCCGCGTAGATGCCGATGTGCGACGCGTCGTCGTTGAGCACCACGATGTCGCCGGGAGCTAGCGCCCACAGCGGAATGGGGGCGCCGACCTCGGCCTGCTCCCAGGTGGTGCGCGGCAGGTTCACCCCGGCCTGCCGAAATGCCCACTGCACCAGGCCCGAGCAGTCCCACGCGTCCGGACCCGTTCCACCCCACAGATAGGGCTTGCCCGTCTGGGTCGTCGCGGCCGCGAGTGCGGCCAGCCCGGTCGGAGTGGGGATGGGCGTCGGAAGGACGGAAGAACCCATCGAACTGCCGCCGGTGCTGCCGCTGTCGGAACTGCCCGCCACCGGTGCGGCGTTCGCGGGAAGAGCGACGAGAGCGGTCGCACAGAACGCGAGAGCACCGGCAACGGCGGCACGGCGCACGGGACGGAGAGGTCTGCGCTGGGACACGAGGTCCCCCCTTTGTTTCGCTACTGCTCGTGAAGAGCCGTGGAACCGCCCCGACCATCGGTTGACACGTCTCGATGAGGTCACGGAAAGCGTACAAAGTGTTGCGGCGTCGTGCCTGGCAATTGCGAATATCCGCCCGAACTGGGCGAATTCGGTCAAGTTTCGGTAACTGTCACGCGCCGGCCAGGGTCAGGACCACGTCGGCCAGGGCCGGGGCGTGATCGCGCTCGGGGACCGTCGCCGAGATGAGGAGTCTGCCCGGTTCCTTCCAGATCCGCGTGTGCAGGGTCTCGCCGGGGAACACGACGCCGGCGAACCGGACCCGGAACCCCGCGACCTGCGCTGCGTCCGAGTCGAGGACCGCGTCCACGGCCGCCTTGCACACCATGCCGTAGGTGCACAGGCCGTGCAGGATGGGCGCGGGAAACCCTGCGGCGGAAGCGAACTTCGGGTCGGAGTGCAGGGGGTTGCGGTCACCGCACATCCGGTACAGCAGTGCCTGCTGCGGAAGGACGGGGGTGTCGACCTCGACGTCGGCGGGCCGGTCGGGCAGCGCGACGGACTGGGACGGTCCGCGCTCGCCGCCGAAACCGCCTTCGCCGCGGGCGAAGATCGACGACCGCCCGGTCCACAGGGGAGTGCCGTCGAGGTCGGTGGTCGCCGATTCCTGCACGATGACGGCGGCCTTGCCCTTGTCCCACACCTCGACGATGCGGGTGGTGGTGCGGGCCTTGCCCTCCGGGGGAATCGGCCGGTGCACCGTCACTTCCTGGGTGCCGTGGACCACCTTGGCGAGGTCGATCTCGACTCCCGGGAACGACACGCTCGGCGCCTCGGTGGCATGGAAATTCGCCGCGACCGTGGCGAACGTCGGAAGTACCTGCGGTGTCCCGTCGGTCAGGTAGCGCAACTCCTTCTCGTCGAGCGGGCGCGACCCGGCGCCGAGAGCGAGGTGGTAGTGCTGCACGTCGGAACTGGTCCAGGAGAACTCCTGGGTGGGCAGTTCGGCCCCGATGGCGATGTTCGGATCAATGGGCATTGGTGGCGTCTCCGGTCAGTGACGTCGGCGAGTCGGACTGGGCGGACTTCTCGAGGATATCGAGGACCGCGAGGTAGCCGAACGTCATCGCCGGACCGATGGTCGCGCCGGGGCCGGCGTACGTGTGGCCCATCACCGGACCGCTGGCATTGCCCACCGCGTAGAGGTTCTCGATGGTGCTGCCGTCCTGTCGGAGAACGCGCGCGTTGCGGTCGGTGCGGAGTCCGCCCTTGGTGCCGAGATCGCCCGGAACCATCTTGACGGCGAAGAACGGCGCCTTCTGGAGTGCACCGAGGCTGGGGTTCGGCTTGTTGCGGGGATCGCCGTAGTAGTGGTCGTATCCGCTCTCACCGCGGCCGAAGTCCTCGTCCTTGCCACTGCGGGCGAAAGTGTTGAAACGCGAGACCGTTTCGGTGAGCGCGTCGACGGGAACGCCGATCTTCCCGGCCAGTTCGGCGACGGTGCCCGCCTTGACGATGACACCGGCCTTCAGCCAGCGACCGGGGAACGGGGAGCGTGGGGTGACGCCGGCGAACGCGTACCGATCGCGGTACCGCTGGTCGAGGACGAGCCAGCACGGGACGTTCTCGCCGGGCCCGTCGCCCTGGCCGTGCGTCCCGCCGTACATCGCGTGCGTCGCCTCGACGTACGGTGCCGATTCGTTGACGAAGCGCTTGCCGGATTCGTTGATCATGATGCAGCCGGGCAGGCTCCGCTCGGACAGCGCGAACCACGGTCCGCCGGTCAGCGGGATGGACGGTCCCCACCAGGCGTCCTCCATCAGATCGAGAGCGGCACCGAGCTTTTCGCCGGCCCAGATGCCGTCGCCCGTATTGGCCTTCGCGCCGACGGTCCACTCGGTGCCGATCGGCGCCCGCTGGTACTTCTTGCGGGCCTCGTCGTTGTGCTCGAATCCGCCCGACGCGATCACCACGCCGCGTCGTGCCCGGAACACCTGCGGCTGTCCGTCGACCGTGGCGTTGACGCCCCGGACCACGCCGTCCTCCACGTACAGGTCGGTGAGCGGGGTGTCGAGCAGGATCGGGACGCCTGCGGCCTTCAGCCCGGCCTGCAGTCCGGCGACGAGGGCCTGACCGCGGACGAGCAGGCGCTTGCCGGTGAGTTTGGCGCCGAGGAACCGGAGCCCGACTCGGGCGGCCCGCAGCGGACCGCGCGGGTTGCGCATCAGGAGGTTCAGCCAGCGGTAATCGGCTTGGGTGATCACGAAATTCGAGGGGGCCTTGACGTAATCGGGTTCGAGCTTCGCGAGGTCGGCGCCGAGTTTCCGGCCGTCGAACGGGGTCGGCTCGACGGACCGTCCGCCGAGCCGGCCGCCGGGGGCCTCGGGGTAGTAGTCGGAGTATTCGGGCACCCACTGCAGTTTCAGCGGGCTGTTCTTCAACACGAACGACAGCATTTCGGGGCCGCGGTCGATGTAGGCGTCGATCCGGTCCTTCGGGACGACGTCGCCGATGATGCTGTGGAGGTAGGTCCGCGCGGCGTCGGTGGTGTCCTCGACACCGGCGGCGATCAGGGCCTCGTTGTTCGGGATCCAGACGCCACCGCCGGAGCGTGCGGTGGAGCCACCGAAGTGCGCTGCCTTTTCGAGGATGACGACGCTGAGTCCCTTGTGGGCCGCGGTCAGGGCCGCGGTCATACCACCGGCACCGCTACCGACGACCACGATGTCGTATTCGTGCTTGCTCATGTAGAACACGTTATAGAATGATGTTGTTGTCAGTCCATCCTTTCTGCCAGGAAGTATTACTGACGCCAACGAAGAAGAACGAAACACGTTGCAGTGAAAACCGGTCGGCGTGCGCACGCAAACGAACTTCAGGGAAGGCATCGAACCATGCTCTCGACGCAACTACGCACCGAGTTGGCGGATCAGCTCGACGCCGCGGAACGCAGCCGCGCTCCCATTGGTCCCCTGACCGCGGACCACCCCGACATCGACGTCGTCGACGCCTACGAGATCCAGCTCCTCAACATCCGGCGCCGGCTGCAGGACGGCGCGAAGGTCGTCGGGCACAAGGTGGGCCTGTCGTCGCTCGCCATGCAGCAGATGATGGGTGTCGACGAACCCGACTACGGCCACCTGCTCGCCGACATGGAAGTGTTCGAGGACCAACCCGTCGACACCGCCCGGTTCTGCTTCCCGCGCGTCGAGGTGGAGGTCGCGTTCGTGCTGGGCGCCGATCTCCCCGGCGAGGGCTGCACGGAACAGGACGTCCTCGACGCCACCGTGGCGTTCGCGCCGTCCATCGAACTGATCGACAGCCGGATCACCGACTGGAAGATCACCTTGCCGGACACGATCGCAGACAACGCGTCGTCCGCCGGTTTCGTGCTCGGCAAGAACAGGGTGCGACCGGCGGACATCGACATCAAGGCCATCGACGCCGTCCTGACGAGCAACGGCGAGGTCAAGGCAGAGGGCCGCAGCGACGCGGTGCTCGGCAACCCGGTGACCGCCGTCGCCTGGCTCGCGCAGAAGGTCGAGAGCTTCGGCGTGCGGTTGAAGGCCGGCGACATCGTGCTGCCCGGTTCCTGCACCCGCGCCATCGACGCGCACCCGGGCGATCACTTCCGCGCCGAGTTCAGTGGGCTCGGATCCGTATCCCTGCAGTTCAAGTAGGAGTCTGTTCATGACCAAGGCAAGTGTGGCGATCGTCGGCTCGGGCAACATCAGCACCGACCTGCTCTACAAGCTGCAGCGATCCGAGTGGCTCGAACCGCGCTGGATGATCGGGATCGACCCCGACAGCGAGGGTCTGGCACGGGCCCGCAAGATGGGACTGGAGACGTCCGCCGAGGGCGTCGACTGGTTGCTGAACCAGCCGGAGAAACCCGACCTCGTCTTCGAGGCCACATCGGCGTACGTGCACCGTGAGGCCGCACCGCGGTACGAGGCCGCGGGCATCCGCGCCGTCGACCTCACCCCCGCCGCCGTCGGACCGGCCGTGGTCCCGCCCGCCAACCTGCGCGAACACCTCGGCGCCCCCAACGTCAACATGATCACGTGCGGCGGGCAGGCCACGATCCCGATCGTGTACGCGGTCTCCCGCGTCGTCGACGTGCCCTATGCCGAGATCGTCGCGTCGGTGGCGTCCGTCTCCGCGGGCCCGGGCACCCGCGCCAACATCGACGAGTTCACCAAGACCACCAGCCGCGGCATCGAGACCATCGGCGGAGCGCGGCGCGGCAAGGCCATCATCATCCTCAACCCCGCCGACCCGCCGATGATCATGCGCGACACGATCTTCTGCGCGATCCCCGAGGACGCCGACCGCGCCGCCATCACCGAGTCCATCCACCGCGTCGTCGCGGACATCCAGCAGTACGTCCCCGGCTACCGGCTCCTGAACGAACCCCAGTTCGACGACCCGAGCGTCGTGTCGGGCGGGCAGGCGACGGTCACGACGTTCGTCGAGGTCGAGGGTGCAGGCGACTTCCTGCCGCCGTACGCGGGCAACCTCGACATCATGACCGCCGCGGCAACCAAGGTGGGCGAGGAGATCGCCCAGAAGCTCCTGAGTGTGGAGGCATGAGCACAATGGTCCATTTCGAAGGGGCGAGCGGAGCGACGGGAAATATGCGCAGCAGCTGGGACATCCGCGTCACCGACACCTCCCTGCGGGACGGTTCGCACCACAAGCGGCACCAGTTCACCGGTGACGAGGTCCGGGCCATCGTCGGTGCCCTCGACAACGCCGGGGTCCCCGTCATCGAGGTGACCCACGGCGACGGACTCGGTGGGTCGTCGTTCAACTACGGGTTCTCGAAGGTGCCCGAGCAGGAACTCATCTCGATCGCCGTCGACACGGCGAAGAACGCGAAGATCGCGTTTCTGATGCTGCCGGGACTCGGCATCAAGGACGACATCATCGTCGCCCAGGACAACGGCGCGTCGATCTGCCGCATCGCCACCCACTGCACCGAGGCGGACGTGTCCATCCAGCACTTCGGGCTGGCCCGCGACCGCGGCCTCGAGACCGTCGGGTTCCTGATGATGGCCCACTCCATCCCACCGGAGAAGCTCGCCCAGCAGGCCCGCATCATGGCCGACGCAGGCTGCCAGTGCGTGTACGTCGTCGACTCCGCGGGCGCGCTCGTGCTCGAGCAGGTATCCGACCGCGTCGAAGCGCTGGTGCAGGAACTCGGCTCGGACGCTCAGGTCGGCTTCCACGGTCACGAGAACCTCGGCCTCGGTGTCGCCAACTCGATCGCCGCGGTCCGGGCGGGTGCCAAGCAGATCGACGGCAGTACACGACGATTCGGTGCCGGCGCCGGAAACGCACCGGTCGAGGCGTTCGTCGGGGTGTGCGACAAGATCGGCGTCAAGACGGGCATCGACTTCTTCGCCATCGCCGACGCCGCCGAGGACGTGGTGCGGCCCGCGATGCCCGCCGAATGCCTCCTCGACCGGCAGGCCCTGATGATGGGGTACGCCGGCGTCTATTCCAGCTTCCTCAAGCACGCCGAACGCCAGGCCGAACGGTACGGCGTCTCGTCCGCCGAACTCCTCGTCCGCGCGGGCAAACGCAAACTCGTCGGCGGCCAGGAGGATCAGCTCATCGACATCGCGCTGGAACTACAGCGCGAGCGCCCGTGAGTACTTCTTAACGTCCGGCGGTTAACAAGTACTCACGGGTCAGCGGGCGGTCTCCCACAGCCCGACGACGTTTCCCTCGGAATCGGTGAAGTACGCGGCGAAACCCATGTTCCCGACGGCGGTCCTGCCGGTGACGGTCTTCCCGCCGAGGGATTCGATCTTCTCCAGGGCTGCATCGATGCTCTCGACGTCGACGGTGACCAGGGGAGAGGTCACCTCGCCGCGAGCCATCATGCCGCCGTTGATGTACCCGGGTTCGTCGGGCATGCCGCTCTCGCCGACGGGGCCGGTGGTGACCATGCTGTATTCCATGTCGGGGATCTCGGCGATGGCCCACCCGAATGCGTCCCGATAGAACGCTCGTGCGCGGTCGCCGTCGTCGAAGGGGATCTCGAAGTGCACGATTCGGCCTGTCATGGCACGCCTCCGGTGGTTCGGCTGACGCCGCCGCGTCCGACGGCACATTCCAGCGTAAGCGCCCGATGTGACATTCGTGCAGGTCCTGACAGCACGAATGTCACATTGGGCGATCTACCCGGGCGCGTAGGCGCCGGCGACTATTCGACTCGATCTCGCACGTCGATGAACCCCTCCATCACCGCGTGATCGATGCTGTCCCACAGCCGCGGGCACCCTTCCCGGAGCGCGGTGGACTTTCCCTCGCCGACGGCGTCCCGGAATGTCGGGCACGTCTTCGCGGGGTCGTCCGTCCACTGGACGCTCGTGTGCTTGAGGCTGTTCTTGCGCACCAGCACACAGGTTCCGCACGTACGGCACTCGACTTCGTTCATTCCGTCGTCGAGGTAGGTGGCCTTGTCGGCCACCGTCTGCGCATGAATGGCCTCGAGCCGAGCAGGCTGCCCGGCGAAGTCGGGAGCTTTGGCCCATTCGGTCGAGGCACTCATGATCAGACCTGCGCTTCCCTGCTGTCGGACCGCGCCGCGGTCGTGTTCTCGGACCCCTCGGCGGCCTCACGTTCGGCCTTCTGCCGGGCCAGGTTCTCCTCGACCTCGTGCTGCCAGGCCTCGTTGGCCTTGGTGGTGTCGACCTCGAACTCGAAGCGCTGCGTCATCTTGTCGGTGACGTCGGCGACGTCGACGTAGAACTGGTCGTACCAGCGTCGCAGCTGGTAGACCGGACCGTCTTCGTCGCAGAGCAGGGGATTGTCGATCTTGGTCTTGTTCTTCCAGATCTCGACGTCCTGCAGGAAGCCCTCGGCGATGCCCTCGGTGAACTTCGCGGCCAGTTTGTCGGCCGTCACGTCGTCGATGCCGGTGGGCTTCTTGACGGTGACGCCGTACTGCAGCATGAACGAATTGTTCGTCACCGGATAATGGCAGTTGATGAGGACGCTCTCGACCTCGTACCCGCCGTAGCTGTTCCACAGCGGATTGATCATGTAGGACGGGCCGTAGTACGCGGCCTCGGAGCGCAGCAGCGATTCCATGCCGTACTGAGTCGCCATCCCGACGTCGGGGCGGCCCTTCGTGTTGAGGTACTGCGTCGCGACGTGGCCTTCGAAGACGTTCTTGAAGTACGTCGGGAACGCGTAGTGGATGTAGAAGAAGTGCGCCATGTCGACCACGTTGTCGATGATCTCGCGGCAGTTGGAGCCCTCGATCAGCATCGAGTTCCAGGTCCAGTCGGTCCACTCGTCGCTGTAGGCGCCCTCGATGCGGGGGATGGTGACGTTCTCCGGCGGGGGATTGCCCTCCGGGTCGTTCCACACGAACAGTTGACCGTTCTGCTCGAGCGTGGTCCATGCCCGGGTGCGGGCGATCGGGGGTACCCGGCGTGCGTAGGGAATGCTGGTGCACTTGCCGTTGCCGCCCCAGCGCCAGTCGTGGAACGGGCAGGCCACGGAATCGCCCTTCACGGTGCCCTGCGACAGGTCTCCGCCCATGTGCCGGCAGTACGCGTCCAGAACCTTCAGTTCGCCCTGGCTGTCGGCGAAGACGACGAGTTTGGTGCCGAATGCCTCGATCGAATGCGGTTTGCCGTCCTTGAACGTCTTGGTCAAACCGAGGCAGTGCCAACCACGCGCGAAGCGCGTCTGGACCGTGCCCACATCGATCTCGCGAATCTGCGCCATTGTGCCCTCACATCCCTTCATGCTGTTAGTAGAACACGTTATAGAACTTCGATGCGATCCGCCAGATTTTCGGGGGCTTTGTTCCAGACCCGGGCCGTCAAACAGCACCTTTGCCGGTATCTCGACATAAATGGGAACGTGTTCTAGTCTCAGAAGACAAGTGAACCATCGAACGAGACAGGAGCGTCCTGTGGGTGACCATGACAGTCACGATGTGATGCAGCGGCTCGACGCACTACTGCCGACGCTGCGAGAGCGTGCGCAGGAGACCGAGGATCTCCGTCGTATCCCCGACGATTCCATGAAGGCGCTCCAGGAGACCGGATTCTTCCGGTTGCTTCAGCCCGAACAGTGGGGTGGTTACCAGGCGGATCCGGTGCTGTTCTACTCCGCGGTGCGGAAGATCGCGAGCGCCTGCGGTTCCACCGGATGGGTCTCGTCGATCATCGGTGTCCACAACTGGCACCTCGCGCTGTTCTCCCAGCAGGCGCAGGAGGACGTGTGGGGCAACGACACCGACGTCCGCATCTCGTCGTCGTACGCGCCGATGGGCGCAGGCCAGGTCGTCGACGGCGGATACACGGTCAACGGCGCGTGGGCCTGGTCGTCCGGCTGTGATCACGCCACCTGGGCGGTGCTCGGCGGGCCCGTCATCAAGGACGGCCGCCCCGTCGACTTCGTCAGCTTTCTGATTCCCCGCGAGGACTACCGGATCGACGACGTGTGGAACGTGGTCGGGCTCCGCGGAACCGGCAGCAACACCGTCGTGGTCGAGGACGTGTTCGTCCCGACGCACCGCGTGCTCAGCTTCAAGGCGATGAGCACCCTCACCGCTCCCGGGCTCGAGCGCAACACCGCGCCCGTGTACAAGATGCCCTGGGGAACAATCCATCCCACCACCATCTCCGCGCCGATCGTCGGAATGGCGTACGGCGCGTACGACGCCCACGTCGAGCACCAGGGCAAGCGGGTCCGCGCGGCGTTCGCAGGCGAGAAGGCGAAGGACGACCCGTTCGCGAAGGTCCGCATCGCCGAGGCCTCGAGTGACATCGACGCCGCGTGGCGCCAGTTGTCCGGCAACGTCGCCGACGAATACGCCCTGCTCGTCGACGGCCGGGAGGTCCCGTTCGAGCTGCGGCTGCGGGCGCGTCGCGACCAGGTGCGTGCCACCGGCCGCGCCATTTCGTCCATCGACAAACTGTTCGAGAGTTCGGGGGCCACCGCGCTGGCCAACGGCACGCCGCTGCAGCGGTTCTGGCGGGATGCGCACGCCGGACGCGTCCACGCTGCCAACGATCCCGAGCGCGCCTACGTCATGTACGGGGCAGGCGAATTCGGGCTGCCCATCACCGACACGATGGTCTAGGAGAACACGTGACGACGACCGAAGAAGCCCTCACGTTCGAGTCCACCTCGAAGTTCGCCCAGGTCCGGTCCGACCTGAAGTTGCACTACCACGAGGCCGGCGTCGGCAACGACACCACGATCGTGCTGCTGCACGGCGGCGGTCCGGGTGCGTCGTCGTGGTCGAACTTCGCCAGGAACATCCCGGTTCTCGCCGAGAAGTTCCACGTGCTCGCCGTCGATCAGCCGGGGTACGGGTTGTCGGACAAGCCGACCGAGCACCCGCAGTACTTCGTGCACAGTGCGTCCGCGCTGAAGGATCTGCTCGACACCCTCGACATCGGCGGACGCGTCCACCTGCTCGGTAATTCTCTCGGGGGCGGTGCCGCGGTGCGTTTCGCGCTGGACTACCCGGACCGCGCCGGCCGACTGGTGCTCATGGGGCCGGGCGGGCTGAGCGTCAACCTGTTCGCCCCGGACCCGACCGAGGGTGTGAAGAACCTCGGCAGGTTCGGCTACCAGCCCACCCGGGAGAATCTCGAGGCGTTCCTGCGGATCATGGTGTTCGACCAGAACCTGATCACCGACGAGCTGATCGACGAACGGTTCGCCGCCGCGAGCACCCCGGAGTCCCTCGCCGCCGCCAAGGCGATGGGAAAGTCGTTCTCCTCGGCCGATTTCGAACTGGGCATGCTGTGGCGCGACGCCTACAAGCTGCGGCAGCGGGTGCTGCTGATCTGGGGTCGCGAAGACCGGGTCAACCCGCTCGACGGGGCTCTGGTGGCATTGAAGTTGATCCCGCGGGCGCAGTTGCACGTCTTCGGCGGCTGCGGGCACTGGGCGCAGCTGGAGAAGTTCGACGAGTTCAACCGCCTGGCAACCGATTTCCTCCTGGACGGGGGTAAGTGATGAGTATTCGTTCACTGGCGTATATGCGCATCGAGGCCACCGACATGGCCGCGTGGCGCGAATACGGCCTCAAGGTGCTCGGCATGGTCGAGGGCAAGGGCTCCGACCCGGACGCCCTGTATCTGCGGATGGACGGCTTTCCGGCGCGTCTCGTGATCGTCCACGGGGAACACGACCGGCTGTCGGTGTCGGGCTGGGAGACGGCCAATGCGGCGGAGCTGCAGGAGGTTCGCGACAACCTGTCGGCGGCCGGTGTCGCGTTCAAGGAGGGCACGGCCGAGCAACTGCAGGACCGCCGGGTCGACGAGTTGATCACGTTCGAGGACCCGTCCGGCAACACACTCGAGGCCTTCCACGGCGCAGCCCTCGAGCACCGGCGGGTGGTCAGCCCGTACGGGCACAAGTTCGTCACCGGGGAGCAGGGTCTCGGGCACGTCGTCCTCTCGACGACGGACGACGACGCGTCGCTGCGCTTCTACCGCGACGTGCTCGGCTTCCGCCTGCGCGATTCGATGCGGCTGCCCCCGCAGATGGTCGGGCGGCCCGCGGACGGCAAACCGGCGTGGTTGCGGTTCTTCGGCTGCAATCCGCGTCACCACAGCCTCGCGTTCCTGCCGATGCCCACGCCCAGCGGCATCGTGCATCTCATGATCGAGGTCGAGAACTCCGACGACGTCGGGTTGTGCCTCGACCGCGCGCTCCGCAAGAAAGTCAAGATGTCGGCCACGCTCGGCCGTCACGTCAACGACCTGATGCTGTCGTTCTACATGAAGACGCCCGGCGGGTTCGACGTCGAATTCGGTTGCGAGGGACGTCAGGTGGAGGACGAGAGCTGGATTGCGAGGGAGAGCACGGCCGTCAGCCTGTGGGGTCACGACTTCAGCGTCGGGATGCAGCCGTGAGCGAGGTGACCGGGGACGGGGCCGTCGCGGCCGCGGCGATCGATCCGCGACGGTTCCGGACCGTGCTCGGCCAGTTCTGCACCGGTGTCACCATCATCACGACCGTCGACGACGGCGAACCGGTGGGGTTCGCCTGCCAGTCGTTCGCCGCGCTGTCGCTGGAACCGCCGCTGGTGCTGTTCTGCCCGACCAAGACGTCGCGGTCGTGGGCGGCGATCGAACGCAGCGGCGTGTTCTGCGTCAACGTGCTCGCCGAAGAGCAGCAGTCGACGTGCGCCCGATTCGGGTCCCGTGAACCGGACAAGTTCGCCGGCATCGACTGGACGGCGTCGCCGCTGGGTTCGCCGATCCTCACCGGTTCGCTCGCCCACGTCGACTGCTCGCTCGAGAGCGTGCACGACGGCGGGGACCACTGGGTGGTGTTCGGCCGAGTCTCCTCCCTGAGCGAGATCAGGGAGGAGCGGCCGTTGCTGTTCTACCGCGGTCAGTACACCGGCATCGAACCGGACAAGACCGTGCCCGCGCCGTGGCGCGACGACCTCGAGGCGTTCCTCACGACGTCGTCGGAAGACACCTGGCTCTGAGGCGATTTCACATCGCGACGCCGATGTATTTGGTTTCGAGGAACTCGTCGATGCCGGTGGTCCCGCCCTCGCGTCCGAGCCCCGATTCCTTGACCCCGCCGAACGGTGCGGCCGGGTTCGACACCACACCCTGGTTGAGCCCGACCATGCCCGACTCCAGTGCCTCGCACACGCGGATGCCACGCTTGAGGCCCTCGGTGTACACGTAGGCCACCAGCCCGTACGGGGTGTCGTTGGCCCGCTCGACGGCCTCGGCCTCGGTCTCGAACGTGCTGATCGCGGCCACGGGGCCGAAGATCTCGTTGTGGCACATCTCGGCGTCGTCGGGGACGCCCGTCAGCACCGTCGCCGGGTAGAAGTTGCCCGGGCGGTCGAGTGCCTCACCGCCGGTGAGTACCGTGGCGCCGCGGTCGATCGCGTCCGCGACGAGGCTGCTCACCTTGGCGACGGCGGCCTCGTCGATCAGCGGTCCGACGACGACGCCGTCCTCGGTGCCGCGGCCGACGGGCAGGGCCTCCATCCGCTGCGTGAGCTTGCGGGTGAATTCCTCGGCGACCGAACTGTGCACGAGGATGCGGTTGGCGGCCGTGCAGGCCTGGCCGATATTGCGCATCTTCGCGGCCATGGCGCCGTCGACCGCGTCGTCGAGATTCGCGTCGTCGAACACGAGGAACGGTGCGTTGCCGCCGAGTTCCATGGACGTGCGCATGACGGTGCGGGCGCACAGTTCGAGCAGATGCTTCCCGACCTTGGTCGAACCTGTGAACGACAGCTTGCGGGCCCGGCCGTCGAGGATGAGGGGAGTGATGACCTCGTCGGGGCTGGACGTGGTGACGACGTTGACGACGCCGTCCGGCAGACCGGCCTCGGTGAGGATGTCGGCGAGCGCCAGGATCGACAATGGCGTCTGGGCCGCGGGTTTGATGACGGACGTGCAACCCGCGGCGATCGCGGGCCCGATCTTGCGGGTGCCCATCGCCATCGGGAAGTTCCACGGGGTGATGAGCAGGCTCGGACCGACGGGCTGTTTGGTGACGAGGAATCGTGATCCGCCGCCCGGCGCCGTCGTGTAACCGCCGTCGATGCGGACGGCCTCCTCGGCGAACCAGCGGAAGAACTCTGCGGCATAGGCGATTTCACCACGCGCCTCGGTGAGCGGCTTGCCCATCTCGAGCGTCATGACGAGCGCGAGCCGGTCGACGTTCTCGAGCAGCAACCGGTGCGCGTTCACGAGGATGGTGCTGCGTTCGCGGGGCGTCGTGGCCGCCCACGACGGTTGCGCGGCGACAGCGGCGTCGAGCGCCTCGCGGGCCTCCGCGGCGTCGGCGTCGGCGACCGTACACAGGAGCTGTCCGGTGGACGGGTCGTGGACCGGCATGGTGCGCGCGCTGTCGCGCCACTTGCCGCCGATGAACAGGCCGGTCTGCACCGATCCGATTGCTGCGTCCTCGAGCATGATTTTTCCCCGTTCTCCGTTGCCGTAGGGACGGTCCCCATGTTATACAGATTGTCAACAATCTGACAATGCACTTGCCGACATCGAAGGCATCTACGCGTGGGAGGGTTACCCGTGACTCGGCTATCTCCACTGCTCGCTCAGGCCACACCCGTGACGGTCGATCACGGTGAAGGTTGTTACCTCTACGGCACCGACGGCCGGCGCTACCTCGACTTCACCGCGGGCATCGGCGTCACCAGTACCGGGCACTGCCACCCCCACGTCGTGGAGGCCGCCCGCAGGCAGGTCGGCTCCCTGATCCACGGCCAATACACCACGGTCATGCACCAGCCGATGCTCGAACTGGTCGACCGGCTGGGGTCGGTGCTGCCCGAAGGGCTCGACTCGTTGTTCTTCGCGAACTCGGGAAGCGAGGCCGTGGAGGCGTCGCTGCGACTGTCGCGGCAGGCGACCGGTCGGCCCAACGTGATCGTCTTCCACGGCGGTTTCCACGGGCGCACCGTCGCGACGGCGACGATGACCACGTCCGGCACCCGGTTCTCGGCCGGCTTCAGCCCGCTGATGGGCGGCGTGCACGTGGCACCGTTCCCCAACGCGTACCGCTACGGCTGGTCCGAGGAGGAGGCGACCGCGTTCGCGCTCAAGGAACTCGACTACATCTTCGCGACGCTCACCGCGCCGAACGAGACGGCCGCGTTCATCGTCGAACCGGTACTCGGCGAGGGCGGGTACGTGCCCGGCAACACCGCGTTCTTCCAGGGACTCCGCGAACGCGCCGACCGGTACGGCATCCTGCTCGTCATCGACGAGATCCAGACCGGATTCGGTCGCACCGGCAAGTTCTTCGGGCACCAGCACTTCGACGTCCGCCCCGACATCATCACCATCGCCAAGGGGCTGGCCAGCGGCTTCCCGCTGTCGGGCATCGCGGCGTCCGAGGAACTGATGTCCAAGGGCTGGCCGGGGTCGCAGGGCGGAACGTACGGCGGCAACGCCGTCTCCTGCGCGGCCGCGGTCGCCACGCTCGAGGTCATCGAGAAGGAAGACCTCGTCGCCAATGCCGCCGCCAGGGGCGCGCAGTTGCTCGACGGTGCCCGCCGGAACGCCATCGAGGGGATCGGCGACGTCCGAGGCCTCGGACTGCTCGTGGGCAGCGAGTTCACCGCCGCCGACGGCACCGCGGACCGTGCGAAAGCGGCTGCGGCGCAGCAACTGGCAGCGAAGAAGGGGTTGCTGCTGCTGACCTGCGGCGCCCACATGAACGTGGTCCGGATGATTCCACCGCTCATCGTCACGGCAGACCAGATCGAGGACGCCCTGAAGATCTGGTCCGAGGTGCTCGACGAAGTGTGACCAGCACCTGTGAGTACTTGTTAACCGCCGGCGGTTAACAAGTACTCACAGGCGACGAAGGAGGCATACATGGCTCGCTACATCACCATCACCCTGGACAAGCGCGGCGTGACGTGCCGCGCCCGGCTTCTCGACGAGGACGCGCCGCTCACGTGCGACGCGGTGTGGAACGTCCTTCCGCAGAGCGGCGACGCGTACCACGCCAAGTACGCGCGCAACGAGGTGTACACGCTGATCCCGCGTATCACGGCGGCACCGCGACGGGAAAACCCCACCGTCACACCGATTCCCGGCGACGTGTGCCTGTTCGACTTCGAGCCCTGGGAGATCGGCAACTCCGCCTACGGGTACGAGCCCGGCTCCGAGGCGCACGCCGCGCAGGGGGCCACCGACCTCGCGATCTTCTACGGCCGCAACAACCTGCTGCTCAACGGCGACGTCGGCTGGGTGCCCGGCAACGTGTTCGCCGCCATCGAAGAGGGTCTGCCGGAACTGGCGGCCGCGTGCAACGACCTGTGGATGCGCGGCGTCGAGGGCGAGACGATGAGCTTCGCACGGGCCTGACCATGAGGCTGGACATCTATCAGATCGACGCATTCGCCGCCGGACCGTTCGAGGGCAACCCGGCGGCGGTGATGCCGCTGACCGAGTGGCTGGACGATTCAGTTCTCCAGCAACTGGCCGAAGAGAACAATCTGTCCGAGACGGCGTTCTACACCGCGCGCCTTCCCACCGACGCGACACCTCACGACCCGGCGCATCCGGCGTATCACCTGCGGTGGTTCACGCCGGCGGTCGAGGTGGACCTGTGCGGTCATGCGACGCTCGCCGCCGCCGCGCAGATCCTCGAGGACCTGAACCCGGACGCGAACCGGATCCAATTCTGGACGCGCAGCGGCTGGCTGACCGTCGATCGGGGACCGGACGCCACCCTGGTGATGGATTTTCCGGCAGAGGTGCCGGTGCCGACCGCCGCCGATCCGCGGGTCGTCGCAGCACTCGGCATCCCGGTGCGGGAAAGCCTGAAGGCCACCGACCTCGTGTTCGTCGCGGAATCCGAACACGACATCGCGTCGATGGCCCCCGACTTCGCCGTGATCAGCCCGCTGAAGGTGCGCGGCGTCGTCGTCACCGCATCATCGGACCTGGACGGGGTCGACTTCGTGTCGCGATGGTTCGGTGCCGCGGCTGGGGTGAAGGAAGACCCGGTGACCGGTTCCGCGCACTCGCAGATCGCGCCGTACTGGGCTGCCACGCTGGGGCGTGGCAGCCTCGTCGGACGGCAACTGTCGGCGCGCGGCGGAACCGTTCACTGCGACGTGCGCGGCGACCGCGTCCACCTGTCCGGAACCTACCGGCGGTACCTCAGGGGAACCGTCGAGTTCTAGCTCCGGACGGCGTCGCTGCCTACGCGAAGACCTCCGCGTACAGCGTCTCGATCTGCTCGGCGGTGGGCGCGACCGGGTTGTTGCCGGGTGACCCGGACGCCAGCGCCTGCTGCGCCATCAGCGGGACGAGGCCGTCCCAGGCGTCGCGATCGATCCCGTATTCGAGCGGGGTCGGCACCTTCAGGTCGTGACACAGCGTGCTCAGTGTCTCGACGAGGAACTGCGCGGCGACGGAATCGCCCGCCGATTCCGATGCGGCGCCGAACGCCCGCGCGCAGTCGGCGTACCGGCTCTCCGCCCCCTGCACGGAGAACGCCGTGATCGCGGGAAGCAGCATCGCATTCGACAGTCCGTGTGCGACATGGAAATGCGCACCGATCGGCCTGCTCATCCCGTGGACCAGCGCCACGCTCGAGTTGGAGAACGCCATGCCGGCCTGGGTGGACGCGACCATCATCGCTTCTCGCGCGGTGCGGTTCTCACCGTCCGCGTAGGCCGTGCGGATGTGCTTGCCGATGGTGCGGATCGCGGCGAGAGCGAGTCCGTCGGTGAACGGCTGAGCCTTCTTGCTGACGTACGCCTCGATGGCGTGGGTGAGGGCATCGATTCCGGTGTCGGCGGTCAGCCGCGGTGGCATCGACATCGTGAGTTCGAAATCCACGATCGCGGCTATCGGCAGGAACGACAGCCCCGGACACAGCATCTTCTCGTCGGACGCACTGTCGCTGATGACCGTGAACTGCGTCGCTTCCGAGCCGCTGCCCGCGGTGGTCGGGATCGCGATGATCGGCAGCGCCTTCCCGGTGTACACGTGAGGTGCCTTGTACGAGCGCATCTCGCCGCCGTTCGCGGACAGCACGGCCAGCGCCTTCGCGGTGTCCATCGGACTGCCGCCGCCGAATCCGATCACCGAATCCGCCCGGTGTTCGGCGACGATCCTCAGCCCGTCCGTCAGGGAATCGGTGGTGGGGTCGGGCACCGTGCCGTCGAACAGGGCCGGGTCCTTGCCCGCCGACCTGAGGAGGGCCATCACCCGGTCGGCCGCGCCGGTGCCGACGAGGTAGGAGTCGGTGACGAGAACCGGTCTCTGCAGGCCCAATTGGTCGACGACCGAGCCGATCTCGTCGACTGCTCCGGCCCCGATGCTGGCGAAACGGGGGAGTGAGAGGTGTGTGCTCATGGGAGAGGTTCCTTATGCGTTCTGGGGGAATCCGAGGTTGAGGCCGCCGTGGCTGGGGTCGAGCCAGCGGGTGGTGACGACCTTGCCG
>NZ_WXYH01000374.1:0-36701 GCF_009872365.1 Rhodococcus sp. T7
TCGTCGCCGGGGTCCGCGACCGCGTGGTCGCGCCCGGTGAACAGCGTCACCGTCTTCTCCAGTGTGACTGCGCGTCCGGTCTCGATATCGACGGTGATGTCGTGACCTGTACTCCCGCCGCTGTCGAAGAACCGGTAGTGGCTCTTGCGGGGTGTACCGTCGGACCACACCGTGGTCCGTGCCGCCATCGCCACCGGAATGCGGGACCGATTCGTCTGCATGGTCAGCAGAACCGAGTCGGGCGGCAGCTCGGCGGTATGCACTCGTTCGAGATGGTCACTGGCGAGATCGCGATACCGATCGACGAGGGTATTTCGCACCGAACCGTCGAGAGCCGAACGGAATTCGACCGTCCCGGACCAGTCTTCGGCCACAATCGTCGTCTGGAGCGCACAGACATGGGGGAGATGCATTGCGACGAAACGGCGTTGGACGACCGACGTCGTCCGCCCGTCCCGATCGCGGTACCGCAACCTGCGGGTGAGCACCGCACGACGGAGGTTGAGGTACTGGCGGTAGTCGAGCAACTCGACTGCATCGACATCGAACCACGGCCCGCCGTCGACGCGGAACGTCGTCGTCAGCCAGTTCGGCACATTCACCAGGCTCTCGTTCATCAGGGCCGTGCCGGAATGCTCCTCACTCAAACGGTTGTAGACGCCCGCCACGTAGGTGCCCGGATAGTGGCCGGGCCCGGCCACGGCTTCGGGTGCACAGCCGCGGGTGGCGAAGAATCCGTTACCCACCGTGCAAATCGCCTCCCGAAGTTTCTCGGTTGCGGGGGAGTAGCTGTCGAAGAAGAGAATCCATCCCCCCGCCCGGGATGCGGCAGCGGGGTCGCGGTCGAGCACGTCCGCCAGCCGCTCGAGCAGTTCCCGAACCTGTGTCGGGGCGTTCACCGCGAACTGCGCCGCGGATCGCCGATCTTCGGCCTCGCAGCTGCGGACCACAATGCCCACCCCCTCGGCCGACACCGCGTCGAACGCGTCCTCGTCCGTCAGGTCGTCGCCGATGTACATCGGAAGGGCTGGCCCGGCATCGACGACGTGCTCGAGTATCCACTGCAGTGCCCGGCCCTTGTCCCACTCGACGTCGGGGCGCAGTTCGATCACCTTCCGACCACCGGTGACCCGGAGCGCCTCTTCCCGGCCTCCGACGTCGTACACCACCGCCGCGACCTCGTCGACGTGCTCGGGCGGCACATTCCGGTAGTGGACCGCGACGGTGAACCGCTTGCGTTCGACGAGTACACCCGGAATGTGCTGCAGACGCTCCACCAGGACCGGGGTCACCCTGTCGAGGACGGGAACGGCGGCGAGTGCGCCGGGATTCTCGTATTTCTGGCCTGCGGGCCCGGCGAGTTCGAAACCGTGGCTTCCCGCGTACCAGATCCCCAGTATGCCGACCCGCTCCCGGACATCGGCGAGGTCACGTCCGCTGATCACGGCGACGGGGCATTCGGCGGCCAATCGGGACAGTGCGGAGGCCATTCCCTCGACGAGGACCGCGGCGGCCGGATCGGGCACGATCTCGGCCAGTGTGCCGTCGAAGTCGAGAAAGATCGCTGGTCTGCGTACGCGCAGGAGTGCGGTGAGCTCGTGACGGGACGTCACCGCGTCGGGGATTTCGGAGAGCCGGCGATCGCCGGCGCGGAGCTCGACCTCGGACGGGTCCTCGACCACCACGTCGGCGCCCCGGCTCCGCAACACGGCCGCACGTTCTGATCGGCCGACGGCGATCACCAGGGCGAACCCGGCTCGGCCGGCGTCGAGGACGGCGTCCTCGCAGCCGGTGACCGCCACCGCACTCGTCAGGGGGGCGCCGAGCCGGGCCGCGGCGTCGCGCGGAGCGGTTTCGTCGATCCCGGCCGGAAACAGTTCATCGATTCCCGCGGCGGCGAGCACGTCCTTCACGTCGCCGCCCGCCGAGAACACCGCAGTCGCGACCCCCAGACCCCGCAATCGGCGCACCAGTGCCACCGTCGATTCGACGCACGGCACACCGTCGCGCGTGATGCGCGCCCGGAAGTGTTGTCCTACGCGTGCGCACAGTCCGGCGACGGTTTGTTCGTCCGCCGCCGCGCCGCGCATTCCCTGCGGCAGGGATATCCCGCGCGCTGTCAGGAAGTCGGTGATGCCCGCCGCGGTCGTGCGTCCCTCGAAGAATCGGTGATAGTCACGGTCTCGGAACGGGCTGTGGTCCACACCGCCGTCGCCTGCGCGGCGGGACAGGAAGGCGTCGAGAACCTCGGTGCATGCTGCGGTTCTCGCCGCCGCCGTGTCGACCACCACGTCGAGATCGAAGACGACGGCGCCGTGGTGGCGCAGATCGATCAGCGGTCGGGGCACGGTCTCAGTCTCCATCACACGCGCGGCGGGGCGAACGGTAAATCGGTCACGGCGCCTCCGACATCGAGCGGACAGTACCCCTCGATTCGACTCCACTCTCGACGCCCGCACTAGGGTCCACGGTCCTCGAACACACCGACCGGGAACCCGGTCACCGGTGGTGACCAAAGGCTCTCACGAGATCACCCGATCACGCCGCACACTGAAGTCGGCAACCGAGACCCGAAGGGATGATCCGTGAAACCCGGCAGGACCGTCGCGCTCGTTCTCGGCTGCGTGTGCGCTCTGGCCGGGTTCGCCCTCCTCTGCGCCGCGGTGTTCCTGGGGTGGGCCTACGTCGAACAGAACGACAACGGACACCTGGCCTCGGCTGCGGAGAGGTTTCGGTCGTCGGCGAACGCCCTCGTGTCGGAGCGAATCGACCTGCTCGACGACGGTGAGATGCCACGTGGTCTCAGCACCGAGAACGTCGGCCGGGTGCTGTTGCGGGTCACCTCGGACGAGCCCGATCGCCCGATCTTCGTCGGCATCGGCCCCGACGACGCCGTCGACAACTACCTCGCCGGCGTCGCGCACACCCAGGTGACTGCCGTCGAGTTCGGTCCGTTCCGGCCGAGCTACCGCGAGATTTCCGGCGACCGGATTCCTGAACCCCCGTCCGCGCAATCGTTTTGGTCGGTAGCCGCCGCGGGGGCAGGCACCCAGGAGGTGCGATGGGATCTGCAGCCCGGCTCCTGGACCGTCGTCGTGATGAATGCCGACGGCAGTCCCGGGATCTCGGTCGACGTGCAGGCGGGCGCCCGGTGGAATTTCCTCGGCCCGCTTGCGCTGGGCGTGCTCATCGGTGCGGTGGTGTTACTCGGCGCCGGAATCGCACTGGTCGTCACTGGAGCGATCGGACTGGGCAGCAACGGCCCACCGCCGCACCCTGTGGGCACTAGTGGGAGGGTGCCCCCGCCGGGACCGCCGAGTGCGCCCCACCCTGCGCGCCTGAGCGGTGACCTCGACGAACCGCTCTCCCGCTGGTTGTGGTTGATCAAATGGCTCCTGGCCCTGCCGCATTTCCTCGTATTGTTCTTCCTGGGTGCCGGATTCCTCGTGGCGACGCTCGTCGCTGGGGTGACCATTCTCTGCACCGGTCGGTACCCGCGTGGCTTGTTCGATTTCAATGTGGGGGTACTGCGCTGGCTGTGGCGTGTGCAGTTCTACACGTACTCCGCGCTCGGCACGGACCGGTATCCGCCGTTCACGTTGCAGCGCACCGACTATCCTGCGGACTTCGATGTCGAGTATCCCGAACACCTCTCGCGGCCTCTGGTGCTCGTGAAGTGGTGGCTCCTCGCCATCCCGCACTATCTGGTCCTCGCGATCCTCGTCGGCGGGTGGTGGTTCGGGAATGCGGCCACCGACGACGGTACCGTGAGCGGTCCCTGGGTGCTCGGTTCGCTGCTGAGCCTTCTCGTGCTGGTCGCAGCCATCGCGCTGCTCTTCACGGGGCGGTACCCCAGGCCGCTGTTCGACCTCGTGATAGGGATCAACCGCTGGGCATATCGGGTCATCGTCTACGCGGCATTGTTGCGGGACGAGTATCCGCCCTTCCGTCTCGATCAAGGCCCCCAGGAGCCGCCTCAGCCCATCCTGCCCCGGGACCAGAGCCGGGCCGGTAATCAACCGTGAGAGAGGACACCATGCCGATACTGGTCGGGCACGCGACCGCGAAGGGATCCACTCGTGGAATCGCCGAACATATCGCCACGAGGCTCGATCGCGCGGGTGAGGTCGTGGACCTCCGCCCCCTCGCGGACGTGACCTCGATACGCGAGTACGAGACGCTCGTCGTCGGCAGCGCGATCCACAACGGACAATGGCTCACCGAGGCCACAGCCTGGATCGAACGCCTCGGCCCCGCCCTGACCGGCCGGGCACTATGGGCGTACTCGGTGTCGTCGGTCGGAGCGACCAGCACCATCCTGTCGCCGCGGCTGGCGCGGTACCTGCGCCGGGTCACCCCGGAACCTCGCGCGGTGCAGATTCTTCGGTCGACGGCGGACGTGCGGGACCACCGGTCCTTCGCCGGGGCGATCGCTCCCGGCGACTGGCCGGGATTCGGCCGGATCGTGTTCCGGGTGATGGGCGGGCGCTACGGTGACGCCCGCGACTGGAACGACATCGACAACTGGGTCGCCGCCATCCGCGCCGATGTCGTGCGGGACAGATGATGACCCGCACCGGGCCCGCGCCGTCCAATCCCGACCACCGATCGCAAGGGGAGGTCCGCGGGCTGTCACCCGGTCGATGGATCGTCCTGTGCGCCGGCGCGGAAGCGATCGGCATGACAGCCGCCGCTCTCGCCGCGAAACTCGCCCAGCATGTACTCGGCGACGATCGGCAGGCCACGACACTGGCGTTGGCGGTGCTGGTGGCGGGCGGACTCGTCGAGGGCGGTGCCCTGGGCGCCCTGCAGGCGAGCGGACTACGGCGCCGACTTCCGCAGTTGAACGCGCGTCGGTGGCTGTGGGTCACCACGGCGGTCGCCGGACTGGGATGGGCGGTGGCGTCCGTTCCCGGCGTGCTCACCCCCGACGACGGGGCGCCGGAACCGGCGCTGCCCCTCGTGCTGGCCGGTGCCCTCGCCCTCGGGGCGGTCATGGGTGCGATCCTCGGTGCCGCGCAGGCGACGACACTTCGTCGCCTGGTCCGGCGACCCGCACGGTGGGTGCTCGGCAACACCCTGGGCTGGCCTCCCACGATGGCCGTGATCTTCCTGGGTGCGACCACACCCGAGAGCACCTGGTCGACACCGTCGGTGGCCGCGCTGGGAACCGTCACCGGTCTGGTCGCCGGAACCGCGCTGGGCGTCGTCACCGGACGATTTCTGCCCGGTGACGACGACATCGTGCCCGCGCACGCCCGATCGAGTGCGCCGACCCGCCCGATGTGAACCCGCCGCACCGAGGCTGCGGTCGCGCACCGACCTCGGCTGCGGTGAGGTCCCACCGGCTGAGCTCACAGACGGTGGAACCAACCGGTGGTCCCGAAGTCGAGGACCTTCTCCTCCTTGTCGCCCGCAGGGGCACCGACGAGCATCGAGAAGAGAGTCCGTCCCCGTTCCGAGGGACGACACATCCGATGCGGAGAAGCCCATGAGTGACGACACCACGCTGGTTCTCGTGGCCGGATACCAGGATCTCGGCCGCGGTCACCTCGACTTCGACGCCCTCGCCGATCAGGTGCGCGAACGGACGATCGCGCTTCGCGGCGCGGTGCTGGTGGCCAAGGACGCCGAGGGCAACGCCACCCTGGTCGACACCGGTGACCATGCGGGCCGAAAAGGCGCCGGCTGGGGTGCCGCCGTCGGTCTCGCGGTCGGCCTGTTCGCGCCGCCGATGCTTGCCGCGGTCGCGGTGGGCGCGGGAGCCGGCGCGCTGGTCGGAAAGTTCACCGACCACCGGATCAAGAGCGGACTGGAGGACAAGATCGGCGAAGCGCTGACCGCGGGCACGTGTGTGGTGATCGCCGTGCTGCCGGTGTCGAGCCGGCTCCCGGTGGAGCGGGTACTCGCTGGAGCGCCGATGAAGTCGGTGGTGGAAGTCGACGGAGCGAGCCTGCGAGACCTCGAATCGGCATTGGCCGAGGCGATGGGCAAGTTCGAGCCGGACCGGACGCGGCTGCCGATCCCGGATCGCACATTCGGCGGGACGATCGGCCGAACACTCGATCAGTCGGTCGAGGACTGGACGATCGTGCCCGGACCCCAGGCCCCCGACGGCGCCCCGAACGTGCTGATCGTGCTGATCGACGACGCCGGGTTCGGTGGACCGGACACCTTCGGCGGCGCAATACATACCCCCACCCTGACCCGGGTCCAACAAAAAGGTCTCACCTACAACAGTTTTCACGTCACCGCCGTCTGCTCACCCACCCGCGCCGCGCTGCTCACCGGACGCAACCACCACCGCGTCGGCTTCGGATCGATCGCCGAATATCCCGGCCCGTTTCCCGGCTACACAGCTGCGCGTCCGAGAAGCTGCACGGCACTGCCTCGAATTCTGCGTGAGAATGGTTACGTCACTGGTGGTTTCGGAAAGTGGCACCTCACTCCCGACAACGTGCAGGGGGCCGCTGGCCCGTTCGACCACTGGCCGCAGGGGTGGGGCTTCGACCACTGGTGGGGATTCCTCAGCGGCGCCGCCGGCCAATACGACCCGATCATCACCCAGGACAACTCGGTTCGCGGCGTCCCCGAAGGTGAGGACGGCGAGGCCTACTACTTCCCCGACGACCTCACCGACAAGGCCGTCGAGTGGTTGCACGCCGTCCGGGCGCAGGACCCGAAGAAGCCGTGGATGATGTACTACTCCACCGGGTGCAGCCACGCACCGCACCACGTGCCCCGGGAATGGGCGGACCGATACGCGGGGAAGTTCGACGAGGGCTGGGACGTCTACCGCGATCAGACCCTCGCGCGACAGAAGAACCTTGGCATCGTCCCCGAAGACACCGAACTGACCGACCGACCTGATCTATTCCCCGCGTGGGATTCGTTGTCCGAGGCGCAGAAGAAGCTGTATGCCCGGCAGATGGAGGTCTTCGCGGGATATTCGGAGAACGCGGACTGGAACGTCGGCCGTCTCCTCGACGCGGTGGAGGACCTGGGCGACCTCGACAACACGCTCATCCTCTACATCTGGGGTGACAACGGAGCCAGCATGGAAGGCACCGTCACCGGCTCGTTCAATGAAATGACCTTCCTCAACGGGGTGGTGCTCGATGCCGAACACCAACTGAAGCTGATCGAGGAATACGGCGGGATCGACGCGCTCGGCAGCGATCACACCGCTCCACACTTCGCGGCTGCCTGGGCGCATGCCAACAACACCCGTTCCAGTGGGGCAAGCAGATGGCCAGCCACCTCGGCGGGGACCGCGACCCGATGGTTCTGGCGTGGCCGAAACGGATCACGCCCGACAGCAAGATCCGCGGGCAGTTCACCCACTGCATCGACATCGCCCCCACCGTCCTCGAGGCCGTGGGGCTGCCCGAGCCCGGTGTGGTCGACGGCATCGATCAGGAGCCGATGGACGGAACCAGTTTCCTCTACACCTGTACCGACGGCGACGCCGCGGAACGGCACACCGTGCAGTACTTCGAGATGTTCGGGTCCCGCGCCATCTACCACGACGGCTGGTGGGCATGCACCCGACTGGACAAGGCGCCCTGGGACTTCTCACCGGAGACCATCCAGCGATTCGCCCCGGGCGTCTACAACCCGGACAACGACCTCTGGGAGCTGTACTACCTCCCCGGGGACTTCTCCCAGGCGAAGAACATTGCCGGTGACCATCCCCAGAAACTCGAGGACCTCAGGGCGCTGTGGTGGCGCGAGGCCGAACGCAACCGGGCCCTGCCACTACTCGGCGGGATGTCGATCTTCTTCGGTCTCCTCCCGCCGATGCCGACGACGACCCGTTTCACCTTCAAAGGTGATGTCCAAAATATTCAGCGTGGCATGATGCCCCGCATCCTCGGCCGCTCCTACTCGATCGAGGCGCACCTGACAGTGCCCGACGGCGGCGCCGAGGGCGTCATCGCCGCCAACGCCGACTTCATCGGCGGATTCGCGCTCTGGGTCGACGACACCGGCAAACTGCACCACACCTACTCCTTCCTCGGCGTGGAGACCTACAAACAGGTATCCGAGACCCCGATCCCGACCGGCGAGATCACGGTGAAGATGCAGTTCGACGCCGACGAGCCGAAGCCCGGCACCAGCGGTCATGTGACCTTGTGGGCCGACAACGAGGTCATCGGTGAGGGCGACATGCCCCGCACGGTGCCGGTGGCCTTCTCGTCGTACGCCGGCATGGACATCGGCCGCGACAACGGTCTCGTCGTCGACCTCGACTACGAGAACAAAGCCCCGTACGCATTCACCGGGACCGTGAAGGAGGTGGTGTTCGACCTCCAACCGGTTCACCACGACGCGGAGAAGGCCCTCCACGCACACGACGCGGTGCAGGCAGTCGGACGCGGGGCGTCGGGGTGACCGCGGCGGAACGAAATGGACGGGTGCGATGATTGGGACCGCACGACGCGTCTGCTCCGCGGCCGCGCACCGGCTGGGGCCTCACGAGGTGCGGAAGTGCCCTGCATCAGGTGACCAAAGGACACTGCCGGTACGCACTGGCGGCTCCTAGCATCGACACCAACCGAAAGCCCGCTTCGTGGCGGGGATACGGAGGTTGTCATGGTCACCGATTACGACGCACCACGGCGCGCCGACATCGAGGATGACGAAACCGCTGACTCTGTCGAGAAGTTGGCCGGCCGCCGGCACCAACCGTCCTCGGTGATCGACGAGGACGTCGACGCCGAGGAGGAGGTGTTCGAACTACCCGGGGCGGACCTGTCGGGTGAGGGGGAGCTGAACGTGCGCGTTGTGCCGAAGCAGGTAGATGAATTCGTGTGCTCCGGCTGCTTCCTTGTGTACCACCGCTCACGCCTAGCCGCCACCAAGGACGGCATGAAGTTCTGCCGAGACTGCGCAACCTGAGCCGGCCCGGACGGATCGCCGTAAATCCGGCGTCGCTCGATGACGTCCCGGTGCCGAGGTCGCGAAAGGGGTAGCCCTTGGTGCCATTCGGCCCTGTCGCCGTCGGGTGGCACGCGGCAGGATCGAAAAGGAAGCGTCGGTCGGATATGCCTGAGGGAGGGCCTATTCCATGAGCAACTCCACGAAAACCTCCGCGGACAGACCGGAACACGTCTTCCAGGATCGTCGGGAGGCAGGCCGTGTCCTGGGCGAGTTGCTCGAGGCCTACCGGACGGATCCTCGGGTCGTCGTGCTCGGCCTCGCCCGCGGCGGCGTTCCCGTTGCGTGGGAGGTAGCCGCGGCGCTGGATGCGCCGCTCGACACCTTCGTCGTCCGCAAACTCGGAGTGCCCGGACGCGAAGAGTTCGCGATGGGCGCACTCGCAGGCGGTGGCGCGATCGTCCTCAACGACGACCTGCTTCGCGACCTCGCCATCACCCCGCGCCAACTGCGTGAGGTCGTCGACCGCGAGGGTCGCGAGCTGATTCGGCGGGAAGCGGAATACCGAGACAATCGGCCGCCGCCCGACGTCGCCGGCAAGGTCGTGATTCTCGTCGATGACGGTCTGGCCACCGGGGCCAGCATGTTCGCGGCGATCGCCGCCCTACGACAGCAGGAGCCCGCTCAGATCGTCGTCGCGGTCCCCGCCGCACCGGAATCGACGTGCCGCGAACTCGGGGCGATGGTCGACGATGTGGTGTGCGCGACGATGCCCTTCCCGTTCCGGGCGGTCGGCGCCTCGTTCTGGAACTTCCGCCAGGTGACAGACGACGAGGTCCGTGATCTCCTGACCACGCCGACCATCGGCCGCGGTCGGCACGAAGCGCGGATCCTCGAGTTCGCCTCTGCGGCAGGGGTCGTGCGACTCGCCTGCAGAGGTGCACCGGGTGGCATTCCCTCCCGAGCGGACGTCCTCGACATCGTCGGTGACGCCCGTGTGGTGCTCATCGGAGAGAGCTCACACGGGACTCAGGAGTTCTATGCGGCCCGTGCCGAAATGACACGAATCCTGATCGAGGAAAAGGGATTCACGGCCGTCGCGGCGGAGGCTGACTGGCCGGACGCCTACCGCGTCAATCGCTATGTGCGCGGACAGGGTCCCGACACTTCGGCCGAGGAAGCGCTGCGGGGATTCGAGCGTTTCCCGGCGTGGATGTGGCGCAACACCACCGTCCTCGACTTCGTCGCCTGGTTGCGCCAACACAACGACAGCTGCGGCCCGGACCGTGCCCGTCAAGCGGGGTTCTACGGACTCGACCTCTACAGCCTGCATCGGTCCATCCGAGAGGTGATCGACTACCTCGACCGCGTCGATCCGGAGGCGGCCCGCCGCGCGCGAACGCGCTACTGCTGCTTCGACCACGCCGCCGGGGAAGACGGCCAAGCATACGGCTACGCCGCAGCCTTCGGCGCCGGCGAATCCTGCGAGAGGCAGGTGGTCGAGCAACTGATCGACCTGCAACGCCACACGATCGACCATCTTCTCGACGACGGCACGGACGCAGAGGACCACCTGTTCTACGCCGAACGCAACGCGTGGAGCGTGCGCAACGCCGAGGAGTACTACCGCACGATGTTCCGAGGACGGGTCGCATCGTGGAATCTGCGTGACCGCCACATGGCCGACACCCTCGACGCCCTGATCGCGCACCTCGACCGACGGGCGGACACCCCCGCCCGTGTCGTGGTGTGGGCCCACAATTCGCACGTCGGTGACGCCCGTGCCACCGAGGTCGGCGCACACGGTGAGTTGACCGTCGGCCAATTGGTCCGCGAACGCTACCCGCAGATCTGCCGCCTCATCGGCTTCACCACGTACTCGGGAAGCGTCACCGCCGCCGGCGAATGGAATGGTCCCGCCGAACGCAAGACGGTGCGAGCCGCGCTACCGAGCAGCGTCGAAGAACTCTTCCACGAGGTGGGAAAGGAGTCATTCCTCGTCCGGATGCAGGACGGGCCGGTCGCCGACACCTTGCGGACTGCCAGACTGGGGCGGGCAATCGGGGTGATCTACCGACCCGACACCGAGAGGCAGAGCCACTACGTCCACGCGCGGCTGGCCGACCAGTTCGATGCGGTGATCCATATCGACACCACCCACGCCCTCGAACCCCTCGAATACTCGAGCCTCTGGGTGGATGGTGAGCGGCCCGAGACCTACCCGTTCGCCCTCTGACCACTCGACCGCTGCCGCGCGCGAGAATGCTCGCGGTCGTTGTCGAGCAAGGGTGGGGCCACGCACCCCGTTATCAAGGTGCCGTTGCCCACTTCGATCTCGACCTTGTTACCCACCGAGGCCTTGCGGACGTCGCCGTCGCGCGCTCGATCGGCACTGCGTTCGATCCCGCCTCGTTGAGTTGGCCTGCAAGAACACGCTGAGTGGCCGATCGAGGGGATCATCGAACCGGCGATCCGGGTGCCTGTCCGAGGCTGCTCCATTCCCTTTGCCACTGCGCTAGATGATGTTTCGTTATCAGCGAGTGGACTCCGACCAGGAGTACGCCGTTTATGACAGTCCCCAGGGACCAGAAGGCGAGCGCTGCGACAACTGCTTCGAAACCGTTTTCGGTGCCGGTGTTCGGTGTTGTCATGTAGTTGCCGTGCGAGTCGACCCAGATGGTGACCGTCTGCCCGGCCTTGTCCCCGATGCCGGTCGCCACGTCGCCGGTGTGCTCCGTGCCGTTCACCGACCAGTGCGCCGGTGCACGGTCTGGGCCGACCGGTCCACGAACTGGCACGTCTCCCATCGGTGGGAGGGGATTGGCCAGCAACACGGCGGATACCTGCTGCTCCGTCTGCCGGGCGATGCGCGCTTCGTCGGTGAGACGGGTGTACGTCGCGGTGCCGAAGGCGCAGGCGAAAGGAACCAGAAGGAGGACGAACATCACCATTACCAGAACGACGGTGGATTCGACTCGGTCACCGCTCCGCGTGAGTGAGTTACAGTTCCACGGGCCCAGACGCCACCAGCGGGTGAATGATGCGTCACTCTCGTTCATCACGGCCTCCCCAAGTCGCCTCACCTGCCAGTCTCGTACCCGGATTCCGCCGGCCATAGGGCCAGAGGTGAGCAACCCCGGGCGACACTCGGGGACTTACGTCACATCTGCCGACAGGTCGCAGGACACGAATGTTCCTTATCGACAAGCGCCGATGTACCGGTTCTGCGCGCCATTCGCACCTACCGCGCGGTGTCAGGTCGGAGGTGGAACAGATCACGATCGACACAGGAGAATCTCGGCCCGGGCGTGGGTGAGGACGACTGGGTCAACGGTGTCCGGCGCGAAGGCGAAAGCCCCGTAGTTCAGCGTCTCGAGGCTGCGTGATCCCTGGAACAGACCGCAGTCCACCAGAATGCGCCGGTCCTCGAACGTAAATTCCATGCACGAACCGGCTACCGTCTTCGCGGCTCCGTGGAAGGTGAGTTCATTGATTCGCCATGGGAGGGTCCTCCGAGGTGGCTTGGCTCTGGCTGAAGTCGGCGTGCGACCGCGGGCATGCACCGAACACGAGGTCGGATCACTGATGCTGCGCGAGCACTCGCCCCCATTGCTCGGCCCGCGCCGCTTCGTCGTCCTCGAGGTGCGACTCCTTGTCGACGAGGAAACTCTCCGACTCCGCGACGAGATCGAACCCCAGGTGGCGAAGCTTCTTCTCGATACCTTTCGATGCCCTTCCGGTCAACAAGGGGGGTGCATCCGCGCGGGTGTCGAACGCGACGGC
This sequence comes from Rhodococcus sp. T7, assembly GCF_009872365.1. Lineage (NCBI taxonomy): Bacteria > Bacillati > Actinomycetota > Actinomycetes > Mycobacteriales > Nocardiaceae > Rhodococcus > Rhodococcus sp. T7. Next base: position 12,664 of record NZ_WXYH01000374.1, read on the forward strand.
CCTGCCATGTGAGGGCGGAAGCGACGAGAGCCATTCTCGAATACCTTCACTGGTGGCATCCGGCTCGAGCGTGACCGTGCTGTCGGGCTTGCGCGCGGTCGCTTCGGCGCCGCGGCGCGTCGACTCCCGGCTCATCCCGTGTACGTGCGTCGGACCGCCGACGATCAAAAGGTCGTACGCGGACACGTCCTCCTCACGTGCCTTCGACACCGGAACAGTTTTCACCGCACCGATGGTGGCCACGCCACGGGCGATCGCTTCGGCGACGTGACGGGTGTTTCCGAACATCGACTCATAGACGACTAGTGTGCTCATGATCTCTTCCTCCTGTAACGAGCGCCGGTCGGGGCGAGTGGACCCGACCGCAGGTGCCGTCCTCCGACGGGAGGACAGTCACGACACGCGTTGATCGTGATCGGCGTCGAACACGACGCGCGCCCACCAGTTGGCCAACGGACTCGGATCGGGCCACGTCACAACGTCGGGTTCGGGCACCGGAACGCGCTGCTGGCCGCCTCCTGCATTCGACGGCGGGATACGCCGGGCCGCGGGGGCCGGCGGTGCCGCTGCAGGCAGTCGGCGTTCTCTGGGTGCTGGCTTCATGGCGATTCCAACCGGAGAGGTGTTCTTATGCCATCGAACCCGCACGGTCCGGCCCCCGACTAGGGCCGACCGTCACTTCTCGGCCACCACCGCTCGTAGGCTCCCGGCCGCTGCGGGTGCCCACAGGTGCCGAAAGCCTCTTCCCCGCCGCCACCCCCGCCACCGACAATCGAACCCGCTACGCACCAATCGACCATGTGGGTTGTGGCGGACGGAGATCGGAATGCATGCAGAACCGGGGGATTGGCTGGTGGTGAAGGGCACGATCGTCGACACGCCGGACGAGGTCGGACAGATTGTCGAGGTCCGTCAGGCCGACGGCGGGCCGCCGTATCGTGTCAGGTGGTTGCGCAACGACCATGAGGCGCTGGTCTTTCCGGGACCCGACGCGCATGTGGTGACGGCCGCCGACTAGCTGAAGTCGGACAGTCACGAGCGGACCCGCATCGCCGAACTTCAGCAGGCGATCGCCCGACAGCCCCATGCCCGCCGAGCCTGACACGTGTTATCCGGAGAAGGAATAGACCGTGAGCACTCTCGCCAACAGGCAAGCCATCGTCGTGGGTGTCGACGGCTCGGAACGGGCGTTGCGGGCTGCGGTGTGGGCTGCGGCGGTAGCCCAGCGGAAAAACGCGCCTCTGCATCTGGCGCACTCGCTGCCAACCCCCGGATATCACTTCAGCGAGGCGGCACTGCTGTTTCAGGACGAATTCGATGCGGAGGTAGAACGATCCGCGGAAGAGATCCTTGATCGGGTCGAGCGCCGAGTGCGGCAGGAATTCCGGGATATCCGGTTGTCGCGCAGCACCCATCCCGGGCCTGCAGGACAGGCCCTCGTCGCAATGAGCGAACATGCGGAGTTAGTGGTGGCCGGCGCCACCGGTGCCGGCACGATGAAGTCGCTCGTCACCGGTTCGACAGTCATGCGAGTGATCAACCACGCGCATTGCCCCGTCACGGTCTTCCGGTCGCAGAGTCGATCCCCGGTGCCGGACCACAGTCCCGTCATCGTCGGTGTCGACGGCAGTGACCTCAGTGCACAGGCCGTCGAGTCCGCGGTCGAGTTCGCGACATTGTTCGAGGTTCCGGTCCTGGCAGTGCACGGCTGGGGTGCCGGTGACATCGTGGGTCGGCGGCCGGCGGAGGAGCAGGTGAATTGGAAGATCGTGGCGGAGGAACAGGCCGTCCTGGTGGCAGAGAGTCTGGCCGGGTGGCGAGAGAAGTATCCCGACCTGCAGCTGACAACGATCATCGAGGAGCAGAATCCCGCAGAGCTTCTTCTCGAATACGCCGATGATGCCCAACTGGTCGTCGTCGGAAGCCACGGCCACAATCGGTTCGCCGGCTCCCTGATGGGATCGACCAGCCAGAATCTCCTGCATCACGCGATGTGCCCAGTGATGATTTGCCGCACCGACACGTGAGCGGCCTGTGCTGCGGTATTCCTCAGGGTGCACACACGCGGAGCTGTACAGACGTGGATCGCGCTGCGGCTTACAGTCGGCGCGCGATCGATTCGGCCGTTGCACCCAGTTCGGCAAGTCGTAGGCCGGCCAGCGGGGTGAGGGTGTTGCCCATCCGATTGGTCACGAATGCCACTGACCGGCCGGTGTCAGGGTCGGCGAATGCACCGGAGCCACCGAGACCTTCACCGATCTGCGCGACCGTTTCCTTGCTCAGGAATCGGATGCCGTCCACCATGCCGTGGTTGGCGATCGCCGCACACACGCGCGCCGGTGCCCGAGCATTGAACACCCAGTTCCAGCCGGGCATCAGGTGGTCGTGGATCGCCGGGTTGTGGACGAGTTCGTCGAAGCCTTCCGGCATGCCTGCGGCGGCCAGGTTCTTCAACCCGGGCGTTCGGGACAGGGCGAAGGACGTCACACCCCAGGGGATTCCGAAAGGATTAATGCGCGGAAAGAGTTTCGCGATGTGGCGACGCTCCTGATCGGGGACCGGGAACCAGAACTCGCGGAGGGCGAGCGGCTCGGCGACCGCGGTGCGGACCAGGTACTCCCGGCGGGAAGCGACGTGGTCGGATCCGCTCTGGTTCAGGACTTCGTGGGCGTGGGCATGACGTGCTCTTCCGTGCATTCGGAGGTCGCCTCCTGCGTCCTCGTCGAGTTGTCTATACATCGTCGGACGCCTCCGAACCATTCCAATTCGGCACAGCGCACGAGTGAATTGTCAGCTCCGGACGATCATCAGCGGGCAATGCGAGGCGCGAAGCAGAGCCCGGCTGGTGGAACCGAGCATCAGCGCAGTGAACCCGCCGCGTCCTCTGCTCCCGGTCACCACGAGCTGCGCGTGCCGCGACTGTTCGACGAGGTGATGCACAGGCCGATCCCAGATCACGACCTTCCGCACCGCCACATCCCGGGTACGGATCGGCCCTCCCGGCCAGACTCTCGGACAGCACCGCCTCCTCCGCGGTGGCGACCGCGGGCCACCCGAGATCGTGGTCGTTGCGGTCCACCGTGAATACCGTGGCGATGTCGAAGTCGCTCCACGCGTGCACCGCCACCAGGTCCGTGTTCCGCAGCCGTGCCTCCTCGAACGCCGCCCCGATCGCAGGCTCGCTCCGCGCCGAGCCATCGACCCCCACGACAACCGGGCCGTCGAGAACCGCGTCGTCGGAATCGGGCATCCCGCGGACCACCACGACCGGGCACGGCGCGTGGGTGGCCAACGCCATGCTTACCGAGCCGACAAGCCCACCGGTGAACTTGCCGAGTCCGCGAGATCCCACCACGACCATCCGCGCCGTCGTCGCCAGCTCGAGCAACACAGCGGCCGCAGAACCCTCCCGCAATGTGCGATGCACCGTCAGGGACGCTGCTCCCGCCGTCTTCGCCGCCCATTCCGCGGCAGCCCCCAGGTGCCGTCGCCCCACGAACTCGAGGTCCGTGTAGGCGCCGGCGGCCAAGTTGACCGCGTCGCCGAAGGTGCCGGGTCGGACAACGATCGCGGAAGCGAGCAAGAGCGGGACCGACCGGAGCACTGCCTCCCGGGCGGCCCCCCGAGCAGCGTCGAGAGCGGCGGCAGAGCCGTCGACACCCACTATGACGGGGGCGTCTGCGCGCATCAGGATCTCCTCAGTCGCTTCACGGTCGATGACTTCTCCAGAATCCGGCCGCGCCCACAATTCACGTAGGGCCGAACGTCCCTTCGCTGCCGGCGGAGGTCTTGCAAGGTGACCTGGGCAGGAGCCGAAAGGCTCTGTGCCCGGGTTCGACAGAGCGGGACACTGGAGGCACGGGAGCCGCCGACCCGCCGACCGAGCGAAAGCGGCCGCCACCGAGGAGTAGGAGGCCTCGCCGTGATGTACGACTACGAACCCGGCTGGGGTTGGGGTTGGGGGTATGTACTGATGTTCGTTGGGATGGCGCTGTTCTGGGGATTGCTCGCACTCGGCGTCGGCGTACTCGTCCACTACGTCGGGCGCAACGCGTCGACGCCGCCGGGGCACACACCGTCCGCGCTCCACGGAGCCGAAAAGCTTCTGGCGGAACGCTTCGCGCGAGGAGAAATCGACGACACCGAGTACCGGGAACGCCTCACCACGTTGAGGACGCACGGACCGCCATGACCCCGGACCGCGATGACGCCGGGGACTGCCGCAGTGGAAGGAGGTGACCACGATGGATGCGATGCAGATGATGCACCAGTTCATGATGTGGCTGCACTTCATGGGCATACTGCCGCCCATGAACATGATGCCGATGTGATGTGCGGACCGCGGGTATCTCGGGGAGTCAGAACGAGTTGACTCCCCGCAGGACGGCCATCGGCACGGCGGGGATCATCAGGCCGACACCCACCGATGTCGTCCAGGCCGCGATATCTCGCCCATGCTCGGTGCGGAAGGCGATCAACCCGATCAATACCAGAGCGGACGACACGCCGAGCAGCTCGAACGGGGAGAGCTGGGTGAGCGCGACCACCCCGACCAGCGCCGAGGCAACGACCCACGGCCATCGGAGTCTCGGCACCTCGGAATGGATCTGGTACATGGTTGCTCCTTCCCCCGGATGGGCACATTCGGTCGCCACTCAGCGTCCGTCGCCTGCGGCAGGCGGGAAAGAGTATTTCGGCACTGGAGCAGCCCCAAACTCTCCGAAATACTCGAGCGTGAAGCGAGACCCGAGTCGAGAAGTGCCCGACCGCATGTGTTTCCCTCCGAGGCATCCGGTCGCCGGCAGCGAGGTGATCAGGATGAGCGCGGTACGCCACCGGTACATGACGCAGACGGACTACATGTCATGGCGGATGGAGCAGGACCCGATCCTGCGCTCGACGATCGTCGCCGTGGCACTCCTCGATCGGAGCCCGGACTGGACGCGGTTCGTCGACATGATGAATCGCGGAACCCAACACATTCCGATCTTCCGGCACAAGGTCGTCACCGACCCGATGAGTCCGGCCCCGCCCTACTGGGTGACCGACCCCGACTTCGACCTCAGCTGGCATCTCCGCCGGTTCACGGTGCCGGCCCCGGGAGGCTGGGACGCCGTCCTCGACTTCGCCCGGACCACGGGCATGACAGCCTTCGACAAGGATCGCCCGTTGTGGGAATTCACGGTGCTCAGCGGCCTCGACTCGGGGCAGGCCGCCCTGGTCATGAAAGTGCACCATTCCCTGACCGACGGCGTCGGCGGCATGCAAATCGCGCGGGAAATAGTCGATTTCACCCGCGAGGGCACCACCCGCGCAGAGCCTGCCCCGACGGCGCAGCCACAGGAGGCCGAGCCCGGGGCCCGGAGCGGTCTCGCCTGGTACCGGGACACAGCAACCAACTTTGCGCGACGGGCGTCGACAGCAGTAGCCCGGCACAGCGCGGAGCTGGCACGGCACCCAGCCGGCGCGCTGCGCAACACCGCCACCGTCCTGGGATCGATTACGCGCTTCACACGCCCGGTGGTCACCACTCTCTCCCCGGTGATGACCAAGCGCAGCACCCGGCGACGCTTCGCCGTCCTGGACGTCCCGGTGGAAGCGCTGGGCCGAGCCGCCGCCCTCGGCGAGGGCTCGATCAACGATGCATTTCTGGCATCGGTGCTGCGGGGAATGGCACGGTACCACCGTCTCCACGGCGTCGACGTCCCCCAGCTGCGCCTGACACTGCCCATCAGTCTCCGGACCGCCGACGATTCGCCGGGAGGCAACCACATCACGCTCGCCCGGTTCGGACTACCCACCGACATCGGTGATCCCGCCGAACTCATCCGCAGCGTTCACGCCACCGTCGACGGATGGCGCAACGAACCCGCGGTGGCGCTGTCGCCCACAATTGCCGGTGCCCTGAATCTGCTTCCGGCATCCACCCTGGGCAACATGCTCAAACATGTCGACTTCGTCGCCTCGAACGTGGTGGGCTCGCCGATACCACTGTTCATCGCCGGATCGGAAGTCCTCCGATACTACGCGTTCAGCCCCACACTGGGATCGGCGTTCAACGTGACGCTGATGTCCTACACATCGCAATGCTGCATCGGGATCGACGCCGACACCGACGCCGTCCCCGATCTCGATGCCCTGACAGCATGCCTCGCAGACGGATTCCGGGACGTGCTCGCACTGTGCCCGGACGCGCAGGACGTCGCGGCGACTCACGCCTGAACGAATTGAACCTCGGCAACGCCGGGCACCATCTCGGCGAGGGCCTCGACAACCCCACGTTCCGGGTCGTCGCCGCGTATCCCCGCGATCGCGACTTCGCCGTCTGTCACCGTAACCGTCCACCGCGGTGATCCGGCGTACACGTCGAGGCGGTGCTGCACTTCGTGCGCGATGTGTGTGTCGTCCATCGTCAGAAGTCCGAGAAGGTCTCGCCGCGTGACGATTCCGATGACGTCGCGGTCGTGGACGATCGGGATGCCGCGCAGTCCCGAACGCAGCATCGCGGACGCGAGACTGCTGACGTCGGTGTCCGGAGTCATCGCGATCACCGGACTGGTCATCGTTTCTGTGATATCCGCGCCCGGCCGGGGCAAGGTACGGAACTTCTCGCGGAGGAGGTCGCCTTCGGAGACGATCCCGACCAGATGGTGTTCCTCGTCGACCACGGGTAGGACCGTATATCCGGATTTCTCGACGATCCGGAGGCATTCGTCGATCGGCGTCGTCGCAGTGACGGTGGTAACCGGGCTGCTCATGATGTGTCGCGCATGCATGGCGGACTCCTTCCCTCGAAATCCAGCCTCATCGTCGGACGTGTTCGAGGAAAGGGCCATTGGGCCCCTTCTGGTCTTCATCAACCCCGATGCGCCCCACCGAAGGGGCGGGAGGTGGGGCCCGGACAGGGGCCGAAGTGCTCTGTCAGCTGCCCCGTGTCTGCGAGATGGTGGGTGGACGGAGGAGGCACGTTCGATGGTCAAGCACTGGTTGGTCATGGAGACCGAGGACGACGGCGCCCGGGCGCCGTATCGCACGCGAGTGGCGGGCGCGGGCCGGCATTTGCCGTCGACGCGGCTCACCACCGACGAGTTGATGGCGAGGACACGACACACGACGCACATCGACCTGGAACGGTTGACCGGCATCCGCGAGCGCCGGGTCTCGGTGGGCGACGAGGATTCCTACACCCTGGCCACCGCCGCAGCCCAGGACGCGCTCCGCCGGTCCGGGCATACCGCGGCGTCGATCGACGTCGTGATCAGTTGCAGTATCACGAAATTCCGGGGAGGACTGACCCAGTGGCTCGAACCGACGATGAGTGGTGCGGTTGCACACGCCATCGGTGCCGTCACCGCGATGACCTTCGACCTCGCGAATGCCTGCGCCGGAATGCTCACCGGGGTGACGGTCGCGAACAACTGGATTCGGCAGGGCGTCATCGAACGCGCCCTGATCGTCAGTGGCGAGTACATCTCCCAGCTCGGACAAAATGCCGCGCAGCACATCCACAACATCATGAGCAGGGAGCTGGCGTCGTTGACGCTCGGCGACGCGGGCGCCGCGCTCGTTCTGGAACGGGCCCCGGCCGGATCTGGAGGTATCCGGCTCGCCGGGTTCACGACAGTGGCCGACTACAGCCGACTGTGCACCGCGTATCCGAAGGGCGACGATCCCGGTGCGCGCATGTTCACCGATTCGCGCGCCATCCAGAAGGCCGCGATCGCCGACACGCCCTTGTTGCTGCACGAAGTCCTCGAGACCGTCGGCCTGGCGGTTCACGACATCGACCACGTAATCACGCACCAGACCTCCGCACGTGCGATCCGGAAAGGAATGGCCAAGTTGACGGAGTCCTTCGGCGACGCACCCCGCCACGATGCAGTCATCACGGTGGACCGGTACGGGAATACCGCCTCGACAACCCATACTGTGGCATTGGTCGAGGAGCTCGAGGCCGGTCGTATCCGGCCGGGAGAGACCGTTGCCATGATCTCGCTGGCATCGGGTCTCGAAATCGGCATTGTCCTGGTACAAGTAGACGAACAATTGGTGGCCGGCTATGGGAACGATCATTGAACGGGTCGACGTCGCGCACGGTGGATGGCGCTCTCGGCACAGCGCGCTCCGCCTTGCGGTGAACGCCGCGACAACCTGCCTCGACCGAGCCGGTCGAAGCCCCGACGATCTCGACCTCCTCGTCAACGCGGGCATCTATCGGGACCGCAATCTCGGCGAACCGGCGCTCGGCGCGATGATTCAGGAAGACATCGGCGCGCATCCGGAGGACCCACACACCGACGCCCACGGGACGTTCTCGTTCGACGTCGCAAACGGCACCTGCGGAGTGCTGACCGGATTGCAGATTGTGGACGGCTTCCTCCGCTCGCGCACCATTCGGTACGCGCTCGTCGTCGCCAGCGACGCCGACCCGGGCCACGGGATGAGCGAGGACTTCCCGTTCTCCGCCACGGGCGGGGCCGTGCTGTGCAGCTGGACGGACCGCCGGTACGGCCTGGGCCGCGTTCACTGGACGAACGCCGACGACGACCTCGGCGGTGCGTTCCGCGCGACCGTCGGGCACCTCGACGACCGGAACGTGCTGCGCGTCGATCAGTCCGAATGGATGGACGCGCGCTACGCAGCGGCGGCAGCCTCCGCCGTCACCGCGTGCCTGAAACACGCATCCCTGCAACTGGGGGACATCGATCGCATCGCGGCGGCACCGGCGCGACCGCAGTTCCGTGCCGAACTCGCGCAACGACTGGAGTTGCCCGAATCGCGCATCACGATCGCTGCGGATCACCGCATGCACACCGCTGCCCTGGTGGCCGGACTGGACGGTGGTGACCACCACGTGCCGGCGGGGACGCGGAAGTTGATCGTCGCCGCCGGTGCCGGGGTCACGGCCGGTGCCGCACTCTACGAGGAACCCCCGGCACCCGGAACACCCGCCCCGAGCTAGCGCGACAAACATCCGCGAGCTGACCGGGGGAGAACGCCCGGTCAGCTGTGTTCGGGTACCGGACCGGCGAGGCGGCGGATCGTCAGGGGCATCTTCCGGCTCATGACGAAGCTGACGGGCTCCATGAGGGTGGGACCGAACGCGAGACGACTGGCGAGGCCGGTCCCGTAGCTGCCGCGCCCTCTCTCCACGAGCCGGGTCTGATGGTCACCGACGGGGTGCAGGTGGAATGCCCAGATCGCCGCGTCGGTGGTCTGCGGGTCATGTCCGTGCAGGACCAGGTTACGGTTCGCCGTGACCATCGCAACGGTCAGCGGGGGAGCCTTCGGGTGCAGCCACACCTCGTCGCCGACGGCCAGGATCTGGTAGTCGGGCAGGACCGTGTCGGTGTTGCGTACCCGACAGCCGATGAGGTTCTCGAGCCCGTCGTAGCTGTAGAAGCCGCCCCGCCCTTGCCCGAGTTGGACGATCCAGGGCCACACCTGATCCGGCGGCGCCTCGATGGTGACGGCGTGGGTGTATCCCCAGCGCGCCGCCGGGACCAGTTCGTCGCCGGGGAGCGTGGCTGCGGCCTCCGCTGCGGTGGCACCCCAGGTGGTCCGCCACCGCCGCAGCGGTTTCGTCAGGGCCACATGGACGCCGATGAGGGCGGCGCCGGCGATGGCCTGCCCGGTTGTTGCCGCGGCCCGCCGCAGCGCGGGAGCGTGCCCGGTCGGTGTCGTCGTCATAGCTTTCATCCTCGGATCGGTGCCGGGCCCGGCACCAGGGTCTTCGGTCGCGGCACGGCGCCGCCGTCACGGTGACTTTCGACCCTGTGCGGTCGCGACACCCGCGGTGTTGTCTGGAGCGAGACGGTGAGGAGATCCCATGAACACCACCCATGCGGCGGTCGAGCACCGATGGGTGCGACCGATCGATCAGGTCCGCTTGCCCGACGCTCCCTCGGTCGGAGGTAAAGCCGCAAATCTGGGCGAGCTGACCCACGCCCGTTTCCCCGTCCCACCGGGGTTCGTCGTGACCAAGGACGCCTATCTGGACGCGATGGACGGCGCCGGGGTGCGGTCCACCCTGCGCGCCTGGGCACTGCCCCCGGCCGGGGCGGACGAGGCGGCGCTCACGGTCGCCGCGCAGGAGTTGCGCGGCGTCGTCCTGGGGGTGCCGGCGCCCGATTCCTTGCGCGCCGAGATCGCCGACGCCTATCGCGAACTCGGCCCGACGGTACGTGTCGCGGTGCGCTCGTCCGCGCCCGCCGAGGACGCCGCTGACACGTCGTTCGCCGGTATCCACGACAGCTTCACCGATGTCGCCGGGCTGGAGGATCTGGTCGAGGCGGTCCGCAAGTGCTGGGCGTCGCTGTGGTCCGAGCGCGCGCTCACCTACCGCAGCGTCCAGGGTGTGACGGAGGAGCCGGCGGTCGCGGTCGTCGTCCAGAGGATGGTCGATTCCGACCGCTCCGGAGTGGCGTTCACCGCCGACCCGCGTACCGGGGCACGTGATCATGTCGTCATCGAGGCCGCGACGGGACTCGGCGAGGTGGTGGTCGGCGGGCAGGTCGAACCGGACACCTACACAGTTTCCAAGGACGGATTCCGCATCCTCGATGTCCATATCGGAGCACAGGATTTCGCGATCACAGTCGACGCAGACGGGGAACACAGAACCGAGATCCCCGTCACCGAGCGCGGTATCCGCGTCCTCACCGACGCCCAGGTCGAGCGCCTCGCCCTGCTGGCGGTGTCGGTGGAAGATCACTACCAGGCGCCGCAGGACCTCGAATTCGCATTCGCCGGCGACAAACTCTGGATAGTGCAGACCCGCCCCATCACGACGCTCGGTGACCGTCCGATCGCCGCTGCACCACCGGCATCGGGAACCATGTCCGTCGGCAAGGTGCTCACGCAGGGGCTCGGCGCGAGCCCTGGAACGGGATCGGGGCAGGTGCGTGTGCTCCGGTCGGTCGCCGATGCCCACCGACTTCAGAACGGCGACATCCTGGTTGCCCCGATGACACGACCGGACTGGCTGCCCGTATTACGTCGCGCCGCGGCGATCGTCACCGACGGGGGCGGAATCACCTGCCACGCCGCGATCGTCGGCCGGGAACTGGGCCGACCCGTCGTTGTCGGAACCCGGGATGCCACCACCACGCTCACCGATGGAATGGTCGTCACCGTCGACGGCGACGCGGGCACCGTATCCGAAGGCGGCGTGGCGGTGAGCGCGCCCACCGTCGATACCGCGACCGGTCTCGTGGCGCCTCCTCGCGGTGGCGGGCACGCCTGGACGGAACCGACGGCGACTGCGGTATATGTCAATCTCGCGACACCCGACGCCGCCGAATCAGTCGCGGCAACCGATGTCGACGGGGTCGGGCTCTTGCGCGCCGAGTTCATGATCATGGACGCGCTGCAAGGGACCCACCCGGCCACCGTGCTGGCCGAGGGCCGGCGGGACGAATACGTGGCGAAAATGGCCGCGGGCGTCGAACGAATCGCCGCGGCCTTCGCGCCGCGTCCGGTGATCTACCGGGCGATAGACCTGCGCACCAACGAGTTCGCCAATCTCAGGGGTGGCGACGTCGAGCCCGTGGAGGACAATCCCATGATCGGCTACCGCGGATGTTTCCGGTACGTGCGTGAACCGGAATTGTTCGGGCTGGACCTCGACGTCGTCCACCGCGTGCGGGCACGTCACCCGAACGTGCACCTGATGGTCCCGTTCGTGCGGACCCGCTGGGAGCTCGAGAGCTGCCTGCGCCATCTCGATGCGCATCCGCTCGGCTCCGATCGCCGGATGCACCGGTGGATCATGGCGGAGGTCCCGTCGGTCATCTACTGGATCCCCGAGTACGCGGCCCTGGGTATCGACGGAGTCTCCATCGGAACCAACGACCTTACCCAACTCGTCCTCGGCGTCGATCGTGACTCCGAGATCTGCCGGGACCTGTTCGACACGATGGATCCGGCAGTGCTCGATGCCATCGACTCGATCATCGAACGGGCGACCCGCGCGGGGCTCACCACGTCGTTGTGCGGGCAGGCCGTCTCGACGAACCCGGCCCTCGCCGAACATCTGGTCCGCAAGGGGATCACCTCGGTGTCGGTGGCACCGGATGTGGCGGCGCGCACCAGGCGCATGGTGTCTGCTGCCGAACGCCGGATCCTCCTCGATCGTGCACGGTCCGAGCACCGGGCGGAAGGCTGAATGGGGACCCGGCACAGGCGGAGTCACCTATGCGCGGCGCGCCCGGTGCGCCGAACTCGGTGACCAACATGACCCATTGACCGTGGGAGATAGCTGCGTACTCGTTCCAGTGCGACGGTGATGTGCAGGGCCGTCGTATCCCGAATCGACACCGGCGCAGCGCCGGTCACACCGCCGCACAACGGGCGTGCTGGTCAGACTTCGCCACCGCCCACCGTGGCGCGGTCGGTGAGTTGTGCGTAATAGCGGTCGATGTCGGCGCGGCAGCACAGTGCTGTGCCGGGGGTCCCGAGCATGGCCGCTCCCGCGGCAATGCCGAAACGCACCGAGTCCCGCATGTCCCACCCGCGTGCCAGCCCGAAGAGAGTGCCGGCGACCATGCTGTCGCCCGCCCCGACACCGCTGACCACCGGAACCTTCACGGAGGGGCAGTGCTCCGCCTCCTCCGCCGTCACATGGACCGCGCCCGCCGCGCCGAGCGAGAGCACCACAACCTCGCACACCCCGGACGAGATGAGATCTCGTGCAGCAGTGACCTGGTCGTCGATGGTTACCAACTCGCGCCCGACGCACTCACGCAGCTCCCGAATGCTGGGTTTGAGGAGGTACACGCCGCGATGGACCGCCCGCAACGGCGGACCCGACGTGTCGAGCACGAGTTGCGCGCCCCGGTTGGACACGATGTCCGCAACGATCTGATAGAAATCCACCGGAACGCCCGGGGGGAGACTTCCGCTGGCCACCACGAACCGGGCATCCGCAGCGGTGGTGGTCAGCAGGTGGAGGCACGAATCGACCTCCAGAGGTGTCAGTAGTGGGCCGGGCAGGACGAACCGGTACTGCAATGTGGTCTGTTCCTCGTTGACGGTGAAGCTTTCCCGGGTCGATCCGCGGATCGTGACAGTGCGACTGTGCACGCCTTCGGTGGCCACGAGATCCTCGAGCGCCCGGCCGCTGTGTCCCCCGGACGGGAATACCGCGGTCGCCCGTTCGCCGAGCACGTTCAGGACCCGGGCGACGTTGATTCCGCCGCCCCCGGGGTCGCGCCGGGGGGTACCGCAGCGCATCTTGTCCGTGGGGATGACCCGCCCGGTGACCGTGGTGATGTCGAGGGCGGGGTTCATCGTCAGCGTCACGATGTCGTTCATAATGGGCTCCCCGGTGTGGATACTGCTTCGTCGGCCTGTACCGACGGAGCAGGCTGTGGCCGTTCTCCAGTCTCACCCCACAGCGCCAACGCGGCATCAGTCGCGGCAGGAAGATCGGCCGTCGTGTCGATCAGGGTGGCCGACACCCGGTGCCGATAGCGGGCCGCGAGGGCGTCGTACACCTCGGAGGTCGCATCCGACACGCCACCAGGGGGCCGGTGTCCGATTCGCTCGACCGCGACCGACCGGGGCGCCGCGCATTCGATTTCGATCAGGTCGCTGTGGGTGCGGTCGGCGGCCGCCGCGGCCCACGCGCACAGTCGTGGATCGGTCCACGAGGCGTCGAGGACGACCGACCGTCCTCGGGACAGCAATCGTGTTGCCCGACGCAGCAGTTCGGCGTAGGTGCCATCGGTCCTGGCCTCGGTGTACAGACCGTGGCCGTAGTCGGCGCCGCAGGACACACCGGGGTCGACACCGGCGAGTTCCTTCCGCACGTGATCGCTTGCGATGACGACCGCACCGGTGCGCTCTGCGAGGGCGCGGGACAGCGTGGATTTTCCGGTGCCGGGGAGGCCGCCGACGAGGGCCAATCGAACCGAACCCGCGCGCAGGTGACGCAGCGCCAGACGGACATGCCCGTGTGCGTCGGCCCGTGCGTCTGCCGCACCCTGGGTGTGGCGCAGACAGGAAACCTTGGCCCGCATGAACGCACGGTAGGCGATGAAATGGTGGATCAACGAGGGCGGCGGATCGTCGCCAGATTCCGCCCGGACCCGGGCGAGGAATGTCTCTGCGAGATCCGCACGGCCGAGGAACTCGAGATCCATGGCAAGGCAGGCGGCGTCATCGATGACGTCGAGATGCCGCAGACGGTCGTCGAAGTCGAGGCAATCCAGGATGCGCGGGCCGTCCGGAAGGCAGAAGATGTCATCCGCCAGAAGGTCGCCGTGGCCGTCGACGATCCGTCCGAGTTCGATCCTCTCATCGAACAGTTCTCGACGGCCCGCAAGATATCGGCACGCTCGGAATCGGACCTCGTCGACCTCCACGCCCGGCAGCAGCGTGCCGTCGCCGTATCCGGCCGCCTCGTCCACGTTCTCTCGCCAGCGCGCGGCCACGGCGTCCCGGGTCGCGTCGTGGTCGATGTCCCGTCCCCGGCGGCACCGTTGGTGAAAACCGGTGAGCAGACCGGCAACCGCGTTCAGCGGTTCCGTCGGGTCCTCACCGCGGACGACCATCGAGGCCAAGCGTCGGCTGTCCGGCATCCTGCGCATCTTCACGAGTGCTTCCGCCGGACCGCCCTGCGGATCTGTGAGTTCGGCGACGCCGAGATACACGTCGGGAGAGAGCCGCCGGTTCAGGTCCACTTCGCGCAGGCATGCCGCCCTGCGTTTCCCGGCGGTGCTGAAATCCAGGAATGCCGTCCGAACCGGCTTCTTTGCCTTGAAGACCATGTCGCCGATCATCACGATATACGCTGTGTGGGTTTCCCGGACCACCGCCGGGAGAGTGGTGGCCGACTGGTCCACTGATTCCGGCGAGGTCCACCCGTGCACGCCGACCCCGTTCATCCGCCCGCAACCGCAGGCGAAGGAACGTCACCCAGGTCGAGGTCAAGGTGCATCTCGGCGCCATCGCGGTGCAACGCAGCGGACCAGCCCAGATCGCGAATCACCTGCAGCACCATGGCGTTCTGCGCCAGAATCTCGGCCCTCATGCGGGTGACGCCGCGCTGTCGCGCGGCCGCGGCGAGGCGGGTCAGCAGCATCGTCCCGATCCCGTGCATCCTGTAGTTGTCGTCGACGACAAGAGCGAATTCCACCTCCGCGGGTGCGTCGCCGGCGTCGAGGGCCACATAGTTGGCAACACCCACCAACGTGCCATCGACAAACGCGCCGAGCGCGTAATGACGGGGATCGGCCACACAAATCGCCTCCGCCAGCGCTGCCAAGTGCGCGGGGCAGACGGTGAAGAACCGCATGTACGTGTCGTACGTGTTCAACCGTTCGTGCAACCGGCGGACCGCCTCATGGTCGGCGGTGCGCAGTGGGCGGACCACCAGGCCCGCAGGCGACCGGGAAAACGTGCTCACCATCCGTACTCACCTGATCCGTCGATGCCGTCTCACAGAATTCAACCTCCGCAGCGGGCCCGCGGGTCAGAGCCATAAGTCACCGACTACGGTCCTTCGCCTCTATTGATCCCGGCGTCGCGGCGGCGATGCTGAAGGCACCCCTCCGCCACACAGAGAGGAAATCGACACTCGTGGCCAGCACCGATACGCCCACCGACAGCACCGATGCGGACCCCGGACACGCGGTGGTCGCGCGCCTTGCAGCGGAGTTCGACCAGTCGATCTCCCGAACCACCATCTCCCGGGTCGTCGCGGAGAGCGTTCGAGACCTCGCCGGAGTTCCGGCAGCAGACATTCCGGAACTGGCCGAACGCGTCGCCCGCCAACGCCTCCTCGCCGCCCTGGAGCGGGCCGCCTCGTGGGACCGCGGGGGCCTGGTGCGTACGTCCGGCTGAACCGGCACAGTTCGCTGGGAAGAGTGATCATGACCGCAGACACCACACTCGCCGCTCGTATCCGCCGGCCAGGCCCGCGCGGGGCGTCCGGGCGCCACCACCATCCCCCAGGACTGGGGACCGGGCTCGACGCCGCGTCGAGCCGGCACAGGAGTGATCCCACCGTTCGCAGATCGACAGGGCCACCCAAACGCCGCCCCCGGGCGACCAGACGAGTGGGCCCCGCAGACATCGAACACGTCGCACCGCGACGTGCCGCCACCACTAGCAGGAGGAGACAGCCATGAGCGCGCACGAGAAGAAATGGTCAGTGGACATCGTCATCGACGAACACGACTCGGAGGAAGGCGGATCCCGGACCCGGGCAGAGGCACGCCTGCGCACACAGGACACCACGTCGCTGGTCGGCGTCGGAATGGCCCGCCGTAATCCACACGACACCGAGATTCCCGAGATCGGAGACGAGTTGGCCACCGCACGCGCGCTCGCCGACCTCGCCCACCAGTTGATCGAAACCACGGTCGCGGATCTCGAAGCGGCCACCCGCAAGACCGTCCATCTCGACGCGTAAGGCAGATCGTGCGCCGTCGGAGAAGGTGAGAGCTGGATGACCATCATTTCCCACGCCCCCATCGGGTTCGGGGTCGCACCGAACTTCACCGACTACGAGGGCGAACGCGCCCGATTCACCTGGGCGGACACCGAGCGAGAACTCGGCGACGCACCCGGTGGATGCAACATTGCCTACTACGCCGTCGATCGGCATGCCGACGGCCTGCAGGGGGAGAGGCTCGCGTTCCGATTCGTCGGCGCGGGCGATGACACCGGTGCGCTCGCCGCGGAGAACCTGACATTCTCCGAGTTCGCCCGGCGTGTGCGGTGTTTCACGAATGTGCTGCGGAATCTCGGGGTGGGGAAAGGGGACCGTGTCTTCGTCTATACCGGTCGGATACCGCAGCTGTACGTCGCGATTCTCGGTGCCCTCCGTAACGGGTGTGTCGTCTCTCCGCTGTTCTCCGCGTTCGGACCGGAACCGCTGGCCACCCGGATCCGGCTCGGCGGCGCCCAGGTCCTGGTGACCACGGATCTGCTGTACCGGCGTCGGGTCGCGAAGATCCGGGAGGAACTACCCACCCTGCGGCACATCCTCGTGGTCGGTGATCGCAACAACGAACACACCGAGACACCGGGCACCGTCGACTTCGAGTCCGCGATATCCGAGGCGGACGACGATGCAGAGATCACCCCGACAAGCCGGGACGACCCCGCACTGCTGCATTTCACGAGTGGGACGACCGGTACGCCGAAAGGAGCGATCCATGTGCACGGAGCGGTGGCAACGCATTTCGCGACCGGCCGCTACGCCCTCGACTTGCACCCCTCGGACGTTTTCTGGTGCACCGCCGACCCCGGCTGGGTCACCGGGACCTCGTACGGTGTGATCACCCCACTGCTTCACGGTGTCACTTCGATCGTCGACACCGCAGAGTTCGACGCCGAACGGTGGTACCGCATCCTGAGCGAACAAGCGGTGACGGTCTGGTACACCGCACCGACGGCAGTGCGAATGTTGATGAAATCCGGCTCCGAACTCGCCCGAAAATACTTGTTCCCCCACTTGAGGTTCATCGCCAGTGTCGGCGAACCACTCAACCCGGACGCGGTGCTCTGGGGCCGAGATGTGCTGGGCCGTCCCATCCACGACAACTGGTGGCAGACCGAGACCGGGGGGATCATGATCGCCAATACCCCCGGCTTCGATATCAAACCGGGTTCGATGGGCCGGCCACTTCCCGGTGTCGACGCGGCCATCGTCACCCCACCCCGCGGCGGCGAGAAGGCTCGGGAGGTGGCGGTGATCGATACCCCGGACATCGAAGGTGAACTCGCGCTGCGCCGCGGGTGGCCGGCGATGTTCCGCGGGTATTTGAACAACGAGGAACGTTACCGCCGTTGTTTCTCCGGGGACTGGTATCTCACAGGGGACCTCGCCAAGCGCGACGCCGACGGCTACTTCTGGTTCGTCGGGCGCGCCGACGACGTCATCAAGTCCGCCGGTCACCTCATCGGACCGTTCGAAGTGGAGAACATCCTCATGGAACATCCCGCGGTCGCGGAGGCGGGAGTGATCGGCGTACCCGACGAACTGGTCGGGGAAGTGGTCAAGGCGTTCGTCTCGGTCAACAGCGGCTGGACCCCCGACGACGCACTGCGCCGTGAACTCCTCGGATACGCCCGCACCAAACTCGGGGCCGCCGTCGCCCCGAAGGCGATCGATTTCATGAGTGCCCTGCCGCACACCCGCAGCGGAAAGATCATGCGCAGGTTGCTCAAGGCCCGGGAACTCGGTCTCCCGGAGGGGGACACGTCGACGTTGGAGGCAGGCGGATGAGCACCACTGAGTTTTCATACGACAAGACGTTCGCGGTCACGCTGCTCACCGATATGCTCCGGATCCGGCGGCTCGAGGAAAAGGCGGCGGAACTCTACGGGGCGGGGAAAATCCGTGGGTTTCTGCACCTGTACATCGGTGAGGAAGCAGTCGCGGTCGGGGCACTGCACGCCCTCGACAAGGGGGACGCGGTGGTTGCCACCTACCGCGAACACGGTCACGCCCTCGTGCACGGGGTCTCGATGAACGCGATCATGGCGGAGATGTACGGCAAACGCGAGGGATGCTCGCGAGGCCGGGGCGGTTCCATGCACCTCTTCGACGCCGCGACACGGTTCTACGGCGGCAACGCCATCGTCGCCGGAGGAATCCCCCTCGCGGTCGGTCTCGCGCTCGCCGACAAGATGCAGAACATCCAGCGCGTGACCGCCTGCTTCTTCGGGGAGGGCGCCATGGCCGAGGGCGCCTTTCACGAATCGATGAATCTGGCGTCTCTGTGGCAACTGCCCGTGCTGTTCTGCTGCGAGAACAACCTGTACGCGATGGGGACGGCCCTGGCCCGGTCCGAGTCCCAGACCGACCTGTGCGTCAAAGCCTCCTCCTTCGACATTCCCACACTCTGCGCCGACGGAATGAACGTGATCGCCACCCACGAGGCGGCCCGCGCCGGCGCCGCCCACGTCCGCACGACCGGTCGCCCGTTCTTCATCGAGTTCCAGACCTACCGGTTCCGCCCCCACTCGATGTTCGATCCCGAACTGTATCGAGACAAAGCGGAAGTGGCGGCATGGAAGGAACGCGGGCCCATCCACACCTTCTCCGCCCGGCTCAAGGAACTCGGGCTGTTCACCGAGACCGAGTTCCTGCGCATCGACGCGGAGGTGGCGGCCGAGGTCGATGCCGCAGTCGCGTTCGCCGAGGCCGGGTCTTTCGAGGAGGCCAGTGAACTGATGCGGGACGTCATCACCCCCGCCGACGCGGCGCAGGAGGCGTGATGAAGACCAGTTATCGCGAGGCCATGCGGGATGCGATCCGCGAGGCGATGCAGGCCGATCCCCGGGTCTTCCTGATGGGTGAGGACGTGGGCCGCTACGGGGGCACCTACGCCGTGTCGAAGGGGTTGCTCGACGAGTTCGGGCCCGCACGGATCCGGGACACGCCACTGTCCGAATTGGGCTTCGTCGGCGTCGGGATCGGGGCCGCAATCGGTGGTATGCGGCCGATCATCGAGATCATGACCGTCAACTTCAGTCTGCTCGCCCTCGATCAGATCGTGAACACCGCGGCATCTCTGCGGCACATGTCGGGTGGGCAGTTCTCGGTGCCCGTGGTCGTGCGGATGGCGACCGGCGCAGGTCGGCAACTCGCCGCCCAACACTCACACAGTCTCGAGAACTGGTATGCCCACATCCCTGGCATTCGGGTCCTCGCGCCCTCCACGGTGGCCGACGCGCGGGGGATGCTGGCGCCGGCCCTCGCCGATCCCGACCCGGTGATCATTTTCGAACACGTGCAGCTCTACAACACAACCGAGGATCTCGACTGGCCGCAACCTGTGGACATCGACTCCGCCCGGATTCGGCGCACCGGTAGCGACATCAGTCTGATCGCCTACGGCGGGTCCGTGCCGAAAGCGACAGCGGCGGCGGAAACGCTGGCCGGCCAGGGACTCGACGCCGAAGTCGTCGACCTTCGTGTCTTGCGCCCTCTGGACACCGACCTCATCACCCGGTCCGTGTCCAAGACGCATCGTGCCATCGTCGTCGACGAGGGATGGCGCAGTGGAAGTCTCGCCTCCGAAGTGATGGCCCGCATCGTCGAGACGGCGTTCTACGAACTCGACGCACCCCCACGGCGGGTATGCAGCGCCGAAGTTCCCGTGCCCTACGCCAAGCACCTCGAGCAGGCGGCGATACCGCAGGTGAACACGATTGTCTCCACCGCGTGGAATGTCATCGGCGATCGGTGAGGAGGACGAAATGTTCGACTTCGCATTACCTGCTCTCGGTGCCGACATGGAGGAGGGCACCCTCACCGACTGGCTCGTCAAACCCGGCGACGACGTGGCGCGCGGCCAAGCCGTCGCGACCGTCGACACGGTGAAAGCGGCTGTGGACGTCGAAATTTGGCGTGCCGGGACGATTCATCGGCTGCTGGTCGAACCCGGGACCACGGTGTCCGTGGGAACGCCCATGGCAACGCTGCGCGAACCCGGTGAGCCTGAGCCGACCATGGAGCCGGCGCACGAGCTCGCAATGGCGCACGGGCCCGTCGCACCGGAGCGGGCGCCCGAGCCGGCCACGATCGAGTCGACGGAGCCGGAACCGCACCGGCGACCGCGCATTTCTCCCGTGGCGCGGCGTGAAGCCGACGAACGTGGCATCGACCCGACCACACTCACCGGCACCGGACCGCTGTCGTCGGTCACTCTCGACGACGTCCTCCGCGCCGCCGAAGCCGGAAAGCCTGCCGCCCCGGCGCCCGAGGTGATGGTGGACAAGGCCCGCGAGATGCGGCGGGCGATCGCCGCGTTGATGAGCCGATCCAAGCGGGAGATCCCGCACTACTACCTGGCCGACGACATCCCCCTGCAGGCCGCGGCACGTTGGCTGCAACGCGAGAACACCGGCCGTCCCGTCACGGCACGGATTCTGATGGCCGCCCTCCAACTCAAGGCCGTCGCCCTGGCAGCCCAACGCATTCCGGAGATGAACGGATTCTGGCAGGACGACACGTTCCATCCCCAGACCCGCGTGCATGTCGGGGTTGCGATTTCCCTACGGCAGGGCGGTCTCGTCGCCCCGGCCATTCACGACACTGCAGACAAACCACTCGGACAGTTGATGAGTGAACTCACCGACCTGGTGGCCCGCGCCCGCGCCGGATCGATGCGCAGTTCCGAGATGTCAGATCCGACACTGACGGTGACCAATCTCGGCGAGCGGGGCGTGGGATCGGTCTTCGGAGTGATCTACCCACCGCAGGTCGCGCTGGTCGGCTTCGGTATGCCTGCCGACCGGGCCTGGGCTGTCGACGGCAAGCTGGACGTCCTCCCGATCGTCACCACCACACTGGCCGCCGACCATCGTGTCTCCGACGGGCATCGCGGAGCCCGGTTCCTCAACGAAATCAGAGAACTACTACAACATCCGCAAGACTTGTGAGGAGCTGACCGTGGACACCACCGAGATCAGTACCGCCGTGGTCACGGCACTACAGGACATCGCACCCGAGGTCGCGCAGGAGGACCTGGCCGCCGACTCACCGCTTCGTGAACAGGTCGACCTCGACTCGATGGACTGGCTGAACTTCCTCGTGCGATTGCACACGAAATTCGGGGTCGACATCCCCGAGGCCGACTACCGCCAACTCGTCACGCTGCGGGATGTGACCGAATACCTGGCCACACGGATGGCGGGGAGATGACGGGCTACCCGATATCGGGTTGCGCCGGTGACCCGATTTCCTACCCTCCGCGGTTCGCGCGACTGGCGACCGCCTCCTCGTCAGCCGCCGATCGGAGCAGTCGGTGTGACAGGTCCGCCAACGCGCGGGCGACCGCGACTTCCCTGCTGATGGTCACCGCGGTGGAGTGGCGGGCGAACAGCCGTGCCTGGCCAGCGCCCTCGAGCGTCACACCGTCGAGCCCCACCAGTCGCGCCCGCGCCGACACCGACATCTCGGAACCGTCCGCGGTGTGCTCGTCGAGATGGACAACCACCGACCATTGCTGCTCATTCACTGTCCGCTCCCTCGTCCCGTGCGTTCGATCGCTGTGTTCAGCGAACCGCGGGCCGCGAGCGCCGAGGTAGGGCACCCGGTCACTGGGCGCGGTGACCTTCGTCGTCGCGTCGGAGAGGAGCATCGCCGTGGTCGACGTGCCGACCCCCGAGCCCAGCCGGTGGGAACGCTGGCGCCGTGCAGCCGAACCCGCCTTGCTGGGGCTGACCCTCACCGCGTTGGTCGTCGGCGGGCTCGCCTGGCTGAGTGGAGCACCCGGTGTCGCGGACCGCTGTTGGATCGCCGGCACCGTCCTCGCGATCGTGCCGTCGGTGTGGTGGGTCGTCGCAGCGATGCGCCGGGGCCGCATCGGCGTCGATCTGATCGCGGTACTTTCGTTGCTCGGCACACTACTGGTGGACGAGTATCTCGCCGGTGCCTTGATCGCCGTCATGTTGGCAACCGGTCAGACCCTCGACGCTGCCGCGACCCGGCGAGCAGCCAAGGATTTGCGCACCCTGCTCGACCGAGCCCCACGGTCCTCGCGGCGCCATGTCGGGGACGGCATCGAGGTCGTGGCGATCGACGAGATCTGTGCCGGAGACGTTCTCGTCGTCGGGTCCGGCGAAACCGTCCCCGCCGACGGCTGGGTCACCAGCGGACTCGCTGTCCTCGACGAGGCAGCGCTGACGGGGGAGCCCATGCACGTTCAGCGCGGCATAGGGGAGGCCGTGCGCTCCGGTGTCGTCAACGCCGGCGCCGTCTTCGAGATGGAGGCACACGCGAGTGCCGAGGAAAGCACCTACGCCGGTGTCGTGCGGCTCGCACGAGAAGCCGCCGCGGAGTCCGCCCCGGTAATCCGACTCGCCGATCGGATCGCGGCCTGGTTCCTCCCACTCGCCCTCCTCCTCGCCGCCGCGGCGTGGGCGCTCAGCGGCTCGGCGACCAGAGCGGTCGCCGTCCTCGTCGTCGCGACCCCGTGCCCGCTGCTCCTCGCCGCACCGGTCGCGATCGTGTCCGGACTCTCGCGTGCCTCCCGGGTGGGTGTGGTGATTCGCAGCGGCGGCGCCCTCGAGAACCTCGGCCACGCGACCACCCTCGTGATGGACAAAACCGGCACCCTCACCAGCGGCCGACCCTCGAGTACCGACATCGTCGTGGCCCCCGGACACGACAGCGCCGAGGTGCTGCGCCTGGCGGCGTCCGCCGACCAGGTCTCACCCCACGTCCTCGCCGCCGCCCTGGTGCAGGAAGCGAAAGTGCGGCGACTGGTGCTGTCGTATCCCACCGACGTAGTCGAGGAAGCCGGCGCGGGCGTGACGGCCACCGTCGACGGGCACCGGGTGACGGTCGGCGCACTGACGCTGCCGCCGCAGGCACCGCAGTGGGCACGCACCGTGCTCACCCGCAGCGCTCTCGACGGCGCTGTCGTCGCATGGGTCACTGTCGACGGCCAGCTCACCGGTGCCATCCTGCTGGTCGACCCACTGCGCCGAGACGCGCCTCGAACACTGCGACGACTGCGGTCCGCCGGCCTGACCCGGCTGGTGATGCTCACCGGGGACCGGCGTGAGCCCGCCGAGGAGATCGGGACGGTTCTCGGTCTCGATCGTGTCTACGCCGAGCAGACCCCCTCGGACAAAGTGGCGGGAGTGCGCCGCGAAAGACAGTCGGCGGTGACCGTGATGGTGGGCGACGGCGTCAACGACGCCCCGGCGCTCGCCGCCGCGACGGTGGGAGTCGCCATGGGCGCTCGCGGGTCGACGGCGAGTTCGGAGGCCGCGGACATCGTCTTGACCACCGATCGACTCGACCGCCTCGCCGATGCGATGGAAATCGCACGCCGGTCGCGCCACATTGCCGTCGAAAGCGCTGCGGTCGGCATGGGGCTGTCGCTGGTGGCCATGGGATGTGCCGCGCTCGGCTGGCTGACCCCGGCGCTGGGCGCGCTGCTGCAGGAAGCGATCGACGTCGCCGTCATCCTCAACGCACTCCGGGCACTGCGCGGGGACCGCGCCCACAATACCGTCGTGCCCGCCCGAACCGAGGACATGCTGCACCGCTTCTCCGCCGAACACGG
>NZ_WXYH01000375.1:0-36606 GCF_009872365.1 Rhodococcus sp. T7
ACGATCGAGTCGGATTGGCGAGTGGGTTCGTCGCCGACGCGCAGGAACTCCGGATCCCAATGCCAGTACCAACGGCCGTCACGCAGGCGAAGGTTCTTGCGCAGCCCCTGCGGGTTGGGCTTGCGGACACGGTTCGGGGTGTACGCCGCGATCGCTGCCGCCGCCGCGTCGAGGCTCTCGAAACCCTCGAGGCCACTGCGCATGAACGCCATGATCTCCGCGGTACCGCTCGTTTCGACCTTCGGTGCGATATCGACCAAAACCAGGCCGCGAGCGAGTTCGGGATTCTCCCCCTGCCCGATCAACGAGGTCATCCCGCCCATCGAGGCACCGACGAGCACCGGCTTCTCCCCCAGCTCTGTGATGACCGAGGTCAAGTCGGCGACCAACGCATCGATGCCGTAATCCCCCTCCGGTGCCCATTGACTGTCGCCGTGCCCCCGGGCATCCAGCGCGACGGCGGACCAGCCGTCCGCGGCGAGGCTGCGACCGGTGTTTCGCCAGGAATGCCGGGTCTGCCCGCCGCCGTGCAGCAACAGGACCAAGCCCTTTCTGCCGACGCCCGATCCGCCGTCACCCGGTGCCGGTGGATCCCACCGGTCGGCGACAAGCGTGACGCCATCACCGGCGAATTCGGATTGGGTGACTATGGGATCCATGGAGTTCCTCACCAACATCATCGAGTCGAGCATTCTCCACCATGGTGCACCACGGGGTGAACAGTAATTCACCCCACTCCTGCCTCGTGAAGACATCGAAATCGGTCGGAGCGTCGTCAGCTGTCATCGCACTCGTGGGTCGCTCCTCGACAACGCCTCGCTACCCTCATCTACATCCGTCGAGGACGAAGCAGCCGAGGCGATAGCGGCCCTTCCAGCGGGGCAGGCCTTCGGCCGAGTCTCGATACCTCCGAATCTCGATACCTCCGAATTCAGGTGCGCACCTACCGCAGGTGTTCCGATGCAAAGAAGGCTGCGGCCTTCTTCAGGAACTCCCGATCCGCACGCAATTCGGCGTTCTCCCGCCGGAGCCGGTCCAGTTCTGCACGTTCTCCCGCGTCGAGTGTGTCGTCGCCGTCGTGTCGCCCCTTCTCCTGAGCGACCTGCTTATCCGGCGGCGGTACCTCGTCGACAGCGATCTCCGGAGCGACGTGCGGGTTCGGACGCTCGGTCGCGACGACCAGACGGGGACGCTGCGGTAATCCCGCTCCGCCGGAACGTGCCCCCACCGACGTTCCTGGTGCGGGCGGCAACAGCTTCAATACGATATCGGTGATGATGCCGGCGTCGTAGGGCTCCGACGGACGGTACCAGCGCGAAACCCAGATGCATTGGCCAAGCAGCACTCGCGCGGTCAGGAGCGGGTCCGCTTCGACGAGGTAGCCCTCCTGCATCGCGCTGGCTACGACACGGACCCACAGTGCCTCGAATTCACGAGTGAACATGTGCCACCGTGAGACGACGTCGCCCGGCAGATCACCCCCGCCGAAGAACACCGGCATGTACTGCCGCATCTCGATCGAAGCATCGACCAGGATTCGAACCAGTTCGTGTAACTGCTTCCACGCTAGCTCGTGCCGCTCGACAACAGCGCGCGCGTGCTCCGTCAAGTCGCGCGTGCTCCGCTCGAAGAGCATACCGAGTAGGTGTTTCTTGGTCGGAACCGTGCGGTAGAGGGTCGCCCGTGAGACCTGCAATTTCTCGGCGGCTTCGATGATGGTGACCGCCTCCGCACCGCCCTCTGCGAAAAGCTCCGCAACGGCGTCGGCAACGGCGTCGGGATCTATGTCGAGCTTGGGGCGGCCGCGCTTCTGCGTGCTCATCGGGTTCCTTCCGTGGCGGCGCGGATCGTGGGCTCCTCGCCGTCCTTCACACGTATTCGATTCTCGCAGTCCCATAATGCTCGCCCCCGACCCAGAAAAAAGATCCGCATGTCAAAATTATGTTACTCCCCGTCCGCGGCAGGAATGTGCCCTGGACTGGAGGTGGGTCGCCCAGCTCCGGGTCGACTGCCGTCGCCGACGAAAGACGTCGGCGACGGCGGTCGATCCCCGGTCACCGATTCGATCGGTGTGCTTGATCGGTATTGCCCACTACTTCATCGATCACTCGTGGGTCTGAGGGAATCCTGGATCGGTCCCGAACGAGTCGACCCAGAGCCGGGTCAGTTTGCCGGCTGTGAAGTTCGGCGACCAGATGGCGCCGTCCGGTCCGGTCTTGATTTCGTCCGGCCAGGTCATTTTCGTGAGGTACGGGTACTCGTCGACGACCTGCATCGTCTTCCTGTCGATCCGCGCGATCTTGTCCGCGACCGATTCGTCGACGTAGAGATAACCGTCCTTGCCGAGGGTGATTCCGATCGGCGCGGACATCGGTGTCGGAATCGGAACGGTGCTGAACGTTCCGGTCTTGATGTCGTAGTGTCCGATCGCGTTGGCGGTCATCATCGTGAACCAGAGACCGTCGTCGTAGGATCGGATGACGAACGGCGCGGACGCGGGCGTCGGAATATCCACCTCGCGGATGTCGCCGGTCGCATAGTCGAGCCGAAGCAACTTGTTTCCCGTTATTTCGACGAACCAGTGTGCGTTGTCGGGACCGGCTGCTCCACCGATGATCATCGAGGCCTTGCTCGGGACATCGAAGATTCGTACCTGGTGTGTCTGCGGGTCGATCTGGGCGATCTTGTCGGCGGCGGTCAGAGTGGCATAGATTTTGCCGTCGCCTCCGGCCTGGAGGCTCATCGGGATCGAGGCGGGCACCGGCAGCGGGATTTCGTGCATACGGTACGGCGCCTGCGTTTCGATGTAACCGACCGAATTGGCCATCTGATGGTTGAACCAGAGGTTTCCGTCGGATCCGTACGCCATGTCGCATGTCCCGACCGACGGGATCGGCCCTCCGGGGAGCGGACCTATTTCCGCGCCACCGGGCAGTGGCGTCTTGCCCGGCATGGTGAACTTCGAGACCTGACCTGTCGTCGGGTCCAGGCGCGCCAATTGATTCGGCTGATGGAGGCTGACCCAGAGGGCCCCGTCCGGTGTTCCCTGGACGTTGCACGGCTGCCCAGCGGGATCGGATACTACGTACTCAGATATGTGGTACGGAGTCGGTGACGCGTTGGAAAGGGCGCACGGCGCCAACGCAGTCATCGAGAGTGCGACGCCCACAACCTTGAAGACGAATCTCCACCTCATCTATTTGAAACCTTCCCATTTTCGTGTTAGAAGGACATTGCCCCGGGCCGGGGGTCAGGAGGACTGAGTCGAGAATTCGCGCTGGGCGGCCCGCTGGGCGCGCATGAACGTGCGGGATTGGTGCAACGGCCAATAATCCTGGCCTTCTCCCAAGGCTGTTTCGCCGTCGAGCGACCACTCGACCAGCGACCAGAACGTCATCAACCATGAATACCCCTGCCAGTTCAACATGTTCCGGACTCGGCCCGTAGCTTCCAGGCGCCTGCCCAGGCTGTCGGTCGCCTCGACACGGTAGGTGATCGGCCGGCCGGTCGCGTCGCGTTCGGTGACGGCGATGGTGCTGTCGGGGCCGGGGGTCAGATCACCGTACTGGCCGTCTTTCAGGTAGTAGCCGATGATGATGCTCTCGCTCGTTCCGATGACCGGGTCCTCGCCCGGTGGGAGCTTGCTGACGGCGAGCGCGTGAAAACTGCTGCGCTCACCGACTCCCCAGATCATCTGGCCTCGTGGATTGTTGACGATATTCCTGACACCCCACGACCGGTCACGTTGCGCAACACAGTCGATGGGAATCGTCTCGCCGTCGACCGACAGATGCCCGGCCATCCGGCCCAGTTGATCGTAATGGCCCTTACCCCATTCCTCGAGCCCGCCGGGCATGCCGGCATTGTGCGGTTCCCGGGATGCGGTGAAGGTGAGGTCCAGGTCCACATCGCTGTTGAAGCGATTCCTGCCCTTGTAGGTGAAGTGGTACTGCTTCAAAGGCTCCACGAGTTCCACGGTGAGGCCGTTCTCGAGCTCGAACGAGAACATCTCCGCCTCGGGCTCGAGGGCGTACGCTTCGCCCCAGTCGTACAGGACGCAGTCATAGTTCTCACTGCCGCTCGGATCCCAGGCCGCGACACCGGCCACCGTGTATCCGATGTTCGGACGGTGGTAGAGGTATACGAATCCGGTCAGGTCACGCTCGGGCGCCATGAACGAAAACCAACTGGCCTCGTTCCAGAAGGGATCGTCCGGGCGAGGATGAAAGAAGTCGTCGCGTTCGGAAATTGTCATGCCGTCTCCTCGTCGTTCGTCAGGATGTTCGAGTTGCTCGTTCCAGGATTTCCACGACTCCGGACCGTCCGTCGACCCGCACGCGATCGCCGGTGCGCAAAACGGAGGTACCGTCGCCGGTGTTCACCACGCACGGGAGCCGCAGTTCGCGCGCCACCACCGCGGCGTGGCTGAGCGTGCCACCGATGTCGACCACCAAGGCCGAAGACACGAACATGATCGACGCCCAGGACGGATCCGTCGTCTTGGCGACCAGAATCTCGCCGGGCTCGACCTCGGCGAACCCCGGGGCGTCGACGACCCGCACCACGCCTTCGACAACTCCGGCACTTGCTCCGATGCCGGTGATCCGGTCACCGGCGGCGTCGCCGTCCACGGTTTCCGGCGCCGGTGCCGTCAGTCCCGGCTCGCCCCAGAATGCGACAGGGAGTTCGAAAGAGCGGAACAGTTCCTGCTCCGTCTTGCGGGCGGCCACGAGCTCACGGACGTTCTCGGGAACCGCAGGCGCGATGAGCTCGTCGCTCGTCAAGTACATGACGTCGTCGACGGCGTCGAGTATGCCCTCGGCAACCAGCAGTTCGCCGATTCGACGGGCCGAGCTTCGCGCGACGTCGAGAGATCTCAGAAAGCTCGCCTTACCGACACCGCGGAGTGGCATGTGACGACGGGCCAGCCGCAGTATCAAGCGGGCCTTCAACCGACCGAACCAGCCGAGACGCGACATCAACTCGGATTCGGCGCGCTCCTTCTCCGCGTTGCGGGCCTCGGCCATCGCGCGAGGGTCCTTGTCGTCACCCTGCGTCTTGTACATCTGAGCGATATGGCGGATCGGCGACGGGTCCTCCCGCCAGACCCGTCCGGCGATATCACCCTCGAGCGTGCCGTGAAATCCGTGTCGCCGCAGGAACTCCGACTCAGTGAGGCGACCTCGGCCGAGATCCCACAGATCGGTGACAACCGCGATCTCGGCATGGTCTCCGCCGGATGTCAGGACACCGTAGTACTCCTCCATGTCGACGCTGGCGACCAGCTGTTCCAGCGCTTGGAATACCGGCGGAACCGCGATGATGTTGCCCTGCGCCTGCAGAGCGGTCGACTTCTGAAACCTGTTGACGGCGTCCGTGAACTGGGCTCGCGCACCGGCGAGGTCCAGGTCCTGCGTTCGTTCCAGCTCCCGTAGCCACCACTCGCGAATAGTGCGGTGCTGCTTGTCGATCACCGCCTTCGAGCGTACGAAGGCTTTCGGCATGCGCCACATCACGACCGGGTACCGTCGACGGGTCGGATTGGCGATCATGCCGCTGGGGATCGATCCCAACAGGGATTCCGCGATCATGTTTCCGCTGGCACCGGGAATACGCTCGCCCATGTCGTAGAAGGCGCTCACCGAGGCCACCGCGCGGCCGTAGGCGATCTGGATGAACCGCGCGTGCGGATCGTCGGGTATCCCGGCCTTCGACGCTTCGAGCACGCCCATCTGGACGAAGCCGTATCGGGCGGCGATCTCGGCACCCGGCCCCCAGACCGACCAGCTGAGCGGTGCGAGGACACCGGGCGCTGCCTCTCCGAGATTCGCGGTGGAGTAGTACCAGTCCTGATTCAGGTCTCCGTGGGTGACACTCGTTCGCGCGGTCGTGGCCAGCTCCGTCCAGCGTGTGCTCCACACGGTTTCGGGGCGGGCTTGCAGCAGGAAGATCTCCCGTTCCTCGGAGACCGCCCACTCGATATCCATGGGGGCCCCGAAAGACCGTTCGATGTCGAGTCCGAGTTGAGCCAAGGCGCGGGCAAGGTCGTCGTCGAGCGCCGGCTGCGATCCGACCTCGGGGTCCATCGGTTGCAGCGTCACCGCACCAGCGTCCGGATCGAAACGGTGTTGTTCGGTCTGACGACTGATTCGCTTCTTCGGGTTGTCCAGATTCGCCTTGTCGAATCGGTACTGGTCGGAAAGCACGTCGCCGACGACGACTCCCTCGCCGAGGCCGTGTGCAGCTTCGATGTAGACGAGGTTACTCTCGCCCGTCACGGGTTCGAGGGTCATCATCACCCCCCCGGCAGCAGCAGGCACCATGCGCTGAACGACAACTCCCATGGCCACCTCGTCGGCGGGAATCCGGAACCGTTCCCGGTAGCCGATGGCGCTGGGATTGAACAGGCTCGCCCAGCAACGCAACACGTGGTGACGGACAGCATCGGCACCTTGGATCCAGAGGTAGGTGTCGTGCTGGCCGGCAAACGATGCGGCGGCCGTATCCTCGGCGATTCCGCTCGATCGGACCGCAACCGGACCACCGCCCAGCTCGTCGTACGAATTGTCGATTTCTGCACTCAGATCCGCGGGCAACGTCACGTTCTCGAAGAGGCCGAAGATCGCCTGCGACTTCGCGTCGTCGCTCAATTCGGCCTGCGCGAGGACGTCGTCGATCTGGGCGCCGACACCCGTGGCAGCGAGAGTCGCGCGATAGGCGTTTGCCGTGATCGCGAACCCTTCGGGCACCGGAAGCCCCAGCTCGATCAGCTTGTACAGGCCCTTGGTCTTACCTCCCACTTGTTCGGACCGGTCGGGCGAACACAGCCCCAGCGGAAGGACTGCCGGGCTTTCCACAGCACCAAAGTCGGCCAGCAACACCACTTCTCTCCTCTCGCCAGACCACTGATCCGTGGCCGCAGGCATGAAACCTTGCCGTTGTCGATTCATCTCGGAACGCCTCGTGTCGCAGTTGTGAGCAGCTACGCGGTGGCCGCGGAGGCGAAGACGATGATTGTTTGCGCAACCGAGCGCACCTTCGGACCCAGCGTGTTGCGGATGCCGATCCAGGAACCGCACCCACTTTTTGTGGGCTCCCTCGTCTCAAAATGCTAGTGGCTCCCGTCACATGTGTCAATCAGCTCACGGCAATCCGGCAGCGATACCGGGCGACACGGTCAGCTCATCTACCGCACGCTGGGATTTGTCAGGCCGTGCCGACTCCGCCGGATTTTGAGGTACGGTATCTCAGTAATTGTCTCGGGCACGCCCTGCCCGCCATCCCGACTGCATGAACCGACAGCACCAAGGAGCATTCGATGGATCTCAGCTACACCGCGCTCACGGTGGACCGACACGATGACGGGGTCGCCGAGATCAGCCTCAGCCGGCCGAAGCTGTTCAACCGGGTAGACGCAGTGCTGCACCGCGAACTCGCCGACGTCATCGAACGGATCAGCACCGATCGAACCATCCGCGCCGTCGTCCTCGGGTCTACCGGGAAGGCATTCTCCGCCGGCGGCGACTTCGAGCTGATGCAGGCCGCGCACGGCGACGTGATGGAACGGCGCGCCATCGTCGACGACGGACGTCGATTGCTGCAGGCCTTCGTCACTGTGCCGCAACCCATTGTGGCGGCAGTGCAGGGCCCCGCGATCGGACTGGGAGCTACGCTCGTCCTGTTGTGCGACATCGTCGTTGCCGCTCGTGCGGCCACGCTTGCCGACTCGCACGTGGCGCTCGGCCTCGTGGCAGGCGACGGCGGCTGCCTGGTGTGGCCGCAGGCCGCCGGCATGGTCCGGGCGCGACGTCACCTCCTCACCGGTGACCCTCTCGATGCCGAGACGGCCTTCGGTTTCGGCATGGTGACCGATCTCGTCGACGATGCCGACGAAGTACTTCCGGCTGCACGCTCGATCGCCTCCCGCGTCGCCCGACTCGCTCCGCTCGCGGTTCAGGGGACCAAGCGCGCCCTCAACCGGGTAACCCAGCAGCGGGCAGGCGAGGTCGTCGACCTGTCTTTTGCCTACGAGGAGCACACACTGGCCAGCGATGACCTCCTCGAAGGCATCGCGGCGTTCCAAGAACGCCGCGATGCCAACTTTCGAGGCCGCTGACCCGGGGGTCAGAGACCGAGGCCGGCCGCAATCAGATCCCGCGCGTCGGCCACCAGGTGCTCTTGCTGGCGGAGGTATTGCGCGTCCGCGAACGCGTGCGAGATCGGGTACTCCCGCATGTAGCCGTAACCCCCGTGCAACTGGAGCCCTCGGTCCACCGCCTCGTCGTGCAGCGCGCCTGCCTCGAGGCAGGCGGTTGCGGCCGCGGCAGCAGTCAGGCGATTTTCGCACCGGGCAACCAGGCACGAGTCGACCAGCAGCTCCGTCGCCGACAGCCGTGCGGCGACTTCGGCGAGCCGGTGTCGTGTGTTCTCGAACTGCGCGAGTGGCCGACCGAAGACCTGGCGCTCGGCGACGTAGCGCAACGTGATCGCGATGACCGACCGGGCCGAAGCCATTGCCGTGACCGCCGACCACAGATCGAGATCACGTGTCAGTTCAGCCCATGCGCCGGTACCGAGGCTGTCGGCCCTCCCGACCTCGACGGCGCCGAGCGTCACATCGGCTTGTGCGCTTTCACGTCCACCCAATGCGTCCGCGACCGGCGATCGGATCAGACCGGACGTGTCTCCCGACAGCACGGTGAGCCGCGGCTCGTCTTCCCCCGACACGGCGGTGAGCAGAATTCCTGCGCAAGCCCCGCCCGCTACCCCGTCGACGTGCCCGTGCAGCAGCACCCGGCCGTCTTCGGACGTCGCCTCGGCTGGTTTCCCCGCCCCGAGCGGAACGGCAAGTCGCTCCCCCGCAACCATGTCAGGAAGCCATGTGGCACAAGCCTCCTCGCTGCCGTGGCGGAGCAGTGCCGGAAGTACGACGCCGCTGTGTAAGGCGAGCAGGTGTGCCAGTCCGGTGGCGCCGAGGGCCGCAGTCTCCTCGACGAGGACGGCGACGAACCGCAGATCGTCGACGCCACCACCCCCGAATCGCTCGGGGGCTGCGGTACCGAGCAACCCCTCCTTACCGGCACACCGGTAGAAGTCCGCAGGGGCACCGTTCGCCGAGCGCCATCCATCGAGGTGCGGTTCGACTTCGGCGCGCAGGAAGTGGCGTACCGATTCACGGAAGGCGTCATGGTCGTTGTCGAACACGGCCCGGGTGTTGTCGTTGTTCATCTCAGGCTCGCTGATCGAAACGGCGTCCGAGGAACTCGGAGGCGATTCGGGTGCGCTGGATCGCCGGCGTTCCACCGGCGATCGCCCAGCCGACAGCGTCGCGGTGCATCCGCTCGATCTCGTACTCGGCCGAATACCCGTAGCCGCCGTGCAGTTGGATCGCCATGTCGGTGACACGTTTGACCATCTCGTTCGCATAGACCTTGGCCACGGACGCGTCGAGCGTCTTCGGCGCACCGGTCCCGGCGTGGGCTGCGGCGCGCCAGATCAGCATGCGGGAAGCCTCGACGTCGACCACCATCTTGGCGAGGGTGTCCTGGACGGTCTGGAACTCCACGATCGGCTTGCCGAACTGGTGCCGCTCCTGGATGTACGCCGCGGAACGGTCGAGTGCTTCCTGGGCGATGGCCAAGCACATCGTACTGTTACCGAGCCGTTCGATGGAGAAGGCCGTGAAGAGCTTGTTGAAACCGCCCTCCGGGATGATGAGGTTGTCGATGGGGACTCGGACGTCGTCGAAGAACATGTCGGCCGATCCGACCCCGCGGTGGCCCATCAGCTCCTCCTGCGGCCCGAAGGTCAACCCGGGAGTGTCCTTGTCGACGACGACAGCGCCCATGCCCTTGCCGCCCGGTGCGGAACTCAACCGCACGTAGACGAGGTACTGCTCCGCGTGCCCGGCGCCCGAACACCATCGCTTCGTGCCGGTGACGACGACCTCGTCGCCCTCGATGACGGCCTTGGTGGTCACGTCGGTTGCTGCCGAGCCCGCGTCCGGTTCGGAGATCGTGATGGCGATGATCTTGTCCCCCGAGGCGACGGGGGGGAGGAATCGCTGCTTTTGTTCCTCGGTCCCGAAGAGGTCGATGACGCGGGCCGGTCCGGCGGAGGCCTCGAAGATCGGCCAGGCCGACAGCGGGTTCGCACGCGCGAACTCCTCTTGCACGATGAGTGCGTCGATCAGGGGTCGGCCACCGCCGCCGTACTCCTCGGGAAGACCGAGCGCGAGCAAGCCCAGCTCGGCGATCCGTCGGCGCTCGTCGGCGGGGAAGTGCGTGCGGTTGGTGTCCCATTCTCGGGCCTTGGGGGCATACCAGTCCCGGGCCACCTTGCGTGCCAGGGCCCGGATCTCTTGCTGCTCCTCGGTCAGCTCGATCATGTCGATCTCCTTCGGTCGAAGTACCAGTGCGTCAACGGTCGGCCCAGACGGGTGCCCGCTTGTCGACGAAGGCACGTGCTCCCTCGGCCGCATCCGCGGATCCCCGGACCTTGTCGGTATACGGACGCTGTCGGTCGAAAAACTCTTCTTGCTGCCAATCCGCGGATGCATTGACCAGGAACTTTGCGGTCCGGACGGCCATCGGGGCGTTGGCTGCGATGGCGGCGGCGAGCCGCATCGCCTCCGCGCGCGCTTCTCCGGGCGCCACCACGCGGTTCACCACGCCCAGGCGGTGCGCTTCGGTCGCAGAGATGAGATCTCCGGTCATCACCAATTCGAGCGCGACCTTGTGCGGAACGACGCGCGGAAGCCGGAGCACACCGCCTGCCGCTGCGACCAGTCCGCGTTTGACCTCCGGCAGACCGAACTGGGCGTTCTGTGCTGCGACGACGAGGTCGCAGGCGAGGGCGATCTCGAATCCGCCGCCGAGCGCTTTCCCCTCCACCGCCGCGATGAGAGGTTTCGTGGTTGCGCGCTCGCAGATGCCGAAGGCTCCCCGTTCGGCGACGAGCGGCCGCTCGCCCGTTGCGCTGAACGCCTTCAGATCCATTCCGGCGCTGAAAACCGTTCCCGTGCCGGTCAGTACCGCAGCGCGGATGTCGCTGCGCTGGTCGACGTCGTCGAGTGCCGCCGCAAGTTGCCGCGCCGTCGGGAGGTCGATCGCGTTGCGGACTTCAGGCCGGTCGATGGTGATGACGGCGACTCCGTCTTCTACCGTGAGATCGACGGCGGGGGTCATCGTGGCGCCATTCGGATAGCACCGTCCAGGCGGATGGTTTCACCGTTGAGCATGCCGTTGTCGATGATGGCCGTGGCCAGGCGCGCGTACTCGTCCGCATCACCGAGACGGCTCGGGTGCGGCACGGTCGCCGCGAGAGAGCTGCGAACATCGTCCGACAGGCGGGCGAGGAGCGGGGTTTCGAAGGTACCGGGGGCGATGGTGCACACCCGGATCTGCTTGGACGCGAGATCTCGTGCCGCCACGATCGTCATGCCGACGATGCCGGCCTTGGACGACGCATACGGGATCTGGCCGATCTGACCCTCGAAGGCCGCCACCGAGGCGGTCAGGATGCACACGCCGCGGTCACCATCCGTCGGCTCGTTCGACGCCATCCGCGCTGCTGCGAGCCGCAGCACGTTGAAGGATCCGACCAGGTTGATCTGCACGATCTCGGCGTAGGTCTCGAGTGATCCGGGAGCGCCGTCCTTGCCGACCAGCCGCACCGGGCCGCCTCGCCCGGCGCAGTGCACGACGACGCGAAGGGGGCCAGCCTCCTCCGCGGTATCGAACACCTGGTTCATTGCGTCGGTGTCCCGCACATCGGCGGGCACGAAGCGGACGCGGTCACCGAGGTCCTCCGCGACGGCCTTGCCGTCCGAGGATTCGAGGTCCGCGATCGTCACGGAGGCCGCACCCTCCTTCAGAAGGCGGCGGACGGTGGCAAGACCGAGACCCGAGGCACCTCCGGTGACGACTGCCGAAATACCGTTGATTTCCATAAGTTCTCCTGTTTCTCAGAGCCGCTCGATGATGGTCGCGTTGGCCATGCCGCCGGCCTCGCACATCGTGGTGAGGCCGAACCGCCCCCCTGTGGCCTCGAGGCCGTGCAGCAACGTGGTCAGTAGCCGGCCACCCGAGGCGCCGAGGGGGTGGCCCAATGCGATCGCGCCGCCGCGGGGGTTCAGCTTCGCGGGATCTGCACCGAAGTGGTGTGCCCAGGCCATCGGTACGGGAGCGAAAGCTTCGTTCACCTCGTACTGGTCGAGGTCGTCGATCGTCAAACCGGCACGGTCGAGCACCTTCTCCGTGGCGGGAATGGGTCCGGTGAGCATGGTGATCGGGTCGTCACCGGCGACCGCGAAGGCATGGAAGCGCGCCCGAGGACGAAGCCCGAGTTCATCGGCCTTTTCCTCCGACATGATGAGCAGCGCCGACGCCCCGTCCGTCAACTGCGAGGAGTTGCCGGGGGTGATGTGCCAGTCCGCGATCTCCGGGAACCGCGCCACCATGTCGTCGGTGCGGAACGAGGGCCTGAGCCGGCCCAGGGTCTCCACCGTCGTCTGCGGTCGCACCGTCTCGTCGCCGGCGACGACGGTGCCGTCCGCAAGGGTGATCGGCACGATCTCGGCCGCGAGGTCGGCGCCGGCAGCATTCTGATGCGATCGAGTGGCGAACTCGTCGATCGACTCACGATCGAGCTTCCAGCGCGCTGCGATCAGCTCCGCCGAGACGCCCTGCGGGACCAGGCCGGGGGCGTACCGCTTCGCGACCGAAGGACCGAACGGGTCCTGACCGATACGTGCGGTGAGCATGGGAATACGGCTCATCGATTCGACGCCCGACGCGATCGCGACGTCGTAGACGCCGGCGATGACACCCTGCGCCGCGAAGTCGGCGGCCTGCTGACTGGAGCCGCACGCTCGGTGCACCGTCACCGACGGCACACTTTCCGGCATTCCTGCTGCCAGCCATGCCCAGCGGCCGATGGGTCCGGATTGCTCGCCCACCTGGCTGACACACCCGGTGATGACGTCGTCGACGATCGACGGATCGAATGCGTTGCGTTGGACAAGTTTCCGCAGCACCTGGCCGAGTAGCTCCACCGGGTGAAGCGAGCTCAGTGCACCACCCGGTTTCCCGTCCTTGGGCGCCTTGCCCTTGGCCATGGGTGATCGGACGGCGTCGACGATGACGGCTGTTCGGGACATGGGACTCCTAGGTCTGTGGTGTGCTCGAAAAGGGTCAGGACGATGCGGCGACCAGCGCCGCGGTGTCCCAGTAGTAGGGGCGAATTTCGGCGACCTTCGCGTTCTCGAATCGCCAGGTTTCGCACGCGCCCGACCGAACCGGCTCATCGGAGTCCGGCGGGTACCAGTCGAAGCGAAGAACAGCGACGACGAGGTTGTCGCCGTCGACGATTCTCTCCACCTCCAAGGCACGCGGCCCGACGGCGGACCTTCCGACCGCCATGCCGACGAAGACCTTGCGTAAGGTCTTCGCTCCCTGAACCCGGCCACCGTAAGGGAGGGAGGACGGAAATTCGACACACGCATCCTCGGCGAACGTCTCGTCGATGAGGGCGCCCAGAGCCTCGGGGTCGCGCTGGTTGATCGCGGCGAAGAAGGCCTTCACCACGTCCACGGGCTGAATCGCCGCGGCGGCGTGCGTCTCCGGCATGACGTGTCCTCTCGAAATCTTTTTTGAACCATAACGTCTCATAAGTTGGTGGGCAACCAGGTCCCCGAACCACGCCCACTCTCATGTACACCGCTTTCAGCCCAGCGATGTCGCTGGTCGAGTCGGTGAATCGCCGTCGCGACCATCCGAGCGTGCGGTGACCGCGAGAGCGGCCAGGCTCGACCGTGCCATCCGAAGGAGCAACTCCTCGGCATCCCGCGCGCGGCGACCGGTCGGCGGTCTCAGCGCCTCGGACATGAGCAGGAGCTGGACCCCACGGGTCGCCGTCACGATCTCGTCGGTCCTGGCCTCCGGGCACAGGCGGCTCAGGCAGTCGACCCACCGCTGCGTGATGTAGCGTTGCCGGCGATCGTGCTCCCGCCGATGAGCCTCCGCGAGGGACCGCTGCTCACGCACCCAGATGCCCGCCAGCCGTTCGTGATGCGTCGTGAGGTCGACAAAGGCTTTCAACACCTTGTCGAGTTCTTCTGCCGGATCAGGGTCCGGTTCCCCGAGTCGTGCGAGTAGTGCCTCGAAGACCCGGGTGAAGAGCGCGGCGAGGATCTCGTCCTTGGCCCGGAAGTGGGTGTAGATCGCCGAGCCTGTCACCCCCGCCGCGCGGCCGATCTCGTCGACTCCGACCCCGTCGAAGCTTCGTTCGAAGAACAGCCGCTCGGCGGCGTCCAGGATCTTCTGGTCCCGGCTCACGACATCTTCCTTTCCGCGCACTGCGGCAGGCCTGGCGGTGCGGCGGGTCACAGGCCGAGGTGCTGGCTGACGATAACCTTCATGATCTCGGAGGACCCACCGTAGATCCGGCTCACCCGACCGTCGAGATGAGCTTGTCCGATACGGCTCGAAGCCCGGTATGCCGTTCCAGCAGAGTGCAATCCCAGACATTTACGCACAATGCGGCCCTGCAACTCGGTGGAGTAGAGCTTTGCCCCCGCCGCATCGGCTCCGGTGAGCGCGCCCGCCACGAGTTTCCCCATCGCTTGGTCGATGAAAGCTTGCCCGGCGGCTACCTGCACTGCGCAGTCGGCGAGCGTGAACTTCACGTCCTGGGACGGCCGAGTGCCCGCCAGTGCCTCCACGGTCCACGCGAGCGCACTGGCGGCCGCTGCCTGGGAATTGACTGCGATCGACAAGCGTTCCGCCGCCAGATTCGAAGTCAGGTAGTCGAATCCGGCGTTCACCTCGCCGAGGACGTTTGCCACCGGAACCCGCATGTCGGTGAACGACAACTCCGCGAGATCCTGTGCTCGCAAGCCCAGTTTGTCGAGTTTGCGGCCGGTTTCGAAACCAGCCGTGGACGGCTCGACGAGCATCAGGGTGACGCCGTTGCGGCCGGCGGCCGGGTCCGTCTTTGCCGCGAGGATGACGAGGCCGGCGATACTTCCATTGGAGATGAACGTCTTGGACCCGTTCACGACGTAGTGGTCACCGTCGCGCATCGCGCGCGTCCTCATCGACTTGACGTCGGACCCGGCGCCCGGCTCCGACAGCGCCAACGCCACCACAACCTGGCCCGATGCCAACCGCGGCAGCCAGTGTCTTCGCTGCGCCTCCGAACCGTGGTGCAGCAGATAGGGCACACAGATGTCGGTCTGGACGCGGAGCCCACCAATGGCGAGACCGAGGCGCTGAATCTCCTCGGTCACGACCGCACTGTGACGGAAGTCCGAGTTCGGCAGCCCACCGTACTCCTCCGGGATGCCGATACCGAGCAGTCCGATCTCGCCGGCACGCTCCCAGAACCGGCGGGAGGGTTGCCCCCTGTCGATCCAATCCGGGTACTCGACGAGGACTTCTTCGGTGAGAAACCGGCGGACGCGGTCACGGAAGTCGTGGTGCTCCCGGGTGTAGATCGCACGGTCGGAAGTATCGAAAGCCACTGCCATCAGCGGAAATCCATCCAGTGGCCATGCGGTGTCCAGCCCATGGCGAACGGTAGCTCGATCGTGGCGACGGGGCCCTTGGTGATGTCGTGGGTGTCGAATATCTGGTACTCGCCGCGCTTGTCCGCCCACCACGAGACGGGAACGATGATGAAGCCGTCACCCTCGGGAGAGGTCGGGGTGCGGGGTGCGAATGTCGACTCGAGCACGGCGGCGGGCTCACCCGATCTGATCTGGTAGACCTGTTCGCTCATCGTCTTCATGTTCGTGACGACGAGGCTGTTCATCGACATACCCTTGCGCTTGACGACGCCACCGACCTGGTAGCCCCAGGTGTATCCCTTGCCGTAGTAGCGCTCGTCGACCTTGGGCAACTCGGAGGGGCGATCCGAGAGTTGCTCCGTCTTTGCAGCACCCGTGTCGAGATCGATCGTCCAACGTCCCAGGTAGCTCTTGGCGATGGAGAAGAACAGGGCGACATCATCTCCTTCGGTGAAGTCCTGTTCGAACGGGAAGGGTGGGCGGTTGAAGATCGGTGCATCGAGTGTCAGCTTCCCGTCCTCGACGTTCGCCGACATCGTGTGCATGACGTACTGCGCGGGAAGATCGGTCTTGATCCAGCGGACTTTCGCGTTGACGTCGTCGCGCGGGATCAGCGCGATCACGATGGGCAGCGATTCGTCCCAACCCCAGATGCCGAGCTTGCGGTCGGTGATCTTCGATTTGTCCACGGTGAAGGGCTGGAACGGCATCACCACCCATTCCGGTGTCAGCCAGATGTCGTGAGCGACAGTGTTGTACGGTGCGTCCCACAGGTCGCGGCTGTCGATGGTCCCGTCCGGGTGGACCGTGTGCATGGTCACGAACGGTGCGGTATCGCGGTAATTCCAGCCGTAGAGCACGCCGGTCTCGTGATCCCACTTCGGATGGGCTGCGAAGCACGCGTCGCCGTAGGTGGTCTTCTCGTGCAGGCCGGTGGACAGTTCGGTCGACCACGGGACGATGCCCTTCGTCGCGAGAGTGATCGGGTCGATCGCAATCGGCGCGCCGCCCTGCTCCCCCGAGGCCACCATCTCGCCGGCAAACGGGAAGATGTTGATGTTGTTGGTCCCCTGCGGGGTGCACTTGTTGAAACGGGTCCGTTCCACATCGCCGTAGGCGAAGTCTCGCCAATCGTGGAAACCGCCGTCGGTCCACGAGAACATGCTCTGCTGGTGCTTTTCCTCCAACAGGTATTTCGGCGTGCGGATCCACCGGTTACGGAAGTCTGCACGACCGTTGTCCAGAACGAGGCCCTGCACCATTCCGTCCATCGACAGCAGCGGGTTGGTGCCCTGCTGAGTGGGTCGCTTCCAGGTCGGTCCGGTCCTGTAGAAGCCGCCGGAAAGCTCGCGCGGGATCTCCCCCTGACTGACGATGCATTCCTCGACCGTCGCCTCGAAACGCATGGGCGTGAAGGCTCCGGTCAGTGCCAATTCCTTGGGCAATGGGTAGCCCATATCTTCCTCCTGAGCGTGTCACACGACGCGGCTGCGACGAGGGTGCACCCGTAGGCGTCCGCGTCGTGATTTTTGAGTCAGCGGATTTCAGAATGCACCCAACCTACCACCATTTCGGGCTGCAGGAAACGATCGTTCAGAAATTTTCACCCCGGCGGCGGCGGGCCCCGGCGTCATGGAACCGGAGTGCGCAGACACGTGCCGCCCGCCTCACCGGCCCGTAGAGCAGCGATTGAGCGACGAAATTCAGCTGCACACAACAATTTATCGATGACGATTGACTGAGGCGGCGACGCCCTCGTACTATTGAGACATCTCGCCTCATAAATGGGGTTGCCGGCGGTTCGATCGAACCGCACAGACGTCCGCGCTCACCTGAGAAGCGTTCTGGATCTACACCGACATCGCGGCCAATCAAAGCGAACGGAAGGCGTGCTTCATGACCCAAGCTGCAGCTCCCACCCAGGGCACGGACACTGCCGCCCTGCAGGACGCCCTACGGGAGGCGAACATCCCGAGCCTCCTGATGGCACTGGTCCATCTGACAGGCGATCGGCGGTGGCTCGAACCGCCGTACCGACCCGCACGCCCCCGAGGTTTGGACGACAACGACTCCGGAGGCCTTCCGGAACCCCTGCAGGAGGAAGTCCGCAATGCCGCGCTGACCGCCGCCGCGGATTTCCGCAACGGACGTCTGTCACCGATCCCGCTCTCACCCGACGACATTTCCGAGATGCTGGCGATATCCCTGGACGAGCAGGTCCCCGCCGAGTACGGACCCCTGCTGGCGGAGGAGCTGGGTCTGGAAAGCCGCGACGTCGAGCTCCCGCCCGCCCCGGAGGGATTTCACGTCGTCATCATCGGCGCCGGCATCTCCGGACTCTGCGCCG
Source organism: Rhodococcus sp. T7 (assembly GCF_009872365.1). Classification (NCBI taxonomy): domain Bacteria; kingdom Bacillati; phylum Actinomycetota; class Actinomycetes; order Mycobacteriales; family Nocardiaceae; genus Rhodococcus; species Rhodococcus sp. T7. The sequence continues at coordinate 17,916 of NZ_WXYH01000375.1, forward strand.
CGTTCAAGTTGAAGATGGCGGGTGTCCCCTTCACCATCCTGGAGAAGAACGACACGGTCGGTGGGACCTGGCTGGAAAACACGTACCCCGGATGCGGAGTGGACACACCGGGACATCTGTACTGCTTCTCGTTCGACCCGAACACCGAGTGGACCCGGTACTTCGCCAAACGCGACGAGGTGTGGGCCTACCTCGACCGGTTGACGGACCAGTACGACGTCCGCCAGCACATCGAATTCGGCGTCGAAGTCGTGCGCGCCGAGTACGACGCCGACACGGCAACCTGGCAGATCGACACCCGTGACAAGTCGGGTGCGGTGAAGCGGGTCGCCGGCAACGTCCTCGTACCCGCCGTCGGCATGGTGAACAGGCCCTCGGCCCCGAACATTCCGGGCCTCGAATCGTTCGCGGGCCCCTCGATGCACACTGCCCAGTGGGACGCGTCCGTCGACCTGCGGGGCAAGCGCGTCGCGGTGATCGGTACCGGTGCCAGCGCCATGCAGCTGGTCCCGTCCATCGCCGGCGACGCCGAACGGGTCGTGGTCTTCCAGCGGTCCAAGCAATGGGCGATTCCGCATCCGAACTACCACCGCTCCGTCAGCCAGAAGGTCCGTCTGGTGATGAAGGAGGTGCCGTTCTATGCGGCCTGGTACCGCTTGCGTGCCTTCTGGAATTTCAGTGACCGGCTCCATCCGCAGGTCCAGGTGGACCCTGCCTGGCCGCACAAGGAGCGTTCGGTGAACGCCAGCAACGAGAGCCATCGCCTGTTTCTGACCAAGTACATCGAGACCCAACTCGCCGACCGCCCCGATCTCGTCGAAGCATGCCTCCCGGATTACCCCCCGTACGGCAAACGGCCGCTCATCGACAACGGGTGGTTCGCCACGATCAAGCGCGACGACGTCGAACTCGTGACCGATGCGGTGGCCGAGGTTCGGCCACACAGCGTGGTGACACGCGACGGCCGTGAATTCGAGGCCGATGTGCTCATTCTGGCCACCGGATTCCGGGCCCTGCAGTTCCTGTGGCCGATGGAAATCCGCGGAACGTCGGGTAACACGCTGGCGGAAACGTGGGGCAAGGACGACGCCCGCGCCTACCTCGGCGTCTCGGTTCCCGACTTTCCCAACATGTTCATCCTCAACGGACCGAACACCAATGCCGGTCACGGCGGGAGTGCGGTGATCTCCACCGAATTCCAGGTCCGCTATTTCATGCAGGCGGTGCGCCACCTTCTACAGGACGACGTGTCCAGCCTCGAAGTCCGTGACGACGTGTTCTGGGACTACAACCACGAACTCGACGACGCACTCGCCGGATCCGTATGGGCCCATCAGGGGATGACGAACTGGTATCGCAACGACGCGGGACGTGTGGTCATCAGCAGCCCGTGGAAATACCTCGACTACTGGCAGCGCACCCTCGAATTCCGCCCGGACGACTACCGGGTGGAAACGCAGGCCGCGGAGCAGGCACGATGACCGCGGCGGTCGCCGACCGGGCCGAAGAGGCACTCGTCTCCGTCGAGCGTGACGGACGCGTGGCGATCCTGCAACTGAACCGGCCGCGGGTCCTCAATGCACTGTCGCCGGAAATGATGGACGCCGTCCTCGCGGCACTGCGCGACCTGGACGCCGATCCCGAGGTGGGGGCGGTCGTCGTTGCCGGCCACGACCGAGCCTTCGTCGCGGGCGCCGATCTCTCGTCGATGCAGCATCGGCAACTCGCCGACGTTCTGACCGCGCAGGCGAGTCGGTTCTGGTTCCGGCTCTGCGACATCGAAGTGCCACTGGTGGCGGCCGTGTCCGGGCCGGCGTTCGGTGGCGGCTGCGAGCTCGCGCTGGCGTGTGACCTCGTGGTCGCCTCGAGCACGGCCCGCTTCTCCCAGGCCGAGATCAAGGTCGGAATCATGCCCGGCGGAGGCGGCACGCAGCGTCTTGCTCGCACCCTGGGGAAACACAAGGCCATGGAGCTGGTCCTGACCGGACGCGCGATCACGGCCGAGGAGGCCGAGCGCCTGGGCTTGGTGAACCGGGTCGTCCCGGAGGACACCTGGCGGCAGGAGGCGATCAACCTCGCACGTCAGGTCGCAGCCGGCCCTCCCGTGGCCACTCGACTGGCGAAGAAGGCAGTGCTGGCGGCCGAGGAAACCCCGCTCAGCTCGGGGATGCAGCTCGAGCGACGGCTGATGGAGCTCGCCTTCGCGAGCGAGGACCGCGTCGAAGGCATGACCGCCTTTCTGGAAAAGCGAGTCCCGCGCTGGGCGGGGATCTGAGAGGACGACGAACCATGGACATATATGGGTTCACCCAGGAACAACAGGACTTCGCTGCTGCAGTACGAAGCTTCTGCATCAAGGAATGCGGAAGTCGGGAGCAGCTGGACCTCCTCACCGATCACGGAGCCGAACAGCACAACCAAGAACTACACGAAAGGCTTGCCCGGGCGAGCTACCTGGGCGTCTCGATCCCCGAGGAGTACGGCGGGAGCGGTGGTGGCTTGACCGAACAGGTGCTCCTGTTCGAAGAACTCTGGCGCGGCCTGGCCCCGGTACACGGTGCAGGCACATCCCACACGGCGGCCGGAATCTACAAGCACTACGCCTCGGAGGAACAGAAGAAGGAGGTACTGGGTGCGATATGCGCGGGCGAGGTCATGTCCATCAGCATTTCCGAACCCGGTGCCGGCTCGGATGCCGCGGCGATCGTGTGCAAGGCGGAGCGCACCGACAGCGGTTTCCGCATCAACGGCCAGAAGACCTGGTGCTCGGACGCCCAGTTCGCGAAGCGGATCCTCCTCGTGGCGAGAACGTCTCGAGATGAGCGACCGCACGACGGTCTGACGATGCTCGAGGTCCCGGCCGACGCCCCCGGTCTCACCATCCGGCCGATAGCAACGATGGGCGGCAACGAAGTCAACGACCTCTTCTTCACGAACGTCGAGGTGCCCGCCTCCGCCGTGGTAGGCGAGGAAGGCGGAGCCTGGAAGCAGCTCATGTCCGGACTGAACGGCGAACGGCTCGTCTGTGCGGCACAGGGACTCGGCATGGCGCAACGCACGTTCGACGATCTCCTCGCCTACGTCGGCGAGCGTGAACAGTTCGGATCCAAGATCGGCTCGTTTCAAGCTCTGCGACACCGCATCGCAGATCTCGCGATCGAACTGGAATCCGCGCGCGCTCTCACATACGCGACCACCCGCCGCATCGAATCGCACATCGGATCGGCAGCCGAGCGTATGCGGGCAGCCTCGATGGCGAAGGTGAAGGTCACCGAGACCGCGAAGAAGATCGCCCTCGAAGGCGTGCAGATGATGGGCGGATACGGCTACTGCGTGGAATACGGGATGGAGCGCCACCTCCGTATGAGTATCCCCCCGACCATCTACGCCGGCACCAATGAAATTCAGCGGGACATCATTGCCGGGTCGTACGGGCTCCGACCGAGCGCCCGCGCTTGAACGATCAATCTCGGCGTGCCCGGAATCGCATAATTGAGATCGTCATCTCGAAAATTGACATCGACCCTGAGGAATGAGGAGAGAATGACCATCTACCAATCCACCGAGGAGATTTACGAGGTACTCGTGCCGTTCTACGAGCACCTCACGACCGATCCGGCGGTGGGGCCGAAGTTCGTCAAGGCAAACACGTCCTTCCGCATTCGCCATCACGACCCGGCGGCGGTGTTCTTGCTCGACGCCACACAGGATCCCGCCGTCCTTCGCTTCGGCGCGGAGGCCGAAACCCAGGAACCGGAGGTCGAGCTTTCGATGAGCGGCGACGATGGGCACAAATTCTGGCTCGGCAAATTGAATCTGCCAGTAGCGTTGGCACGCAAGAAGATAAAGGTCGACGGTGGGGTGACGAAGCTTCTGGGACTCGTACCGGCCCTGCAACCGGCCTATGCGCAGTACCGAGCGCATCTGGAAAGCCTCGGCCGCCCCGTCGACGCATGAAGCTCCGACGTGCGGATGTTCCGAACGATCGTTGACAAGTGACCCGCGTTACACCTATATTAGAGACGCGCCCTCTCAATAACTTTTGCGCCCCTCAATCTCAACACCAAACCAGCCATCGCTCACAGGGCATGGCCCAAGGAGGAACCGACATGGGACTCGCTGACGGCAAAGTTGCCTTCATCTCCGGACTCGCCCGCGGACAGGGGCGGTCCCACGCAGTCCGCCTCGCCGAAGAGGGCGCGGACATCATCGGCTTCGACATCTGCCACGACGAACCGTCGGTGGAATACCCACTGGCGACGCCGGACGACCTCGACGAGACCATCGCGCTCGTCGAGAAGACCGGGCAGCGCATCCACGCCGTGCAGGCGGATGCGCGGGACGCGGACGCGGTGCAGAAGGTCGTCGACGACGGCGTGGCGGAATTCGGTCGACTCGACATCGTCCTCGCCAACGCGGGCATCATGGCGATCACCGGCCAACAGCGCCTGATGCCCGACGCATGGCACGCGGGCATCGACATCATGCTCAAGGGTGTCTACAACACCGTCAACCCGGCGATCCCCCATCTCCGTGCGGGTGGCCGGGGCGGATCGATCGTCATCACCAGCTCGACCGCCGGCCTGGTCGGCGGTATGTCGGATGGAAGCCCGGGCGTACTGGGATACATCGCGTCGAAGCACGGGGTGGTCGGTCTGATGCGCGCATGGACACTCCTTCTCGCCCCAGAGGGCATCCGGGTCAACACGATTCATCCGACGGGCGTCGCCTCACCGATGGTCGTGAACGAGGCGTTCGGCCGTTTCGTTCAGGAGTTCCCGCAGATCGCCGAGAACCTGCAGAACCCGCTGCCGGTGCACGACAACGGCATGCTGTTGCCGGAGGACGTGACCAACACGATCATGCATTTGGTCTCCGATGCCGGCCAGTACACCACCGGCCAGACCGTGGTCGTCGACGCCGGGTTCACGGCCCGCTGACCTGACCGACCCGGCCAGTTCCTACCTGCAGGAGGTTTCCATGACCGCCACACGCATCGATGTCTTCGACCCGGAGGTCTACGCGGCCGGTGATCCCGATACTTTCGGATTGCCGCTGGACGCCTACGACCGGATTCGTGACGAGACACCGTGCTTTCTCCACGAATTCGACAATCCGCTGCTGATCGACCGAGCGTGGGTCGTCAGCCGCAACGAGGACATCTGGGCAGTCGACCGCAACAGCGAGTTGTACGCAGCCGACAGAGGCTACGTGAACGCCTGGAAGGTCACCCCGATCGATCCGACCATGGGCGGCATGCCCGCCATGCTCACCATGGACGGGGCCAAGCACAAGGCCCAGCGTGGCGTCATGGCCAAGGGCTTCACCCCCGCATTCGTCCGCAAACTCGAGGAGAAGTTCCGCGAGTACGCGGTGACGATCGTCGACCGCGCCCTGGAGAAGGGCACGTTCAACTTCGTCCACGAAATCGGGCACGCCATGCCGATGGAGGCCCTCGGGGACGTGCTCGGCGTCCCGCCGGAGGATCGACCGAAGTTCTTCGGTTGGGTCGACACCTTCGCCGCTCCGTTCGACGAGCGCATCACTCCGTCGTTCGACCACGTCATGGAAGCCATCGGAAACCTGATGGTGTACGCCGGTGACCTGGCCGAACTCAAGCGTCAACATCCAGGTGACGACGTCATGAGCCGGATCGTCGCAGCCGCAGATGTCATCAGCGAGGACGAGGTGCTGGGCAACGTGGCACTGCTCGCCAGCGGGGCCGCCGAGAGCACCCGTACCGCGCTGTCGCACGGGATGCACTCGTTGCTTCGCAACCCCGAGCAGATGGCCTGGCTGCGGGAGCGCGACGGTGACATCCCGAACACCGCCATCCAGGAGTTCGTGCGGGTCGCATCGCCGTTCACCCATCTCGTGCGCACGGCGACCGCGACACACGAGCTGCACGGCCAGACCATCGACGAGGGCGATATCGTCCTCATGCTGTTCACGGCCGGCAACTTCGACCCCCGCGCATTCGACGAACCGCGCAGATTCGATCTCTCGCGCGAGAACAATCCGCACGTCAGCTTCGGCCGCGGCCCCCACCAGTGCCTCGGCAAGCACGTGGCCACGCTCGAGATGAAGATTCTGCTCGAGGAACTGCTCCAGCGCACGTCGAACATCGAGCAGGTAGGCGACGTCTCCTACGTCAAGGACAACTACTCGCGGGGAGTGTACGAACTTCCCATCACCATCACCCCCGCCTGAAGCGGGCCGGTACCGACGTACCCGAGGACTGAGCACCATGAAGATCACTGTCGACTTCGCCGCCTGCGAGATGCACGGCGACTGCGTCATGGAGGCCCCGGAGGTCTTCGACCTTCACGACGACTCCGATGTGGTTGTCCTGCTGGACGACCAGCCGTCGGAGGAACTCCGCCCGAAGGTGGAAGCCGCGGCACGCATGTGCCCGGTGGCGGCCATCCTGATCAAGGACTGAATCGCATGCGACATGTCGTTGTAGTGGGAGCCGGCCTGGCCGGCTTCCGGGTCGGCCGGTCATTGCGAGATGCGGGCTTCACCGGCGAGATCACCCTGATCGGGGACGAGGAGCACTTACCCTACGACCGGCCACCGCTGTCCAAGGCGTTGCTGGCAGGCAGCGTCACCGGCGACCAGTGCCGGCTACCCGGTCGAACGGACGACCTGACGTGGCGTCTGGGGGCGCCGGTGCACGGTGTCGACTTCGACGTCCGTGCCCTCACCCTCGGTGACGGCACGGACCAGCCGTTCGACGAACTCGTCATCGCCACCGGACGCCGCGCCCGGCCGTGGCCTGGGCGAAAGCCCGCCACCGGGGTCTTCACCCTCCGATCGCTCGGCGACGTGGCGGCCTTCACCGCCGCCGCGGCGCCCGGCAGTCGCGTGGTCATCATCGGGGCGGGATTCATCGGCTGTGAGGTGGCGGCCACCCTGCGGGCCCGCGATGTCGAGGTGACCGTCGTCGATGTCAGCGATACACCCATGCCGGTCATCGGTCCCGAGGCCGGCGCATTCGCCCGGCAGCTGCACGAACGCCACGGTGTCCGCTGGCGCCTCGGGACGGGAGTCGACTCGATCGAGGGTGACGAATACGTGACCGGCGTCCGCCTCGCCGATGGAGAACTGCTAGAAGCTGACGCCGTCCTCGTATCGATCGGTTCTGTCCCAAACACTGAATGGCTGGCAGATTCACCCGTAGACACCGATGGCGGCGTGGTCCATGTCGATGACATCTGCCGGGTGCTGGACAGGGCAGGGTCCCCCCTCTCCGGCGTGTGGGCAGCGGGTGACGTCGCGGCGTGGGTTCACCCCCACGCCGGCACTCACGTCTGTGTCGAACACTGGTCCAACGCGCGTGACATGGCGGACCGGGTGGCCGCGAACCTTGTGGTCGACCATCCCGGTAGGGCGCCTCTTGTGTCGGTACCCGCGTTCTGGTCGGATCAGTACGACGTGAAGATCAAGTCCGTCGGCTACCTGCGCGCGGCCGACGAACTCGTCGTCGTCGCGCAGGATGCGGACCGCAATTCCCTGGTCGTCGAAGCGCGCCGCGGCAGCGAGGTAGTCGGCGCCATCGGTTTCAACGCCACCAAGGCCGTCCTCGGCTACCAACGCGCCCTGCGGGCGGTCCCCGCCTGAACGATCCTGGTGCGAAAGGGGATCAACGAGGCAATCGGGTACGAATTGCGGAATCATAGCCTAGAAATGTGACATCCATCACAATATTTGTCTTTCATCCACGCCCGCTGTCGGAGGAATCCCATGACACAGACCGAGGTCGGCACCCACGGCGCCGATACGCCCAAGGCGCTCGCCGACGAACCGCACGTCGACGTCGTCAACCCTGCCACCGGCGAGGTCGTCGGCACCGTCGAGACGATGTCCCCGGAGGAGGTCGACCGGCTGGCCCATCGCCTCCGTGCGGCCCAACCAGAGTGGGAGGCGCTGGGCCCGAAGAAACGAGCGAAGCATCTGCTGGCATGGCTGAACTGGATCGTGGACAACAAAGATCATCTCCTGGGTCTGGTTCACCGCGAGGCCGGCAAGTCTTGGGGTGATGCATCGATCGAGTTGATGGTCTGTGTCGAGGTCATCAACTACTACGCCAAGCATGGTGAAAAGTTCCTCGCCGAAGAGGGCCGCCGAATCCACGGTCCGGCGTCGTTCAACAAGAAACTGCGAATTCTGCGCCGCCCGTACCAACTCGTCGGGATCATCACGCCGTGGAACTATCCCCTGGCCATGCCGATGATGGATGTGCCCGGTGCTCTCATGTCGGGCGCTGCCGTGTTGACCAAACCTTCGGAGATCACCCCCCTTGCGTGGGCCGAGGTGGTGCGCGCCTGGAACGACGAGATCGGGGCTCCCCCCGTGCTCGGATGCGCGACCGGGCGCGGCCCGGCCGGGCGAGCGGTCGTGGACGCCGTCGACATGATCCAGTTCACCGGCTCGACCCGGACCGGCCGTTCGATCGGAATCCGTGCCGCCGAACGGCTGATTCCGGCGAGCCTCGAACTCGGGGGCAAAGACCCGATGATCGTGCTCTCCGATGCCGACCTCGACCGTGCCGTCCGCGGCGCGGTCTGGGGGGGACTTTTCAACGCCGGCCAATCCTGCGTGGCAATCGAACGGATCTACGCCGAAAGCGCGGTGTACGACGAGTTCGTCGACCGGCTCGTCGCCGAGGTTCGCACCCTGCGTCAAGGACACGACGCGCAGGGTGCGTTCGCGGCCGAGTACGGCGCGATGGCCACCGAGGCCCAACTCGAGCTCGTCGAGCGGCACGTCGCGGATGCGGTCTCCAAGGGGGCCCGCGTCCTCACCGGTGGCCGACGCTCCGACGAGGGACTGTTCTATCCTGCGACCGTTCTCGTCGACGTCGACCACTCGATGGCGTGCATGCGGGAAGAAACGTTCGGGCCGCTTCTGCCGGTGATGAAGGTCGACTCCGAGGATCAGGCAGTCACGCTCGCCAACGACTCCGTCTACGGCCTCGCCGGAAGTGTATGGACGTCCTCGACGGCGCGCGGTCGTCGCGTCGGGAGCCGGGTGGAGGCCGGTGGCATGAACATCAACAATGCGATGACCAACGTCTTCCAGTTTCCCCTGCCGATGGGCGGCTGGAAGCAGTCCGGACTCGGGCACCGGTTCGGCGGACCGAACGGTGTCCGCAAATTCACCCGGCAACAGGCATTCGTCAGCGAACGGCTTCCCTTCAAGAACGAGATGCACTGGTACCCCTACTCACCCTCCAAGGGAGCGCTGGTCGAGCGCGCCCTCCGCCTCACAGGACTGCACGACTGGCGTCGTCGACTGGGCCTGCGTCCCAGCGACACTCAAACCTCGCCTCGGTCTTCCCACTGAACCCAGGAGCCCATGTGACCAGCTTCCCCGAAGCCATCCCCCGGAGCGAGCCCACCCCGCTCGCCGCCGCCACGATCCCGGAAGCCTTCCAACAGGTCGTCGCCACGTACGGCGACCAGACAGCCCTGCGCACGATCGACGAGCACGTCAGCTACACCTGGCGAGAACTCGACGAACGCGTCCGCTCCCTCGCCGCCGGGTTGGCCGGTCTGGGCTTGGGCCGCGGCGACACCGTGGCGATCATCCTGCCGAACACCGTCGAGTGCCATCTCGTCGATTACGCGGCCTACCACATCGGCGCGGTGCCGTTCGCGGTGTTCAACAGTTCCCCGGCCGAACAGATCGAGCATCAACTCCGGGTCGCGGACTGCACCCTCGTCGTCACGCAACTCGCCTTCCTCGACAAGGTACGGGCGGCGGTGGCAGCACTCGGCGACCAGGTCCGCCACCTCGTGGTAGTGGACGGTGAGGTGCCGGGAACACTCACCCTCGAGGATCTGGAAGGTGCAGCGGATCCGGCGTTCGACGTGGAGGCGGCGTGGCGCGCCGTCCGCGCCGACGATCTGTCCACGCTCATCTTCACCTCCGGAACCACCGGCGCCCCCAAGGGAGCCCAGTGGTCTCATCGGACGGTGATGGCGCAGCAGCGCGCCCTGGCCGCCGCGCTCCCCCTGCCCTCCATCGGGATCATTTCCTTCCTCCCCATGGCCCACGCCGGCGGCCGGATCACATCGCAGTACATGGCCCTCGCCCACGGTGCTGCGATCACCGCGTGCCCGGACATGGCACAGGTGCCCGTTGCACTGGCCCGACACCGGCCCGACGCGTTCTTCTCTGTGCCCCGCCTGTGGGAGAAACTGCAGGTGGCGATCGAACTGATGATCGCCGGCGAGGCCGATGATTCTCATCGTGGTGCCCTGCAGGCCGCCCTCGAGACCGGCAAGCAAGCTGTGCTCGCGGCCGAAACCGGCTCCGATGCGGACCCCGCGGAGGTGATCCGACTCCTCACCGAGCACAAGGAGGCTTTGACCCTCTTGCGGCCGCTCCTCGGCAGACTCGGGCTCGATCGCATCAAGGCCGCGTTCGTCGGCGGTGCACCCTCAGCTTCCGAACTCTCCGTATTCTTTCGCGCTGTCGGGGTGCCGATGCTCGAGGCGTACGGCCTGACCGAGGGTTCACTCAACGTCTTCAACCGCATCGAGGATTTCAAGGCGGGCACGGCAGGCAAACCACTGCCCGGGGTCGAATTGAAACTCGGTGACGACGGCGAGCTGCTCGCCAAGGCCGACCTCAATTTCGTCGGCTACCGTAAACAGCCCGACGAGACCGCCGCGGCACTCGACGAGAACGGGTGGCTGCGCACCGGCGACATCGCCGTCATCGACGACGACGGATTCGTCAGCATCGTCGACCGCAAGAAGGAAATCATCATCAACTCGGCAGGCAAGAACATGTCGCCGGCCACCATCGAGTCGACCATCAAGGGAGAAAGCTCACTGATAGGCCAGCTCGTCGCCGTCGGCGACCGCCGCAAGTACGTGACCGCACTCGTCACTCTCGACCCCGAGGCACTCGCCGTCTACGCCAAGCGTCTCGGGCTCGACGGGAAACCCGAATCCGACATCGTCGCGGCACCCGAAGTCCGCGCGGAGGTCGAAGCCGCCGTCGAACGCGGCAATCGTCGGCTCAACAGCAACGAACAGATCAAGAAGTTCGCGATTCTCGCAACTGCATGGCTGCCGGATTCCGAGGAACTCACGCCAACCGCCAAGCTCAAGAGACGCGTCATCCATCGCAAGTACGCGGAACAGATCGAAGCGCTCTACTTCGACTGATCATTAGATTCGTTCCGGCACAGCTGATCTCCACGAATTGCCGCGAGGAGATCAGCTCGACCGATCGCCGGCACCGCTTCGAACACTGCACCTGAGGAGACGCCATGCCCACAACGGTCGGACCCGCTGCCGGCGACTTCCTCCGGCTGTCCGCTCAACGCCATCCCGACCGCGCATGTTTCGTTCTCGGCAATGGAAGGCAATGGACCTTCGCAGAAGTCAACAGTCGGGTCAACCGGCTCGCGGACGCATTCGCCGCACACGGAATCGGCCGCGGGGACCGCGTGGCCCTCTTCGCGGTCAACGGCATCGGCTACGCCGAAGTGATCCTCGCCTGTCTGAAACTGGGCTGCACCTACGTGCCGCTCAACAACCGTCTCGCCGCTGAAGAAACCGCAACACTGCTCCAGTCCGCCGACCCCGTAGCACTATTCACGGACGAGCGATACATCGAGCATCTCGCTCCGCTGCTTTCCCACGCGCCCAACTTGCGGCTCACCGCGCTCTTCGGCGGAGAGTACGACTCATTCATTCCGTACGAGAGGCTCGTCGCCGAAGGCCGTGACGTCGAACCGGACGTCCGCGTCGGCGACGACGAGATCGTCGGCCTGGCTTTCACCAGCGGAACGACCGGTAAACCGAAGGGCGTCCTCCAGTCTCAGCGAATGATCAAGAATTTGGTCACCGCGATCACGCTCGACTACGAAATTCAGCCCGACGAGTTCCGCTACTCCTCGTCGCCCATGTTTCACATCGGCGGGCAGAGTCCCGTCCTCATGCACGTCTGGCGCGGCTTTCCGACGTTGATTTTGCCGCAGTTCGACGTCGACGAGGTTCTCTGGTGGTTGCAGCACGGCGAACTCACCGGCTGTTTCCTGGTTCCCACGATGATTTCCGGCCTGCTCGCACACCCGGCTGTCGAACAATCCGATTATCCGGAACTGCGGTCGATCATCTACGGTGCCGCGCCGATGCCTCCGACCGTGCTCCGGCGGGCCCTCGAGGTTTTTCGGTGCGACTTCGTCAATGCGTTCGGTGCCGGAACCGAGACCGGACTTCAGACAGTCCTCGGATCGGCCGATCATCGGAGGGCAGCGGCAGGGGCCGAGCACCTCCTCGGCTCGATCGGCAAGCCCGCGTACGGTGTCGATCTCCGGCTACTCGATTCGGAGGGCAACGACGTTCCCCGGGGCAGCGTCGGGGAAATCGTCACCCTCAACGCGCAGACCATGTCCGGCTACCTCGATCGACCGGAGGAGACGGCACAAGCACTGCAGGACGGGTGGTTTCGAGCCGGAGACCTCGCCTACATGGATGACGACGGCTACCTGTATCTCGCGGGCCGACGCAACGACATGATCATTCGCGGTGCGGAGAACATCTACCCGATCGAGATCGAGGACGTCCTCTGCCGCCACGAAGACATCGACCAGGCCGCCGTGATCGGTGCTCCCGACGAGCATTGGGGCGAGGTCGTCGTGGCGTTCATCGTTCCCCGTCGCGGCCGAGACGTGGACACTCGGAGCATCCGCACGCATTGCCGACAGTATCTCGCCGCGTACAAGGTACCGGCCGAGCTGATCACCATCGCCGAACTCCCTGTGAACGCCGGGGGCAAGGTTGTACGGCGCGAACTCCGCAGACGGGTCTGCAGCAACGAACACCACCCACCGCGCCAGGACCGTGCCGACGGCCGGAAAGACCACCTTCCAGCGCATCCATAACGAGGAGAAGTTTTCATGACCGACACAGAGACCACCCACAGCGCCGGCCCGCTGGCAGGGCTGAAGATCGTCGAGCTTGCCGGGATCGGGCCCGGCCCCTATGCGGCGATGCTCCTGGCCGACCTCGGCGCCGACGTGGTCCGCGTCGAGCGGCCGGGCCCACCGGCCAGCGGCGTCGACCCCCAACTCGACGTTCTCCGCCGAAACCGAACATCCATCGTCGTCGATCTGCGCTCCCCGCGGGGCGTCGATGTGGTCAAGCAACTCACCGCCGACGCGGACGTGCTGATCGAGGGATTCCGTCCCGGCGTCACCGAGCGACTCGGACTGGGACCCGAAGACCTCTGGTCGATCAACCCGCGGCTGGTCTACGGGAGAATGACCGGCTGGGGACAGGAAGGACCACTGGCGCACACCGCTGGACACGACATCGGTTACATCGCCATCACCGGTGCGCTCGCCTCGATAGGACGACGCAACGAAGCACCCGTGCCCCCGGTCAACTTCGTCGGTGACTTCGGCGGCGGGTCCTTGTTCCTGGTCGTCGGGATCCTCGCCGCCGTGTGGGAGGCCGTGCGGTCGGGCCGAGGCCAAGTCGTCGACGCCGCCATCGTCGACGGCGCCGCGTCGCTGACCGGCATCCTGCACGGGTTGATGGCATCCGGTGGATGGCAGGACGAACGCGGCACGAACTTCCTCGACACCGGTGTGCCCTGGTACGACACCTATGCCACATCCGACGACCGCTGGATGGCCGTGGGCGCCCTCGAGCCCCAGTTCTACGCAACGTTCACCGAGACCTTGGGACTTGCGGAGGATGTCGCCGACCGCACCGACCCACGAGGATGGCCGCAACTTCGCGAGGCGATTCGACGCGCGTTCGCCTCCCGCACACAGGCCGAGTGGACTGCAGCGTTCGAGGGAACCGATGCGTGCGTTGCCCCCGTCTTGTCGCTGACCGAAGCTCCCGATCACCCCCACCTGACCGCTCGGGGCACCTTCGTCGACGTCGGTTCGGTCCGGCAACCCGCACCGGCACCGCGATTCAGCAGAACCGTGCCGCCCACACCGACCGCACCCCCAGTACCCGGTGCGCACACGAGCGAAATCTTGCGTGAGCTCGGAATCTCAGATGTGGACGACCTATTGGCGAGCGGTGTGGTCGAGCGGCCCGACGAACATCCCGACCGTCAACGGGCAGCTGTGCCCATGGGACCGCAATGACGCGCCACCACCCACGAACCGCCGGCGACGACAGTCACCGCGGCGACGTCGGGCACCTGCTTGCGCAGGTTCCGGGACCGGTCCAGGGGCCCTGCGGACGGTATCGATGATGCCGGCACCACCGATCGGTGAAGACTGGTTCTCGATGCATTCTCATTCGCCGGGCCGCGAGGAGATGACTGGCACTGCTCCTACGTCAGCGGCCAACTGTCGATCTCGGGACCCACGGACGGCATCGACAGCACAGGAGAATTGGTAGTGACAAGAATCCGAGCGAGTGACGGCACCAGTCTCTACGTGCAGGATCTCGGAGACGGGCCGCCCGTGGTCCTGATCTCCGGATTCGGCCTCGATGGCACGCTGTGGGACCGCCAGATCCGCATCCTGAGCGCATCGGGCTATCGCGTAGTGTGCATTGACCAACGCGGGCACGGTCGGTCGGACAAACCTCTATCCGGCTACGCTGTAACAGAATTGGCCGATGACCTGGAAACAGTACTGGACCGGCTGGATCTGTTCGAAGCCACTCTGGTCGGCCATTCCTTCGGCGGTCAGGTCGCGTTCGCTGCTGCGGCGACATCGGTACGTGTGGGCCGGCTCGTCCTCGTCGGCTCCAACGCAGTGAGCGCAGCGAGGACCCCCACCTTCCCCTTCGGAGCTCCATCCGATGCAGTCCTCCCGAGTCTGATCGATGCCGAAGCGGAGAACCGGATCTCATCGCGCCGTGCCACTCTGGTCGGCGCTTTTGCCACGCCGCCGTCCGATGACCTCGCAGCCTGGCTACTCGCAACATCATTGCGGATGCCATCCTGGGCAGCCATCGCATGCTATCGATCGATGCTCACCACTGACTTGATCCACCTACTGCCCAAAGTACGACAGCCCGTACTCCAGGTGATCGGCGCAGCCGACCCAGTGCACTCGACGAAGGGCGCCCTCTGGCTGAGCCGACAACTACACGACGCCGACCTCATCGAGCTCGACGCGTGCGGTCACTATCCCATGTTGGAAATGCCAGCCACCTTCGAGACGGCCCTGCTCGACTTCATGAGACACACGACAGCAACGCACTAGATCCGAACACCAGGATGCGCGCCGCCGACCGATATCGAGGGAACCAGAGGTGGGCGATATCGACGTTGAGACAACTACGTCGAGGCAAGACTCTGCTGCATTTGTGCAGTAACTGTCGGGCAACAGGGTGTCGACCACGAATCATCGGAAGGAGCGAGAATGATCCGAGGTCAGATCAGATCCGCAGTGGGGCGGATGGGGCATTGTCCTCGATCGACGCCATCCCGGTCTGAGCCGCTGCCTTCGAGGTGCCGCCTGACTCACCGCGATGCTCTCCCCGTTGGCTGCCTTCAAGCGGAACCGGAACTTGCCGGCCGCGTCCTTGAAAGCTCGAAGTTCGCAGTCATCGTCCCTCCTCCGCCAGGTGCCACGACGTGTCGCGAACCCCCTGCGATCACGGTAGTCCGACAACACACCTACCGGCAGCCGAACGCGCTCTTTCCGGCGGCACCGAAGTCCGGGACGAATCATCTTCCTAGGTCAGCGCGTTCTTCGAGGCGTCGGCTCTTGCGTCTATCCACGCGATCACGTCAAAGACGCGCAGCGCCGAGTTCTCCTCCGGCCGGCCCGCCTCCTCCTGGATCGACAGCAACCGGCGATGCAGATCGCCGTCGTCGGCCCGGAGGATTCCTGAACCGGTTCAAATATGGTCGCTCGGTGCCCAGAACCTGGCTGGCCCGATCCCAGATGCCACCACGCGATGTCGACTACCTCGATCAGCCAGCGCGGCCGTTTACCCGTGAGTACCTGCGTGGTTCGGTCCGATGGACGGCGGTGGAGACCTCGTGCAGACGACGAACACCTCGCCCACCGACACCGGACGCAGTGTCCTATTCCCGCCTGCTGTGCGGACGCGAGCACCGCGCCGGTATACCCCCGCCCGACCCGAACCTGCCGCGCCCGATGTCAAGGGACTTTGGTTTCTGCCCATCGGCGGTCACGAAACCTGCCCGTGGGCGGACATGAATGTGCCCACGGGCGGACACGAAACTGCCCACCGTGCTGCTCAGATCAGCGGTGTGGTGCCGGTGCCGGCGAGGGCTTGACTCATCCGGATCGAATCTCCACTGGTCTGACACAGGTGAGCGTGATGCATGAGCCGATCGACGGTGGCGGTGGCCAGTGTCTTGGGCATCAGTTCGTCGAATCCTGACGGATGCAGATTCGACGACAGCGCCAGGGCCCGTTTCTCATATGCGGCATCGACAAGCCGGTAGAGGCCTTCGGCGGCGTCGGCGGCCACCGCCAACAGGCCGATGTCATCGATGACCACGAGATCGGCGCGCAGCAGCTTGGTCAGCGCCCCCGACACCGAGTCGTCGGCACGGTGCCGGCGGATCAGTGCGCCGAGGTCTTCGAGGGTGAACCACAACACCTTCCGTCCCCGTTCGACGGCATGCTGGCCGAGTGCCTCGAGGAAGAATGTCTTGCCCGTGCCGGACGGGCCGCAGACGACGAGGTTCTCGCGCCGCTCGATCCATTCCAGGGTGCGCAGCGCCTGCTGGGTCGGCGCCGGGATCGAGGACAGTTCCGGTTTCCAGGCGTCGAAGGTCTTGCCGGTGGGAAACGCTGCGGCGGCGCGGCGGGTGGCCAGCGCCGAGCGTTCCCGTCCGGCGGCCTCCTCGGCGAGCAGCGCCTTGAGTACCTCGGCGGGTTCCCACCGCTGGGCGCGGGCGGTGGCCAACACGTCGGGGGCGGCGCGGCGGATGTGCGGCAGCCGCAGCCGGTGCAACAGGGATTCCAGGTCGGCCGGCAGCGGCGGCGCCGACGGTGGTGCAGTGCTCACGAGAACAGCCCTCCTGTGGTCGGTGTTTGCGTGGCGATCCTTGATGCTGTTGCAGCACAGTAGCTTTAGATAGCACCGCGCGTTGGTGGGTGCTAGTATTCGGTGGCGCCGGTGCCCTCGGTGTCGGTGAGTTCGCTCAGGGTCGGGGCACCGAATCGGGCCCACCCGGCGGTGCCCTGGGCCAGGGACCGCGATTCGTCGGCCCGATGGGTGGTGTCCGAGGCGGCGCCGGCAGGGTGGGCGTCCAGGATCGCCATCAGGTCGCCCTCGGCGAAGCGGCCGTAGGCGGCGGCGTGCCCGAGCGCCCAGTCGACCCGTTCGGCGCCGAGCAGCTTCGCCAGCGACACCGCGTGCTCCATCTTCACTCGGATCTTCCCGGTGCCGGCCTCGGCGGCCTCACACAACCACAGCCGGGCACCGACACCGATGTCGCAGAACGCGCGTTCGGCGTCGGTCCGCGGGATCGGCTGACGGCCCAGGACCCCGGCAGGAGGCGGCGGGAAGTGCTCGTCGCAGATCTGCGGCGAACCGGGGCGGGCCCGCCGGTGCCGGGCGACCTCGACCGGGCCACCCTCGCCGTGGTGGACGAAGACGATCCGCTCGCCGGCCCCGGCGCCGTGCGCGCGGACCCACACCGTCTGCCCACGCAGGGTGTGCGGCACCGAGTACTGGCCGTTCTCGAACGCGATCATCGGTGTGTTGTCCGGGACGATGCGGGTCACACCCCAGGTCACGGTGTGCGGAGCGGCCGGGACCGGGTGCAGGTGAAGGCGTTCTTCGGCGAGCATCTCGGCCGGGATGCGGCGAGTGGTGCGGTGGATGCGGGTGTTGACCTGATCGCAGAACTGCGTGCAGGCGGCCTCGAGGTCGTCGAAACTGTCGTACTGGGCGGCGAGGTTGTGGTCGGTGGGCACCAGGTCGGCTTTGGCCAGCTTGACGGTGTTCTCCACCCCGCCCTTGGTGGCCGGGTCCGCGGGCAGACAGGTCTTCACGACCAGGCCGTAGTGCCGGGCGAAGGAGACCACGCCCGGGTTGCGGACGGCGACCGAGGCGATGTGTTCGGTGGTGACCATCTTCTCGTTGTCGGTGAGCAGATACGTCGGGACACCACCGACCTGCCGGAAGATCCGGTCCAGGCCCGCGTAGACGGAGGGAGCGGTGCGGTCCCGCAACGGGATCACCACCCGGTGCCGGCACCAGGCCAGCCACGCGCACAGCAGCACCGTCTTGATGCCGTCGACGATCGGGCCGTCGCCGAAGTCGTGCTGCAGCCAGAGCCCGGGTTCGGTGACCCAGGGCCTGTGCACCCGGGTGTGGCCGAGCCGGTAGGCGCGTTTGACCCGGGCCACGGCGCGGCGGGTGGTGCGTTCGGTGCCGGTGAAGCCGAGGGCGAGTAGTTTGTCGTGGGCGACGTCGGCGCGGACCCGACCTTTCGAATGTTCGACCCATTCTTCGATTTTCGGTAGATATTCGTCGATCAACATCGGTCTCCTCTCCCGCGGCGGGGTCGGGACATCGGCGGTGTCGCGTTCGGCGACGAGGCGGGCGACGGTGTGATGGGAGCACCCCGCCAGCGCGGCGGCGGCACGGTAGGACTTCGTCAGGTCGTAGGCTTCGAGAATTTCCATGAATATGTAGGTGATCCAGCCGGCTCGACCCGGCGCCGACTCTGACCCTGACGAGGAGTGCACGATGCAGTG
>NZ_WXYH01000376.1:0-36128 GCF_009872365.1 Rhodococcus sp. T7
CAGAGGAAGAGATGTCACTGATGGCGATGAAGGCGTACTCGGCGGAGTTCAAGGCCGATGCCGTCGCGCTGTACCTGACCGACCCGAGCCACACTTTCGACGGAATCGGCCGGGATCTGGGTGTCAGCCGCGAGACCCTGCGCAACTGGGTGCGGGCCGAACGCAAACGCACCGGTACCTCCACGGCCGAGCTCCGGGCCAGCGGGGCCGCGCGGCCGGCGTCGCGGGTCGGGGAGGTATCGTCCGAGTCCGTGTTGGAGGAAGAGAACAAGCAGCTCAAGGCCCAGATCCGGAAGCTCGAAACCGAACGGGAGATTCTGCGCAAGGCGGCAAAATATTTCGCGGGCGAGACGAATTGGTGAGCCGCTTCCAGTTCGTTGATGACCACCGCGACACCGTTCCGGTGAAGTGGCTGTGCCAGATCCTTGAGGTCTCCCGCTCGGGTTTCTACCGGTGGCGGACCTCCGCGCCGGCCCGGGCCGCCCGTGCCCGCGCCGACGAGGAGCTGGCTGCGCGGATCCGTGCCATCCATGCCGACTTCGATGGCACCTACGGTGCTCCGCGCATCACGGCCGAGCTGCGCGAGGCCGGGATCGAGGTCAATCACAAGCGGGTCGAGCGGGTGATGCGCGAGCACGGGATCGTCGGTGTGCACCTGCGCAAACCGGTGCGCACCACCGTCCCCGCCCCGGACGCGGCCCCGGTGCCGGACCTGATCCGGCGGGATTTCACCGCGAGCGCACCGAACACCAAATACGTCGGGGACATCACCTACCTTCCAGTCGGTGACGGTGAATTTCTGTATTTGGCGACGGTGTTGGACCTGAGTTCGCGACGGTTGGCGGGGTGGTCGATCGCCGACCACATGCGCACCGAGTTGGTCACCGACGCGCTGCGGGCGGCCGCCGCCTGTCGTGGCGCCGCCGGTCTCGATGGCGCAATTTTCCACTCCGACAACGGGGCTCAATATGTATCGGCTGAGTTCGCTGACCTCTGCCGCGAGTTGGGGGTGACCCGGTCACGGGGTGCGGTCGGGACGTCGGCGGACAACGCCGCCGCCGAATCGCTGAACGCGACGTTGAAACGGGAGACGCTGCAGGGGCGGAAGCGCTGGAACAGCGCGGGTGAGGCGCGCGCTGCCGTCTTCCGCTGGATCACGCGATACAACACGAGAAGGAGACATTCCACTCTCGGCCAGATCTGTCCGATCGAGTACGAGCAGCGATCGGCTAGGCTGGCCACCGCCGCATAGGAACTGGTGTCCACATCTCGGGGGGAACGCCCGGTGAAGTCTTCGGGCAGGCCGTGCATCGGTTGCCCGGGCCGTCTCAAGCCCAGCCCCCTCATCGTGGCCAGGATCCGCCGAATCCCACGGATCGCGGTCATGCGGGCATAGGCCGACATCGATCCATCGTTGTGCAGGAAGGTCAGCCTGTTCAGAAAGCCCGCGATATCGCTGCGTGAGAGGACACGCGGATCGTTTCCGTGATCGCCTGGACGCTGCAATCGCAGGCTGTCCGAGAGCATCACGAGGAATCGGATTTCGTTTTGCACCATCGCTTTTGCGTTATTGGAACGCCGACGGGAGATGTCGTTGTAAGCCCAGATCTTGGCGGCTTCTCGTAACCAGGGCTGCGTGATCTTGGTAAATCGCAACGTTCCCCTGAACCCGAAAACGGTGGCATCCCATTCGTCTTTGAACCGTTCGGTCTCCGGCGACAGGTGCATACGCCGGAGCTCGGTGGTCGCCGTCGACCACACGTTCTTCACTGCCGGACGCAGATCGCCCGGGACCACGTCCTCCAGTGTCCGATATTCGTTGGCCAGAAGATGTGTTACGAGCGGCCTGACCTGGTCGGCACGGGTTGTGGCCCCCTGAGCTGTGCGTTGCTGGAGTCCGTAGATCAGTTCGGCGACAACCCGGTCCGGCAGCCCCAGCAGAGTGCACTCATTGAGATACGAGATCGCCGGCGCGGTCCTACGGAACCGCATCTCGTCCGCTGCTGCCGATCCGACAGCGTCAGCTCCATCACGCACCTTGCGCCACTGTATTCCGTGGTTCATGCAGTACGGGATCTTCCCAGACCGTACGCGCCCGCACGCGACGACCTCACATGGTCCGAAGGACTTACGCGCCACAACCCTCGGGTGCTCCAGAAAGTCTGCCAGCGAAACCTGCAATCTGATGCGCTGTGAACGGTGCGCCTCGCACAGTCCGGAGTTCATCGAAGACCACGGACGCTCACACTGCGAAACCGCGCA
Source organism: Rhodococcus sp. T7 (assembly GCF_009872365.1). Lineage (NCBI taxonomy): Bacteria > Bacillati > Actinomycetota > Actinomycetes > Mycobacteriales > Nocardiaceae > Rhodococcus > Rhodococcus sp. T7. Next base: position 2,263 of record NZ_WXYH01000376.1, read on the forward strand.
CAAACCGTACGCGCGGAGCCGTGACCTCGGCGTTCCCGCGAAATCGTTCACGTCCGGTGATCCTGCGATCTTCCACCGCTTCCTACAGTCTGCACACAAACCGTGCGCCGCGTGTGACTCGGATTCGCAATTGACCACGACACATTCGTTCCAGAGGAGCGAGGGGTGTCCTCGCGGGAAGACCAGTACCTTGCCCTCGTCCGACCACCCCATCAAGTCCACGAACTCCGGGGTGATTACCGACCACAACTGAGCAGTGATCGTCTTGTCTTCCGCGGCGGCAGAATCCCGCCCGATGCGCGGCTGCGCGGCCGTCACCGCAGACCATCCGTCAGTGCCCTCGGCGACGGCACCCGTTCGACTGCCTCGCGCAGCCGGTCCGGTGACGGATGTAGATACGGCATCGACGAGGAGGCAGACGCATGCCCGAGTAACCCTTGGATCTCGTCGAGCAAAGCCCCGGAGTCCGCGAGGTTGCTGGCGAACCCGTGCCGGCACTGATGCGGGGAAATCGACCGAGCCAACCGCGCCCGAACACACAGCGCCTCGAACAATTCGTTGATCGCACCCACCGTCATCGGAGCTCCCAACGGTTCCCGAAACAGATTGACCAGCAAGAAGTCGCAGTCGTCAGCCGCGGGCTGCTCGGCGCGTTCGAGGAGGTACAAATCCAGGGCCCGTACCAGCAGGAAGTCGATCGGTACAGCTCGTGAGTTCCGCGATTTCGCTATCGCGCCGTTCGAGTTCTCTCGTCGCACCACATGCACGTGCGCTCCCCGTACCGGACAGTGGTGCACGGCATTATCCGGCAGCAGATGCAGGTCACTGCGCCGCATCCCGACCAACTCTCCGCGCCGCATTCCCGCTCGTGAGAGCATCAACACGATCAGCCGATCGCGCGCAGACCGGCACTCCCGAAACAAGGCGATGACCTCCTCGTCGCTCGCCCGATCCACCACAGTTTCCGGCTCGTGCAAGCTGTGCCGAGCCCGCAACCGGTACCTCAACCGCGCACTCTCACCCTGCGCCGCCAACGGTAGGTCACGAGCATCAGCCAGCTCGTAGATCTGTTCGAGTACCGCCGCCGGCGCTTCCTTCGCCACCACCGCGAACGACAGGAACCCTCGAACTGCGACCAAGATCTTGTTGATCCGCCCCGCACCACGCACCTGCCGGGCATCCGGGCCCGCCAACACCACCGAACCGTCCGATCGCGTGTACTTCAACCAGACGATGAACAGTCCGATATCTCGTGCCGCTGTGCGCCATTCACGACCGGTGCGGTCACACCATCGCAAGAACAGCGAGATGGCTTCGGCATACGCCTTCGAAGTCGACTCCGCCCGATCCCGGCCGAATCGTAACTCGCGCAAATACCTGTCCGCGATCGACTCCACCGCGTAGTTGTCATCGACCACAGTCCAATACGCGCCGCCCGACGGCATCCGAACCCGAAAAGCTCGCACAATTGCCTCCACTCCATCGATCGACGAGGAACCACAGAGCGACACCCCCAAAGAACCGTCGCACGAGACCCACACAGTGTCTCCCACACGACGTCACGCCACAGGCTGAGAACCCCCGGAGAAGGCGACCTCGACCGCAGAGTCCTTCGGCTCGGGTACAAGCGCAATCTTGGAGAGGTCCGCGCCTTGCTCGACCGCTGCGAGCAGACTCAGATCCGGCATTCCGATCACGGCCGCGTGTGAACCGCTGGCAGTGACCGAGGCGAGTAGGCCGACCAGCACCGAAGACGTTCCGGCGACGCTAGCAACGGTTCCCCGGGCAAGTCCTCCACGCGGAAGAAGCTTCGCGATCGGAGAGGGCACGGGAAGCGTTCGCAGCGTGGTCTGAGCGGTGGCCACAATCGGTGTCGGCTCGTCGACCGACCGCAGCATCACCGCAGGCATGGCCGGCTCAGCACCCTCGGATCGGGCGGGAATCGCCGCCATCTTCCGGCGCAGCTGTTCGAGCTTCTCCGCCTTACTGAGCGCGTCCGAGGCGGGGGCGATCGGCTGTTCGCTCATATCGCCGCCTTCGCACATCCCTGAACCCGATCCGATTTGCCCCACCAGTGTAGTCGAACATAAGTTCGATCCGCACACTTCCTCAAAGCCGGCCCGCCGCCTTGCACCCCAGCTCAGGGCATCATCCGAACGGTCCAGCACATCCGCGGGCAGGTCCTTCGCTACGAACCGGGCAGCACCGCCCCGTGCAAGAAGGCCCGCCCCATTCGGGGCGGGCCTTCGAAGATTGGGACGAGAACGATGGTTGCCATACCGCGGACGGTAAGCGCGGCGGGTGCACCGGCCCCGGGACTATGTCAGAGCATCACAGTCCGTGCACGCCAAACGCGCCCATCTTCCAGTCGGCCACTGCGTAGGGTCGACATGCTCCTGCTGCTCCATGCCTCGCGTCGACCGGCCGCACACCGTTTCCAGGTCGTCCCACGATCGCCCCTGAGGATCAGGCCAGTGGACGGCGTGCACGTGACCGGCCGTTACCGCTCCCGGTACGTATCGGTCACCGCCGAAAGTAGGATTGTCCTGCGCCGTATTCTGGAGCGCCGTGCAATAGCTCGGCATGAGTCCACAGTAGGCCGGTCATCGACCCGTTGGAGGCCCCGTTGGGCCATCGGCGCCCCCACGACTGGTGCGGTATTCGTTGTCCATCTTCACGACCTCCCTGTCGTGTCCGGCCGGTCGGCGTTGAGCGGTCCCGCCTCTGATCCCTCATTCCGCTGCGAGATGCGCCGGATCGTCCAGGCGCAGACCGCGAGCAAGCCCGTCATGGTCGCGACGAGGAGCACCTTGAGGATGGTCGAGACGTCCGAGGTGATCGCCGCGTAGATCAGGATGGGACAGGCGACGATGACGAGGGCGAGCGCCCATTCGCGTATCCGCCAGGGATTGTTGGATCGCCGAGCAACGGGTCCGCCGAGCAGACCTCCGGCGAGCAAGACCCCCAGCCCCACCGTGAATGCGGAATTCATATTTCCCCTCTGCGCCCCGCGACCGTGTTATCGATCGCCTGTGCGGAATGGTCTCATCAGCCACTGACGGTGAGAGCGGGTCGGCTGGCTGCGGTGATCGCAACAGTCATCGTGGTCTTCGCGGCAGTAGGGATCTCGGTGATTCCGGCCAGGAGCTCGATGACCTTCTCGAACGCGGCCTGCACCTCTCCCGGGGCGGCGGCCGGATTGTTGGCCACGGCCAATGCCTTGCGGGCGAGTCTGGTGCGTCGTATCTCGGCGCCGGTGAGGTGGCGGTTGCCTGCGACGATGTTGGCGCGGGCCTTGGTCCGTGCGTTGGTATCGGCGGCCGTGAAGGCGCGGTACGCGGTGGTGGCGGCGTCGACGAATCGTTGGATCTGGTCGTCGCTGTAGGGGACGTTCTCGAGGTGCCGCTCCTGGGCGGTCTCGAACGCGGCGTAGAAGGCTGCGGTGGCCGGTTCGTTGACGTCGCCGAGTAGGGGGCGGTCGAAGATCGATTCGAGGTTGGTCTCGAAGTCCATCAGCCCGTCGCAGGTCGCGTTGTAGGCGGCGACGCCCTTCGCCCAGAGTTCGAGCTGAGCGGCACGGGCCTGATCGCGGCGTTCGTGTTCGGTCTTCCGTCGGATGCGTGCCCGGTTCGCCGCGACGACGAGCGCAACTGCCAGACCGATCGCGGCGATGCCGCCGAAGATGATGGCGACGATGGACCAGTCGAACGGTTCGGAGGCCTGGGCGGTCGGCGGGTTGGGGGCGGGTTGCGGCGCCGGGAGGGGGGCGGCACCGGTCGGGTCGTCCGCATCATCCGCGTCGAGCGGTGAGAGCACTTGCCGGAGGAGGACGTTCAGCATTTGCGCACCGGTGCTGGTGACGATGCCGCCGATGGCCATCGCCATCCCTGCCCCTGGGGATTCTCCGTACCGGCGAGCGTTCATCGCTTTGATACCGCCACCGAGGATGAAGAGCACGCCAATCACTGTTGCGGCCAATAAGCCGTAGTCGGCCAGACGGCCGATGAGGTCAGCCGTTCCCCCGGGTGGTGTCATATCCTCATTCATGGTCACAGGTCCAATCTGTGGTCGATTGCCCTGGCGGTGTTTGCCCACCGTCAGGGCTTTTTCTTGAGGGTGTTAGGTGCTAATCGTCAACATATTGCTGACGATTAGCACCCTTTCCCGGATCACCAGGAGTCCACGGATTCAGCTCGAGCTGCCCGAGTCGCCGCCGGCACCGCCGGCACCGCCGTCGGTACCGCTCGTGCCGCCGTCGGTGTAGTAGATGCTCGCGGGGACATAACCGGCCGCCGAAGTTCGCGGTTGCCGAGCTGCCGGGCTCCCCGCACCGCCGATCGACCGGTCACGGGCATCGTCCTCGACCGCAGCTTTGGCAAGCCGATCGAGATCGGGCTCGACGGGGTCGGGTGCGTCCAGTTCTCCGCCCCTCCGGCGCACGAACGCGATGATCATGGTGACCGCGAGGCAGATGACGCCGGCAATGAGTCCGGCCAGCCATCCCGGCCCGAGATCGGTGGGCGAGGTGGGAGTGATCGCGCCACCGCCGCCGCCAGGCCAGAGGAGTGCAACGACCACGCCAATGACCGCGGCGAACGCGAGTTCGATGAGCAGGATGCGGCGCATTCCAAGGGTCATGCTGATGTCTCCTTCGGTGAACGAACCGTCAGTGTGCCGTAAGGGTCTGTCATGTTCACGACCCGCTCAGAAGAGCACTATCTGATGCTCGGCGGCCGCGGCGTCGGTCCGCCGCCGATAGGCATCAGCAAGTTTCCGGACCGCACCCTCGCTGTATCCCATCTCCTTGGCCACCCGAGACCAGGTCAACCCATCCTCGTGGTGGAGTTGCCAGGCATCGCGCGCGTCGTCGTCAGCGATCATCATTTCACCCTCCCAATTTTGGGCATGCGGTTTTACAGCAACCGTCACGCCTTTCCCTCCGAGTCAATTTCAATTGAACTCATAATATCGAATAAAACAAAGTTCCCCAACCCTTTTGCGTTAATTTATCGAGTAATTTACGGCGCCTTCATAACCAATTTGGAAACCATCCGTGGCGAAGCGACCACGTCGCCACCGCGCCCACTGCAACCCTTCCACCCCAGTTCAGACGTTGCATTGGCGGCGTCGCTAACTTCGGAGGAGAGGTGAGGGAGGATTTCGTGAATTGCGGAGTCAACCCCTGAACACTATTAATTCCCGGCGCGCCGCGAGAGCACGCCAAACGAAAGGATCGCAAAGGGATACTCGGCCGGGCTTCGACTCCATACTTCACATTTCCTTGGAGTGAAAATATGGCGCGAATTGTGCTGCCGGCCGCCCGTTAAGAATTGTGGTGATCCATGCCCCGCGCCCGGGTCCTGATTGGGCGGGGCTGGATCCGGGCCTATGTTGCGGTCGCGCGCTGCCCCCTCCTAGTCTTTCGGGAGAGAACACCGGGCAGGCTCCTACTGCCCGGTGTTCTTGTTCCCGCGAGGTGGAGGGATCAGACTTCGGCCGCCTGGGCGCTCGCAGCGGCTGCGACGAGGTCGATCGTCACCTTCTCGAGCCAGGTCCGAGGCACATTCCAGTACCGGCTCTCGTCGTTACCCAGCTTGGCGACCTTCACCTTGCTGCCGTTCGAGAGGACTACGAACAGTGTGGACGGATCGATATTCGCCGCCTTCACTCGAACAGTCGAGCCGAGCTCAAAGGGCGTGACCGCCACGATCGGCTTCGCCAACAGTTCCTTGGGGGCGGGCACGATCTCCCCAGGGTGGGCCGCCAAATTGCGGCCGACACCGTCGAGCGGCCGCAGCTCGTAGTTCACCTTCATCCGGCGAACCACCTCGAAAACGCGCCCTCTCAGGGACTTGGTCACGTATTCGGGGTCGATGATGACCTGGTCACCGGACTGAAACTCGTTCTCCGACATCTTGTTCGTTCTCCCTTGGGTATGTGGGTTGTGTTGCGGGGATGGTCCACCGGGCAGGCTCCTACTGCCCGGTGGCCCCCACTTCTGCGTGCGATGAGAGCTCAGCTGCCGACGTCGTGATCGTCGGAGCCGTCGATCCTGGCGCAGATCCTGCATTCCCATCGGCCCCTGACTCGGGTGCAGGTCCGCCTGCTTTCGCAGATCCAACACTGGCTGGCTCTCCGCTCGGGGCCGTTTGGTTCTCTGAGATCGGCGTCGGCGCCGGGTTCGCTCTGGTCCTGGCCTGGGGCTTCCGGCTCAAGGATGCGAATCTCCTGCAGCATCCAGCCGAAGGCGATGCGGCATCGTTCGCACACGTCACCGTCCTGAGCGACGGATGATGAGCAGGGGCGAATTTTGCACGGACTGAGCAATTCCAACTGCATGGGACCTCCTCGTGTTGGCGTTGTTACATCGCCTGTTCCAGCAGAACCTGGACGGCCTTGAACAAGCAGTCCGCGCACTCTGTGACCCGATGTTCGGTTCGCTCCGGGGTGGTGTTCTCCCACGGTTTGCCGTTGTGGTGGAGAGCCACGGAGTAGCCGTCATCGCCGATGTGGAAGGCCCCGTACATGCCCGGAGACCCGCCGTCGTACCCGATGGCACCGGCCTTGTAGTACAGGTAGTCGCAGGTAGCGTCCGGGTCGACGGTCAGGTCGGCTTCGTTGGCATCGGCGAGGCGGTTGAACTCGGCCGCAATTTCGGGGTTGATGTGGATGGTCACGGGCAGAATCCCTTTCAGGATGGGTGGGTCGATCGCGGAGACTGAGACGCCGCTATCGGTCACTCGGGGCTCCAGCTCATGCCGCGATCGCCGATGTGTGCGACCTTCCCTGCCGGTGCGGCGCTGGCGTACTGGTGCAGTGCCGTGCAGGCGCGGGTGATCGCGCAGCCGAGGGCATCGGGAGAGTTGCCGAGTGCGTCGACGCTGGCCTCGCCCATGGCCAGGGCGACCGAGTCGCCCTGGTCCTCGTACAGGCCGACAGCCCAGCTCGTGATCGGCGAATCGGTGGTCAGAGCGGGTTCACCGTTGGTGGTGGCGAGGAGGTAGATCGACCGGCCGTCGGCAGTGCGGCCGGGATTGCCGGTGAGGGCGTAGCAGTTCCCGCCGGTCGAGGTCACCTCAGGATCCCCGACGCCCGCCTCTGCCAGTCGACCCATCTCGTGGGCGTAGATCTCCTCCAAGGTGCCGAAGTGCCGGTAGTCGAGCAGCTCGGACGTCCCCACGACGGGAGCCATGGATGCTGTTGCTGTGCTCATGGTCAGTGACCTTTCGTACGGGATCGGACCACTCGCGTGCCCCGATCGTTCGTTTTGCCGTGCTGGCAAAGGAGAGTCGGATCGGCGGTATCAGGGCATGGCGCAACCCCTGGGCCGGGAAGTTTCTCTGCGAGCGCCAGCGAGTGCGGGTTGAGAAAGTTTCCGGAGCCTTGTGCCGGCGCTTGCGCCGCCAGGGGTTGCGACAGGACCGCCGTCGATCAGGATCGGAAGGCCAGCACGTCAAACGAACGATGTTCTTCAACAGGGCGGAGCGCAGCGGAGTTCGAATCAAGGGACACCGCAGGTGGCCAGGTAGCCGCCCGAGGCGGGTACATCACGAACCGAGTCGCCCGATGCGGTCAGTCGTGTTGGGTGTGGCGCCGCGCCTGGCGGCGAGCGTGCCTGGCCATGAGGTGCTTCCGGTTCTTCTCGCTGCGAAAGATCTCGTTGTTCACTGCTTGTTCGATCTTTCCGGGATCGTCGAGCACGCGTTTGGCCGCGAGGCGCATCAACTCGGCGCGATCGGACCCGAGCTGTTCTGCCAGCCCGTCGAGCTTGTCGCGTAGTGGTGGGTCGAAGTGCACATTCGCCCTGGCTGGATAGATTTCAGGTCTGAGGTCTCGCAGTGGGGCGATGGTTTCGAGGTCCGTGGTGAGATCGCCGGGCTCGTCGAGTAGGCGTCGTAGGGCGACTCGGAGCAGTGCGGTGTTGAGCTTGTCCCCGTATCGGCTGGCGAGTCTCCAGATTTGCTGCTTGCCGGAGGGGTTGACCATGACGTCGACCCAGTCGGACAGGCCGGTGCGCTCGGCCTCGCGGAGCATCGGATGCTTGTAGCGACCGGGGGTTTCGAGAAATCGGTGCAGCGCGATCCGCATGAGTGCGCTGACCGTGGTGTCGTACTCGGCGGCCAGCGCGGCGAACTTCTGCGCGGTGTCCGGTTCCAACTTGATTTTGAGCATGACCAGCGGGATCGCCCGCAGCGTTTCCGAGAGTCGCCGCTGTTCGGCGAGACCAGTTCCGACGGCTTTGGGTTGGGTGACGAGGCGTCGGCAGGCGACACGGATAAGCGCGCCGAAGCGGCGGGGCCCGATGCCCTCGGCGATCTCTTCGAATCGGCGTTTGGTCTCGGGGTCGAAGCGAAGCGCGATGGGATCGCCCACGGGGATCCGACCTGGCTTCGACTCCGTCATCCCTCGATCTTCTCTCCGGCAGTGGGCATGGTTGTGCCCCGGCATCGGGGGGGAGTGACGCCGGGGCACAGGGGGGTTCTGCGAACAAAATTGGGGGGATGCTCAACAGAACGAACCTGAGTCTACGGAGCGCCACTGACACGCGATCGCGCGGCCGCGGTGCGTCTCAGATGGGCTTGGGCGGAGTGAACCACCGGTCCGCCTGTGGTTGCGCACCGGCACAGGGCGGTGTCCGCACCGTCTGCCCGCATGAGCGACAGAAGTGCGTGCGGTGGCCGCCGTTGCTCGCGGTGTCACAGGCGCACACCTCCCAACCGACGACACACGTGTTCGGCCCGAGCATGTGCCCGGAGGGGCAGTGCACCGGAGCCTGTTCGACGTGCTTCACCCCTCAATTTTCGCACATCCGTTCGATAGATGTAATCTTGCTGCTGCCTCGGCTCGGAGAGAATCCGCCGGGGTGCACAAATCTCGCACCGCCGATGACCTGCAATTTCGGCGTCTTGAGGACTGGAGGGCTGATCGGATGGCGCCTGGGGACACGGTCATGCTGCACCCGCAAGGGGTCTCGAAGTTCAAAATTCTCTCCATCGATGAGGACGGCCACGCACTCATCGAGTCCTTGCTCGCCAGTCCGGGCACCTATCCGTTCAGCGTCCAGACGAAGTTTCTGGTCCCGGCCGATTCCTAGCAGTCAGCCGCCTCGACTGAGCTCATCATCGCCCGCGGGATGCGTGGTCCGGGCACAAGAGGCCCGGCGCAACGGTCCATCCCGCTGCGGTGAGCCATCGTTCGACCGGCTTGGTCAGGTCGCCGCACCGCGCCTCTTCAGCGAGTACGCCGGCGAGGATGGGTCCGTCGCCACAAATACTGCAGGCAATATCGAATGCCGGTTGCCCTGGTTCGCAGTGCCGACAGTGGTGTCGACTGATCAGCGTTCCGCGGTGTTGGGGATCGGGATGAAGCCAGATCACCGCGAGGTCAGCGCGTTGATGCGCTGCCTCGGCGCGAGTGGTCGGCTCGTGGCCGCAAGTCGGGCACATGCGAGAGTTGGCCGCCGGCGGGCCAGCGACTACGGCGGCCTCCTGCGCGAGCGGTGCGACGTCCACCCTTCGCTTGTTTAGATGCCCATACACCGTGGTCCGCGGCGCTTTCAGCATGTCGGCGATCTGGGCGACGGTGTGCTCTCCTGCGTCGTACAGGCGTTGAGCGAGTTCAATCTGGTCTGGACCGAGCTTCGAGGGTCGACCACCCTTGCGGCCGCGGGCACGGGCGGCGGCCAGTCCGTCACGAGTGTTGGCCGCGATCATCTCGCGTTGGAACTCGGCCAGGACCGACAGCATCCCGAACATGGCGCGGCCCTCGGCGGTGGCGGTATCTATGCCCTGCTCGAGGACCCTCAGACCGATTCCGCGCTCTCGCAGGTCGGCGCCGAGGGTGATCAGGTGCAACATCGACCGTCCGAGCCGGTCCAGCCGGGTGATCACCAAGACGTCGCCCTCGCGCAGCCGCGACAGCACCAGATCGAGTTGAGGGCGTGACGCCTTTGCCCCGCCCGCCTGGTCGACGTGAATGTCCTCGGCCGCCACTCCGGCGCGGCGCAGCGCATCGACCTGGTGTTCGGGGTTCTGGTCTGCGCTGCGCACCCGCGCGTAGCCGATCAACATGTGTCGAGAATACCTTCGGCAGGGTTTTTCGACATAGTTTTTCGACACGAGTTTTCGACGCTCTGTGCTGGCACTTCTCCGTGTCGACGGGGTGTCGGAAACGCATCAGAGCAGTGCACACAGACGGGCTCGTGGGCATTTCGTGCCCGGGCGGTACTGGTGCGGCATGCGGGTGATCGCTCAGGCCGATCTGTGCAGGTGGACCCGTAGTCTTTCCTGGTGTCCGCTCCCCCCGACGACCTCTCCGCCGAGCATCCCCCGGTCCTGCCGTCACTGACCGCACTGGGTCCGTCGGCGGATCCGCACGTGATCACCGTGCCTGCCCGGACCGGCACGAACATCGAGCTGCGGATCCACACTTGGCTCACGGCATTCGATGTCGCGGCCGCGGAGTGGGTGCCGGCGGCATCGGGGTTCGCGGTCACCGTGCTCGTGCACATCGTCGACGCCGCAACGGGCCTACCGCGGTATCTCCCCGTCACCGAGCCGGGCGAGTGGGCGCGGGCGATCTTCGCCGATGCCGACGCGACGCAGGGGTATTTCCTCGGCGCCGTCGACCCGGACACCGGTGAGCACCGGGACGGGCAGCTGGCCTACCGGCTCTACCTCGACGCCGACCGGCAGGCGATCCGGGCGCCCCGCCAAGTCGTTGGATGTCCGCACTACCGCCTGCAGGCAGGCGATACCGATCCCGAGATTCGGATCGTCACCACCGCCTGACCCAACGACAGGTGCCCTCCATCCAGCCGGACAGCGTCAGAACGCCCTGCGGATGTTCTCCACCGGGCCGTTCCTGGTGCGTCTCAGGGATTCCGGCCATTGCCTGACTCTCGCACGGTCACGCGCGCGAGCATCTGTTCCATCTGCGGCCACCCCACCCGCAGATCGGCGGCGATCATCCCTGCACGGGTGTCGAGCTGCGGCTCGAACGCGGCGAAGATCACCCGCGCAGCTGGGGCGAGGACCTCGTGTTCAACGGCTTCAACGGTCTCGCGTGACCAGCGGTCCTCGTTGGTGGTGGTGTCGGGTTCCCCGAACAGCTCCGTCAGCCGGTACCGGACGTATCCGGCCTGCTCGAGGTCGGTTGCGGTGTAGAACTCGGTCATAGTTCCCCTTGTGCGTTCGGGCTTGGCAGTTCCGATGTCTTCTTACTGGGCAGTTGTACCGATCCGCCTCCGGCGGGCGATACACAGCGCAGGAGGTCGTTTCCGACCAAGGAGTTCACCAATGTTAGACCTGGGATTTTTCTCTGCTTTCCCTGAGTTCACCGATGCCTGGGTGGCAGTAGCTATGTGGTGGGACTCGCTTCCATTCAACTAACTCCGGAGGTGATGACGGTGATTCCGATCTCCCCGTACGGGTTGGGAACGAGCTGGATGGTGTGGACACCTTGGCTGGTGCCCATCGTTCTCTGGTGGAACTCCTGGCACTGACCCAGTACCTACCGCCCGCCGCCGGCGACGGATGGGCGGTGACGGCTGTGTGGTTGTCGCGATTCTGAAACCGGCGGCGGCTCGATGCAATCGCGCTGTCCTGAGCCTTCTACCTGCGTAGCTCCCAGGTCGCGGGCACAATCGGGCGTATGCGGCTGATCGCGCCCATGCTGGCCACGGCCGGCACACTCCCGGACGACACGGCGGAACGGCCGTGGAGTTTCGAGATGAAGTACGACGGGTGCCGGATGCTGGCCTCGGTTGGCGGCGGCCACGAGCCGGTGCTGTGGACCCGCGCCATGAACGTGGTGACACCCTCATATCCCGAGATCGCCGAGGCATTGACAGCAGCGTTCGGCGGCCGCGGGCGCATCGTTCTCGACGGTGAGGTAGTCGTACTCGATCACGGCAAACCCTCGTTCGGACTTCTCCAGAGAAGAATGGGTGTAGCCCACGCGACAAAGCCGCTACAACGACGAATACCTGTGACATTCTTACCCTTTGACGTCCTGGTGCTCGACGACCTGGACCTGATGAGCGCCTCGTACCTGGATCGGCGGGCAAAACTGACCGAGCTGGATTCGATCATCCAGGACGTCGGCGGACTGCCCATCACCGCCCCTCCGCACTGGGAATTCACTCTCCCTTCCGACACCTGTCGGACTCGTGGTTGATCATTGCTCAATTGGTCATGAGATGGAGGGGCTGGACGTGGACTCTGGATTGGCTGCACAGCAGGGTTGGACGCTGAATTTCTATGATTTCCAGCGCAGGTGGGCGTCTGTCGAAAGTTTGGTTTCCGGCGTTGACGACGTACTGACGCGGGCGAGGCGGAACGGGGCGGTCGACGGCACTCCGTTCTTCATCGACCCTTGGGGCCGCGCAGATCCGCTGGTCAATGCGTACTGGAGGGCACCGAGGCCGGGTGCGATGGGGTTGAAGATCGATACTGTGCGCCGATACGCGTACTCGCTGAAGGTGTGGCTGGATTTCCTTCATGCGGTCGGCGCACGGTGGGACACGGCGGCGCGTGATGAGCTGGCGATGTTCAAGCAGTGGCGTCTGTCGGCAGAGGAGAACCCCGATGCGATCTCGCCCAGCGCATTTCACGTCGATAGGGCGGCTATCCGGCGGTTCTACGAGTGGGCTGCTCACCATCGACCGGTGGATAACCCTGTCCGTGTCCGCCTTATCGATCGTGGTCTCGATGGCGTAACAGCGAAGGAAGTGCTGGAGGGCACACCTTCGGCGGTTCGCCGGGCGGATGTGAAGTGGATGACCCCCGAGGCGTTCCGTTTATGGCGCAATCTCGGCCTCCGTGGATTCACCATGGACGGGCTACCGGCCGATACCTGGCAAGGTCGAACCGAGGACCGCGATACCGCATTCGCAGAGGGCCTGTTCGGCACCGGGCTGCGGATGGGCGAGTGGTCCAGCCAGCTGACCATCGAGATACCGGCGTCGCATGGCGCTGGGCTATTTCGGGGTCAGCTGTCGGCGGCGTGCGCGAAAGGAGCTGTGGGGCGACGGTTCTGGATGCGTCGGAGAGTTGCACAGTTGGTCCGCTACTACATCGACGACGGCAGCCGAGCCGCGGCGATCGCACGCGCGCAGGTCGCCGGCCGATACGAGCATGTGCAAGGCCGCTGGTTGCTGCGGCAGGTTCGCCGGGGCGGCGTGATCGAGGTGGTCGACGATTTAGGGCGCCTGCGTGATGTCCATCTCGACGCGATGGGCCCCCGGCTTCGGATGAGGCTGTTTCGGGAGGGCGACGGCGGCCTGGAACCGGTGTGGTTGTGGTTGAACGACGACGGTACGCCGCGACCGAAGAAGGCCTGGTACAAGACGTTCGATCGCGCCAATACCCGGGTTGCGCGGGCGATGGGCACCGTGAATGGGCAGGCCCGATTGTGGTGTCGACCGCATATGCTGCGGCATTCTTTCGCGTTGCGCTGGTACTGCATTGCGACCTTCGTTGCCTGGCATCGGACCAACGTGCTGACGACAAAGGAGCAGCGCGACTTCCGTAACCAGCTCGGGGATGTGTGGTATCTGATGGCGACCCTGTTGGGACACAGTAGTGCCGAGGTCACCCGGGAGGTGTATCTCGAACCGTTCAAGGCACTGGAGGTCGAGCAGCTGATCGGGTTGATGGATGCCGATGACCGGCACGCGCTGGAGAAGTTGGTCGATGTCCTGGCGCTCGGAGAGCCGCGGGTGCTGACGGGGGCCACCTCGTGAGCGGCAAAGGACGCCCGGCCGCATTACCGCCCCAGGGTTGGCAACCACCCCAGCGAAGTCCTGGCCTCGTCGTGGAATTCGTGAGCGACGATGGCGGCCAGCGGAAGGCTTTCGATTTCGGCGTCCTACCCGGCCATCCGAGCGTCCGAGAGGAACTCGCGTCGGCATTCAGCGAGGTCACCGGGCCGCTGGGGCGTTGGCGGCGGCTGCAATCGGCAGAACGCATGTGGGCGGTGGCGCGCAGGACGAACAAATGGGTGGCCGAGAACCGTCCGACCATGTCCGAGCTCGGCGAGCTCACCGTCGCTGATGCCCGAATGTTGCTGCACGCGTTGCGGACACCTGCGGGTCATCATCCCATGTCGGAACTGCGAACGCTGCTCAGTTGCTGCCCCGCCGTGAAGGAGGAGGTTCTCCGCGAGATCGCCCGGCATAAGAACGTCGGGACTAAAGGTGGCGGCCACCAGCCCTATACCGAGCAGGAATGGAGATGGATCAGCACCGCCATGCGGACGGTGATTCGTCGTGCTCGGGAGCGGATAGTCGCTCATCGACAGCTCGTCGCGGACTTCCGGGCCGGGAAGCTGGACGACCGTGACACCAGGGACCCGGAGCGATGCTTGGGTGAGGTGTTGGACCACTATCTGCGCACCGGCGACTTTCCCCATGCGACGAGCAATGGGTTTCCGACGCAGTCGGTCAGAATCGCCAGCCTGGTGACCGGTCGCCCGCTCAGATCGCTGCTGCACTTGTCGACCGGCGAGGCGTGGGCGTTCGGTGCGCTACTGGTAGGACTGACCGGCTTGAACCCATCGACGGTCTTCGAACTGCCGGTCCCGCGGATTCTGGCGACCGCCCCACACGAACCCGGAGTCGTCTTCGTCGATGCGATCAAACATCGGCGTGGTCCCCGCGCTGCCATGACGATTGCGTTGACAGACCTGCGCACCGAGTTGCATCCACCCGACCACGATCGGCGACCACAGCACGTGCGCGAGACGTCGTTGACCACACCGTATGGCGTATTCATGTCGTTGTTGGACTTGACGGAGTCGGCACGTCACATGGTGGGCAGCGAAAAGGCTTTCACCTTCTACGTCCGAGCAACGCAGACCTTGACCGCCACAACGCCCAAGGTCCGAGGCGAACACCGTAAGAGCTGGTTCGCTGAGGCTCTGACCGGCGACCCGGAGCGCGATGACGTTCTCCTGGGGTTCTCCTTGAACCGGCTACGCAAGACCCACCTCGAGCGGCATCGGCGCCCGGTGGCTCACACACCTGCCACCCTCGGCCGCTATCTGCGGAACATGGACACGGTCACCGAGGAGGGCTATCAGCTAATCCGGGAGGCGCTCGATGAGCAGGTTGCCGATGCACGGAAGCGGCGAAGGATGCACGTCGAGGCGTTGGCGTCGCTGGGATCCGACCACGACACCGTGATCGGAGCCTGCACCGATTTCGACCATTCACCACACGACGGCGGAGCGACCTGTCGGCAAACCTTCCTGACCTGCCTCGACTGTTCCAACGCCCGCGCGTTCCCGCGGCATCTTCCGTTCCAGCTCGCCGTCCTCGATGAGCTGCAAAGACAGAGGGACCACGTGTCGGCGCTGCGGTGGGTCACCGAGTTCGCCGGCAGGGTAGCGCAATTGGAAGAAATCATCGCCGAGTTCGAACCCGCACAGCGCACGCAAGCCCGCGACCAGATCACCGACCTGCACCGCCGCACGGCGGCCCGCTTGTTGACAGGAGACCTCGATCCCATATGACCAGCCCATTCCATGACGATGAATTCCGCATCGACGGCCTGCCCATCACCTCGACGACGACAGTGCTGCAGCGCCGCCGACTACACGACGCCACGGCGATGCTGTCGCGCTTCGCTGATCCGGTCTGGGACCTGTTCCCCGCCTTGCCCGACCGACACCGCGCCAACCAGGCGATCCACTGGGACACCTATCCCCAGCCACTGCTGTTCGCCTGCAAACTCTATGTCTTCGCGCTGGTCAACGTCACCGAGCACGCACCCCGCGTGGCCGGGTCACGTGCGGACGTGCTGTCGATTCCGTCGATCTGGGCCGATCTGTCGCACCTGCGGGTATTCCTCCGTTGGCTCGCCGACCGCGGTATCACATCCTTGGCCGACGCCACCGAGATCGATCTGGATCGCTACTACAGCCATGTTCGGGAACAACCCGACTCCACACCCCGTCAGCGCAAGTTACTGCTGGCCGTCCAACGCCTCCACCTCTACCGGGACTATCTGCCCGCGTTCGCTCGAATGCCCATCGCCGTCCTATGGGGCGGTGCCAGCGCGGCGGAACTGGCAGGCGACCCGGATCCGCGGCGCCTCGGCAACCGCACCCCACGCATCCACCCCGACGTCATGGGAAAGTTGCTGTCGGCGGCACTGCTGGTGACCGAAACAATCGCCGCCGACGTCCTGCCCGCCGCCCGTCAGATGATCACCATGCGCGCTCTGGCCGTGTCCGTGGCCGCGGACCCAAGGCCATACAGCCACTGGAACACCACCCGCTGGAACGCGGCCGAAGAGCAGCTCGCCCGCGTACTGCACGCCTTCGCCGCGGCCGGTCACCCCCTGCCAGGCCGTCGTGACGGCAGGCGCACAGTTGTCGATCTCGCCGGGCTGGTTCACGCCGGCCAGTTGCCGCATGTCGCACAGCTCAAACTAGATCCCTGCGCCGCCGCCATCACCAACAGCGGCCTGCCCGTCGTTCGTGACCTGCTACGGGTTACGAAATTCACGAAGGTCGGGGACCGAGCATGGCACGACGGCCCAGTGGAAACATCCGAACTGCGCCCACTGATCCGACACATCACCACCGCCTGCTTCATCGTCATCGCCTACCTATCCGGGATGCGGGTCGGAGAAGTGCTCAACCTCCGGCGCGGCTGCGTCACCCGCGACCCGAAGCTCGATCTGATCTTCCTGTCCGGCCACCAACTCAAGACCACCCCACAGAGAGCCGAACGCTCACCCGCGACGATTCCCTGGGTCATCAATGCTCAGGGCGCCCAGGCGATTGCGATTCTCGAAGACCTCGCTCCCAGTGCGACGCTGTTTCCGTTCGGGCACTTCGGAACCGCCAACTGGTTGCGATCACCGCGCACCCGAACCAAAAACAGCCTCGCCGACGACGTCCACGCCTTCATTACCTGGTTCAACACCACCATCGCAGATACCGTCGATCACCCCACCATCGGTGAAGACGAGCACGGACCAATCACTGGGGTGAGGCTGCGCCGCACCCTCGCCTGGCACATCGTCCGCCGCCCCGGCGGCACCATCGCCGGCGCCAACCAATACGGCCACCTATTTACCCGAATGACTCACGGCTACGCCGGGCAAGCCGACGCCGGATTCCTCGACGAGATCACCTTCGAGCAATTCTTACTGCGGACAGAGCAACTGCACGACGACCACCAGCGCCTCACCCGACGCGAACACGTCTCCGGCCCCGCCGCCGACACCTACCGGCACCGAGTCAGGGAGGGACAACGGTTCAACGGTGTCACCCTCACCAGCGCAGCACAGGCGAACACCGCACTGTCCAACCCGGACCTCCAAATTCATCACGGAGCACTGCTCACCTGCGTCTGGCGTCCGGAAACCGCAGCCTGCCAAGCCCCCACCAACGACGAGAACGGCCCGGTCTGGGCGCGTTGCCGACTGAACTGCAGCAACATCGCCTACACCGAACGCGACATAACCGAGCTGCGCAACCATGTCACGAAGCTCCGCACCGATCTCGACCTGCAGGTGCTGCCTCTGCCGCTACACCGCCGCCTCCACGAGCGCCTGACCGAACACGACAGAGCGATTCACGCCCACGAGTCGACGCGCCCCTAGACAGGAACGGCACCATGCCTACCACCGATCGTCTCGCCCAGCTCAAAGCCGAGCGTCAGCGCATCCGCGATGCATCCCAGCGCTTGCTGACCGGCACTTCTGCATGCAGCAATGGCAAATTCACCATCTCTACGCTCGCTACCGAGGCCGAGGTGTCGCGCCAACGTCTCTACGAACACCACCCCGACCTCGTCGCAGATTTCAAGGCAAGTGCTGGCCTGGGACCGATCCCGCCGAATATAGACGCGCTGCAACAGCAATTGGCGGATGCTCGAGAACAGATCAGGGAGCTCAAAGCCCGCGAGGCCACGAATCTCGACCAAATCAAGACCCTCTGCGCGGTAATCACAGAACTCACCCATCAGGACCACGCCGGCAATCTGATCGCCCTGCCGACCGCTGGACCTCGACCACTGAAGTATTAGCAGTAGCGCGACTCGATGCTCGAACCGACGGTCTTTTGATGAGCTAGAGTGGCGCCGCGAGTTCCGACACTGCTGTCGGGCAGTGAATGGGAGAATCAGAGCAGCAAAATCATGCTAAATGCCGCGAAAAGTGCTGGTATGGAAGGAATTTTAGCCAAACGTTCGACTTCGATCTACCTTCCGGGCCAGCGGAGCCGAGCCTGGATCAAGCACGCAATCCGCACTCGCAGTTCGGTTTTGGTGATCGGCTTCGTCGGCTCCAGTCGATCGGTCGCGGCGCTGATCCTCGGGGCGTATGACGCCGAGAACCGATTAGTCCAGGTCGGTTCCGTTTCTTCCGGACTCACGGTGCCGATGCGCCGACAGCTCCGGGAGGACTTCCGGCCGCTGGAACGCCCTAGCAGCCCTCTCACGGACCCGTCAGCGGCCGCGGAGACCTTCCCCGGGGTTCAGTGGCTGACTCCTCGACTGGTCGTGGACGTCGCCTACAGGGCGCACACGGCGGGTGGTTTGCGCCATCCCTCGCTGAAAGGCCGGCGCTTCGACGTCGATGATCGCTCGGTTCGTGTGGAGGACCTGTAGACCGGCCAGAGGAAAGCCGCCGACACCTTCCCCGGCGTCAGCGGCTCCTCATCCCCAATGTCGTCGGGAACGCTACGCAATGTAGGTCTTACCCGGCTCGGGGGTGACCGTGACGCCATATCGCCTCTCGGCAAGTGGTCGCTCGCAGCGACTTTTCTGGTGTGGTACCCGGGGTATGCGCGCCACCGTCAGCTGCTTCAACAGCACACGGTGTGGTGATATTCCGGCGCCTGGCCGCCTGAAGGAAACCCGCTTCGAAGATCGTGTGAGCGACACTCCGAGACGGCATTGGGACACGCCCGACTTGGGGCGTGGTTGTTAGGCTCAGCGATGCGCCCCAGGGGCGCATCGCTGCTGTTCAGAGCCGGTCAATCTGCCCCCGGCATTCTCCGAATTTGGTCTAGCGTGCGCAGTCATGACGAACTTCCTCGCTCTGAACGGTGACGCACCGGGCCTCACCCATGTGGTTGCGGTCAGGCTGCCGACGATCGAAGATGTCTTCCAGTTCCTCGGCCCATGGGCTGGATACCTCATGGTCCTGGGCGGGATTGCCGCGCTAGTCGGGTACATCTCGTCCACAGGACTCATCGGCCGCATGAACATGAGCAAAGAAGGCACGGTACTGCTTAGCGGCCTGGCCGCTTTTGTCCTCGGATTCATGGTCTGGCTGGGGTAACTGCGTGGTCAGTGGGCGTTCTCGACGGTGATCGGCTTCAAGAGGTCGGCGCCGTTGTTCTTGACGTTGTTGACGGCCTTGGACACCGGATAGGTGTCGAGGCTGCCCGGCGCCGGCGGCGCCATCAGGGATCGGGCGTAGTCGACGTCGGTGTTGGTCGGGTCGAGCCAATCCGCCCAGTTCTCCGGGACAACGCTCATCGGCATCCGATCGTGAATGTGTCCCACATCGTCGGTGGCCTCGGTCGTGATCACCGAAAATGTGACCAGCCAGGCGTCCGGGTCCTCGTCGGGGACATCAGGGTTGCGCCAGAAATCGAAGATGCCGGCCAGAGGCAGAATGTCGCCCTCGGCAGGGTGGATGAAGTACGGCTGTTTCAGCGGCTTCCCGGACTTGCCCACCTCATCGGTCGGGAACCACTCATAGAACCCGGCCACCGGGACAATCCCGCGCCTCGACTTGAAGCAATTCCTGTACGCAGGCTTTTCGTGCACGGTCTCGGCGCGGGCGTTGATCATGCGGGAGCCGATTTTTGGGTCTTTCGACCAGAAGGGCGTCAAGCCCCATTTGAGGTTGCGCAACTGTCGCTGGGGCCGTTCGTCGGTGTCCTTCGGTACCCGGGCGATCACGACTGGGGAGGTCTTCGTGGGTGCCACGTTGTAGTCCGGCGACATCTCCGGGTCGGCCCGCTCGGGGTCGATCTCGAAGGTCTCGAGCAGCGTTTTCCGGCTCGTCGTCGATGCGTAGCGACCGCACATACCGATAGCGTGCCACGACCTAGGTGCCGTGAGGTGATGGTTCGAGTTGTCTATGTCGCGTTTCCTGGGGACTCAGGATTGTCGAGCCTTGGGGGTTGGTCTTGGGCGCGTTCGACAAAGGTGCGGCCCGAGTTCGGCACACTGGGGGCATGGCGGATCAGCAACGGGAGAAGTCGTGGTCGGCCCGATACGTATCGCTGTTGGCTACCGAACTCGCCGCCCGCGGCGTGCAGTACCCGGACGAGATGCTGGCGGCGTTCATTGACGGCAATGTCACCACGGTCGCCGCGATCGCCGGCATCAGTGAGCGCGACGCTCAGCTGACGATCAATGCAGACGCCGTTCCGGCGTGGGCCGACATGGTTGCGGGAATGACGATCGAATGCGCGGACGTCGACGTCGCCGAGGCGTCGTGGGTGCGCATCTCGATGGCGACGGCGGCGAAGACCACAGCTGCCCTGGCCCAATGTCACGAGATGATCGTGCACAGCATCGAGACCGAACAGGAGCTGGCCTCCGAGGACGAGGCCACCGCAGACACCCTCACCGTGCTTGTCGCTCAAGGGGACACAATTTCTCGGTTGTCGCGGCACCTGGCCATCGTGATCGCGGAGACCGCATTCACTGCAGGTGATGTGCTCGTCGAGGAGGACTTCTACGAAGCGGTCCTCGAGGTACTCACCGACATCATCGAAGGCGACGACGCCGAAATCCACGACCAACTGCTCCCCGGCTGGTATTGCCAGGCCTGGCACGACCCCAATCCCTTCGCAGGGCCATGGGAGTCGTGTGGGAACCCGGCGCACTCGCTCACCGGGATACTCGCCGCCGCGGTCACCGAACTCCAGGACACCCACATCCACGTGGAGTAACCAGCCGGCCACCGACGAAGAGTCGTCGGACAGCACGGAACGCCCATCCTTTCCCTGGGGTCACGCCCGTTCACCGATTGATGACGCCATAAGCAAGGGGGTTCGGTGTATGCAGCGGGTCAGGCTTACCGATGAGAGGGTGATTGGTAAGCGGTTCACCGAGAATGGCCAGGCCGCCGCGGTGCAGGGTGAGTCCGGTGATCGATGCCACCAGGACAACCGTCTTGTCGTGGACCATGAGGACGATCGTTGATGCGGCGACGTGGTCGGCGCGCAGTTTCCAGATCCCGCGGCCGCGCTCCCACAGTTCTTGCGGCGTGAGATCCGGGGAGTAGCCGATGTGCGTTCGGCCGAGGGGGTCGTCGGTCTCGGCGGGTGAGGATTCGTCGAGCCTGACCCGAACTGCGGTGATCCGTGGTGGGAGCTGCTTCGGGCGGAATCCTTGCAGCTCGGTCAACGACCCTCTCTCGCGGTCCCGAGGCAGGTGGATATAGGCGGGATAGTGCCTACCTGCGAGGTTGACCGGAGGCAGTTCACCGGTCGCGGAGAAGCGTTGTTGCTCGCAGAATTGCACGCGCCGCTCGATGTCGTCTTGTAGGGGTGTGTCGACGATGTCGAAGCCGCGCTTCTTCAACGCCCATCCGAGCTCGGCAGTGTGCCGGCCGGGAAGATACGTGGAATGAAAGTGCCCGGCATCTTCCGGCACGGCCGAATGCATCTCCTCCCGGCAGTCCTGCGGCAGCGCATCGAGGAGGCGCAGCATGCACGCGCCGAGCAGGCTCGATATCGGTTCGCTCAGCGTGGGACGATGCTCGACGGTCGCGATGGCGGCGTACACGCTGACCATGCGAACGAAATATGCCTCCACCAGCGGGAAGATCTCGTCCCACCACTCGACTGCCTCGGCCGATTTGCCGCAGAACTGGGCGTAAACCGGGCTCTCATCGAGGATGCGGACCGCGGTCGCGGCCGAATCGTCCAGCGCGTCGAGAATCAGTTGTGCGTGCTCTGTGATCTCACACTTGTCGCACGGGTGGGCGAGCACACGGAAGGTGGATTCACTGCGCCGAAACCTACGATGACCGCAGCTGTAGACGAGGCAGCCAGGAGCTACGCAGTACAGGCATGCGTGGAGATCCCCCTGCTTCCACGTCG
Organism: Rhodococcus sp. T7; assembly: GCF_009872365.1. NCBI lineage: Bacteria > Bacillati > Actinomycetota > Actinomycetes > Mycobacteriales > Nocardiaceae > Rhodococcus > Rhodococcus sp. T7. Next base: position 24,346 of record NZ_WXYH01000376.1, read on the forward strand.
CGTGCGATCGCCGTTGCAGCGGCGTTTCTCGCCACTCGTGACCAACAGGGCAACGCCACCAAAGCATCTCGTGTGAAGATGCGGTGATCGAATCAAGATCGACCCCGGCATTGCGGGCCCGATGCAGTTGCCGAAACAGTTCTGGGTGCTCATCTTTGAAACGCATACTCCCCCCTTGTGTCTCCTGTTCGAGGCCCTCAGTGGGCGTCGCGGAAGGCCTGCTCGACCTCGGCGGGGATACGGCCGCGGGAAGAGAGCTCGTAGCCCTGCTCGAGCGCCCAAGCGCGGATCTTCTTCGTTTCGTCCCGCGGCCGCTTCCCGGCAGTGGGGTTGCCCGGTCGGTCCGCGCGGTGCTTGCGGCCGCCGACCCGGGTGGAGTGCGCGATGTAGTACTCGAAGGTCTCTCGGAGTTCCTTCGCGTGCTCGTCTTTCAGGTCGATCACGTACTCGACGCCGTCGACTGCATAGTGGATGCTCTCGCCGTCCTCACCGAAGGCTGTGCCGTCGATGTCGTCGACCATCTCAACTACGACCTTGCGTGCCACAGATTCCACTCCTCGTTCTTCGGTACAGACCGGATGACAGTACTGGCAGTATCAGAAAACTCCGCGGATCCCGGGTCCTATGGGTTCGTGCCCCGTTCGCCGTCCTTGGTGGCCGCGCTGGCGCTACGCGCTTCGGCGAGTTCGGCGCGCAGCTCATCGGCTCGCTCGCGGGCGGTCGCTGCCTGCGCCTGCGCGGTCACGAGATCCGCCTTGGTGGCGCCGAGTTCGTCGCGGAGTTCGCCGGCTCGCTCGCGAGCGGCCGCTGCCTGCGCCTGGGCAGTTGCGAGATCCGCCTTAGTGGTGGCGAGTTCGTCGCGGGCTGCGTCCGCCCGGCTGCGTTCGGACTGCACCGCGGTCCGGGCCTCCGTGAGGTCGGCCTCGAGCCGCTCGATGCTGGCTGTCGCCGCCGCTGCTGCGCGATCGGATTCACTCCGGACCTGGTCAATCTGAGTAAGAAGGTCGGCGTTGTGGCGACGCAGCGACTCGACAAGTTCATGCTGTTCTGCCGCCTTGTCGCGGTGCTCGGCAGCCGCGGTCTCCATCTCTTGTCGCCACCGATCGAGGACGGCGGCGTGTTCCTCAGCAAGCACGGTCAGCTCCTCCCCGTGCGCTACCCGCAGGGCCTGCACCTGTTCGGCGTGCTCGCGCTGGGCTTCAGCCAACGCCGTCGCTGACTCCGCGGCCGCCGCTTCGGCGGCCTGGGCGGCGACGTCGGCATTGGCGCGGTCATCGAGCGCCGCCTCGAGCTGGTTACGGAGTTTCTCGATCTCATCCGCGGCGTCGGCCTTCACCTTGTCCGCGGTGACCTGTGCGCGGCGTAGGTGGGCGTCTATCGCTGCCGGATCTCCGAGCAGGTCGACCGCACCGGTGATCCGATCGGCGACCGCAGACAGCCTGTCCAATGCGCCGCCGGCCTCCTGCCGCAGCAAGGGCAGGACCTGCGCCAACGCGGCCGCTGCCTCCGCCGGGTCGGTAGGCAGTTCCGCCTCTGCCGCGGCGGAGGCGGTCTCCTGCTTTTGCCGCGCCCGCCAGGCCCGGACCCGGTCGGCGTCCGACGCGTACTCCCGGGGCCTACCCGGCTTGTTTTCAGCCATTTTCGACGCTCCCACCGTTGACGTGAGGTAAATCGTAACACATTATCGTATCGTTTCATTACGTATCCATTATGAAATGAAACGATACGAAACTGTAAAACGTGTAGCGCGCTTCACAAAAGGTGTGTAGCGTGCTTTACGTAAAGCCCGCCGATGAAGGAGAGACGGAATGTCGCCGACCTATGCCGCTCACATCGTGACCAGCGACGCCGTCGCCCTCGGCGATCCCGAGATCCTCGTGATGACTTCCCCGGACGAACCTGGCCTCATTGCCAGCTATCCCCTGGCCGCCGACGAAGCCCCAGAGGACGTCCTGGCGGCGAACGGGTGGCGGGTCACCAGCGGCGACACTCCCGCGGTCGAGAAGGGCTACAGGATCGTGGAGGTCGAGTCCGTCGATTGGGAGCAGATCGTCAAACACGTCACCTTCGCCAAGGCGCAGGCAGAGATTGAGGCGGGCCGGCGGGACCTCGCGTGGCGTACCGTGCTCCGCGATGCGATGCGCGCCGGCGGTTCAGCTACACGGCTCGCAGGAGCGGCCGGAGTCAGCCGCGAGCGGGTCTACCAGATTCGCGACGGTCGCCGGTAAATCCCGACAACGGATGAAGACGAGCAGAGTTCCCGGTGCTGTTCGGCGGCCTGGGGGTCTTCCTCGTCGGTTTCATGACCTGGCTGGCGTAACAACCCCGGATCAACAGAAATCAGCGACAATCGGGCAGTGACGGACTCTCACGGATCCGGTGGAATGGCAGCGTGGTGGGTGAGCACCACCCAGGTACCCCGTTGGGGAATCCCGCTTTTCGTCAGCCTCTCGATGTTCATCGGCTTCTTACTTGGCCGCTGGTTCGAGGTTCCGGGATCGTCCGAGTTCTGGACGATTGCGGGCCAACCTGTGGCGACTCTCTTCGCTGGGCTAGCTGCGTTGGGGGCGGCTATTCTCGCCTACATCACAGGTAAACGTGCGTGGCACCAGGCGAAGGAACATCATCGCTCGGACAGGAGCTGGTCAAGGCTTCAGTGGGTGATCGACAAAGGTGCAAGCCCAGGTAGTAATGATCCAGGCCTAACGGAAACGCTGCGTGAGAAGATCCTCGACGCGATCGAAGCCGAGTCTTACAGTCTCGACGACAGCACATTGAAGGAGGCCGTCGTCGCCTACTCAACCGAAGTTATTGACAGGTATCGCGAGGTTAAGGATGCTCAGCCAGGCGTCCTAAAAACCTAAGGTCCGGATGCAGCGACCTCCTGACCACTGCAACACCAGCGATGACGCCACAACTAGACAGGCCGCACGATGAGCACTCTTCGAGAGCAGATCGCCAACCTAGAACCCATCGAGTACGCGCGAGACGCACACGCAGCGGCGCGCTCGGCGAAACGTCGCGCTGAACGGTTGGGTCGTCCCGTACCGGCCTCTGCGCTTGAGATCTTGGCCATTCCTGAGGACGAGCTGGCCCGTCAGCGTGAGAAAGCAATCGAAGTTGCCCGCGAGGCCGCAGCGAGTACACCTTCAACACGAGCGAATGAGGTCAGTGGCGTCGGCCGCGATCACGTCCTCGATTCTGACGTTGAACTCGAGGAGGAGGACGAAGAGGACGAATACGAGGAGGACGAGGAGGACGAGGACGAGGACGAGGACGAGCGGAAGGCGCGCCCCAGGAAGAGCATTTCCGCAACTCGGAGGACCGGGGCGAACGTGAAACGAACCGCCCGCGGCGCCCGCGGCGAGGGGACACAGCCCAGGCCCCGACGACGAATGAGTAGGTAACGCGCACCCCCCGCGACGTCTTCTCAGGAGTCGCCGCTCACCCCGAATCAACAACGGTGGGGACGCCGCATCAATCCGACGCTTCCGCAAGATGTCTGTAGAGGGTTGCTCGTCCGATTTCGAGGACGGCGGCGATCTCAGTTTTCGGTGTGCCGTCCTCAAGCATTCGCAGGATCTGGCGTGCTTTGGCAGGGGTGATCTTGGCTGGCTGGCCACCGACCCGGCCACGAGCGCGCGCTGCGGCGAGGCCGGCCAAGGTGCGTTCCTTGACCAACTCACGTTCAAATTCTGCGAGAGAGCTGAATATGTGGAACACCAATCGTCCTGTGGGCGTGGAGGTATCGATACCCTCGGTCAGGCTCCGGAAGGCCGCCCCCTTGCTTTCGATGAGTCCTACCGTCTCGATGAGATGACTCAGCGAGCGGCCAAGCCGGTCCAGTCTCCACACCACCAAGGTGTCGCCGACGCGGAGGCTGTCGAGAGCCTGTTGCAGCTGCGGGCGCTCCTTCTGCGCGCCTGAAGCAACTTCTTCCCACACGCGTAAACAGTTCTCGGCCGCCAGAGCGTCTCTCTGAAGATCCAACGACTGATCGGCGGTTGACACTCTCAGGTACCCCAATGTCAGTTTCAGATGACGCCTGCACGACGACCAGGCAATTCACGCATCAGTGCAGCCTACTGTTGACATTCTTTATCGGAAGTGGGCTGCATAAGCAAGCGGTCTGACTTCGACCGTCAGTGAGCGAGCGTCGAGATGTGAGCCCTGGGTAGTGTGAGAATCACGAGCACCATTCCCTATTCGCCATTCCCGATTACTGGATCCCGCACTCCCCGGCCCCTGTGAAAGCACTGCCGCACAGGACGATCAGATCACTGGATGGTACGCCTGCCACGGGGCCGAGAGTTAGGCCTGTCCGACTCGTTGTGAGGGTGGCACAACCGTGCCACCGGGTACGGCAGCCCGCGGCGGTGAGCTCGCGGGGTGCCGCACCCGGTGGCACGAGTGGGTCAGGGGAGGTCGAACCGATCGAGGTTCATCACCTTGTCCCACGCGGACACGAAGTCCTGCACGAACTTCCCCTTCGCGTCGTCGGCGGCGTAGACCTCGGCCAGAGCGCGCAGCTCCGAGTTCGACCCGAACAGCAAGTCGACGCGGCTGCCGGTCCACTTCACCTCATTGGTGGCGAGGTCGCGGCCCTCGTAGATGCCCGAGTTCGCAGACGTCGGCGCCCACTCCGTTTCCAGGTCGAGCAAGTTCACGAAGAAGTCGTTGGTCAACGACCCAAGGTTCGAGGTGAACACGCCGAGCGACGACTGGTTGTGGTTCGCGCCCAGCACCCGTAGGCCACCGATCAGTACCGTCAACTCGGGGACGCTGAGGTTCAGCAGATTCGCCCTGTCGATCAGCAGGTACTCGGCGGGCAGCCGGTGAGCCTTCCCGAGGTAGTTGCGGAACCCGTCCGCAGTCGGCTCGAGTGCGGAGAAGGATTCCACATCGGTCTGGCCCTGCGTGGCATCGGCGCGTCCCGGAGTGAAAGGCACCTCGATGTCGTGGCCGGCGTTCTTGGCGGCCTGCTCGACGGCCGCAGTTCCGCCCAGCACGACGAGGTCGGCGAACGACACCCGGGTGTTCCCGGTCTGGGAGGAGTTGAACGACTCCGCGATGCCCTCGAGTGTGCGCACCACCTGCGCGAGCTCGTCGGGGTTGTTGACCTCCCAGCTCGCCTGCGGCTCGAGGCGGATACGACCACCGTTGGCGCCGCCGCGCATGTCGCTGCCGCGGAACGACGACGCCGCCGCCCACGCAGTCGAGATCAACTGTGGGACAGTCAGGCCTGACGACAGGAGCTGCGCCTTGAGGGTGGCGATGTCGTCGGCGCCGATGAGGTCGTGGGTCACGGCCGGGATGGGGTCCTGCCACAGCAGGGTCTCCTGCGGGACCAGCGGCCCGAGGTAGCGGGCGATCGGGCCCATGTCACGGTGGGTCAGCTTGTACCAGGCCTTGGCGAACTCGTCCGCGAGCTCCTCCGGGTGGTCGAGCCAGCGACGGGTGATCTCCTCGTAGGCCGGGTCGATCCGCAAGGAGAGGTCGGTGGTCAGCATCGTGGGGGCGTGCCGCACCAAGGGGTCGAAGGCGTCGGGGACGGTGCCGGCTCCGGCGCCGTCCTTCGCCATCCACTGGTTGGCTCCGGCGGGGCTCTTGCTCAGCTCCCATTCGTAGCCGTACAGGGTCTCGAGGAAGCTGTTGTCCCACGTGGTCGGGGTGGGTGTCCAGGTCACCTCGAGGCCACTGGTGATCGCGTCCTTGCCTTTACCTGTGCCGAAGGAGCTCTTCCAGCCCAGGCCCTGCTCCTCGAGCGGCGCGGCTTCGGGCTCCGGGCCGACGTGGTCGGCGGGGCCGGCACCGTGGGCCTTGCCGAAGGTGTGGCCTCCGACGATCAGGGCGGCGGTTTCGACATCGTTCATCGCCATCCGCCGGAACGTCTCCCGGATGTCCGTGGCCGCTGCGAGGGGGTCCGGGTTGCCGTTCGGTCCTTCGGGGTTGACGTAGATCAAACCCATCTGGACTGCACCGAGGGGCTTTTCGAGGTCCCGGTCACCGGTGTAGCGGTCGTCGCCGAGCCAGGTGAGCTCCGGGCCCCAGTACACGTCCTCTTCCGGCTCCCACCGGTCCACCCGGCCGCCGCCGAAGCCGAAGGTCGCGAAGCCCATCGACTCGAGTGCGACGTTGCCGGCGAAAACCATCAGGTCGGCCCACGACACCGTCTTGCCGTACTTCTTCTTCACCGGCCACAGCAGCCGGCGCGCCTTGTCGAGGTTCCCGTTGTCGGGCCAGCTGTTGAGCGGCGCGAACCGCTGCATGCCGGCTCCCGCTCCGCCGCGGCCGTCGGTGATGCGGTAGGTACCCGCGGCGTGCCAGGCCATGCGGACGAAGAGGGGCCCGTAGTGCCCGAAGTCGGCGGGCCACAACTCGTGTGAGGTGGTCATGACCTCCTCAATGTCCCGCTTCAGGGCTTCGAGGTCGACGGACGCGAATTCCTTGGCGTAGTCGAAGTCCTCGTCCATGGGATTGCGCACGGCGGGGTTCTTCTGGAGGATCTTCAGGTTGAGTTGGTTCGGCCACCAGTCACGGTTGCCACCACCTTCGGTGGGGTACTTGAGCTGACCGTGGGCAACGGGGCAGCCGCCGCTCTGTGCGGGTTCGGTGTTGGCCTCGGCGATCGGCGGGTGCTCTTCCGCGAGGGTTTGGGTGTTGTCGGGCACGGCTTTCCTTCCAAGAGGGGTACTTCGGGCTGTGGTTCGTTGATCGGCTAGGTGGGGTGGGAGGTGGAGCAGTCGGGGCACAGGCCCCAGAAGATGACCTCCGCCTCGTCGACACGGAATCCGTTGTCGTCAGGCGCGGTCAGGCAGGGCGTGTCACCGACGGCACAGTCGACGTCCGCGATGGCCTTGCAGGACCGGCACACCAGGTGGTGGTGGTTGTCGCCGACTCGCGACTCGTAGCGGGCCACGGATCCGGATGGTTGGATCCGCCGCACCAACCCGGCGGCGGTGACGGCGTGTAGCACGTCGTACACCGCTTGCTGAGACACTCGGGGCAGAACGCCGCGTACCGCTGCGAGGATCGTCTCCGTGTCGGCGTGGGGATTGGCCTGCACCGCGTCCAATACCGCCACCCGGGGCTGGGTCACACGCAGGTCGGCGAGTCGCAGCTGTCGTGCGAAATCCATGGTCGAGGACACGGGCAGACTATGCCCCGGCTTTCTGTAATTGATCAAGATCGTGAGTCATATTGAGACGCTCATGGCGGCGGATGCCGGGCAGTAGACTGAACTGTCGTGTGTTGCGGCGGTGATCGGTGGCGTCCTCGGCCAGCGCAATCAGTTCCCCCTCGAGACGGATGAGGGTGGAGTAGAGCGGCCGGTCCGGTTGCGGTGCCAGCGCCCGCAGTTGATGTAACCGGCAGAGGGAAGCGTTGCCAAAAGATATTGTTGCCGTTATTATTTCGCCCCATCCCAGCCTTCCGATCGAACGGGCATAGTCTTCGGCCCGAGTGTCGGTGTCCATGAGCGGCGCGGCGGCTCGATCGGTGAACAGGGAGGCGAGTTGGTGGTGCAGGGTCGATTCGACGTCCCGGAGTTGTTTCAAGTCCCCTCGATGGTGTGAGTACTGGGTGTCATCGAGAAGGAGGTCGAACACTGTCGTCGCGAATAACGCACCCATGTAGGCGTGGTCGAGAAGGTACTGGTACTCAGAAGGATTCGTGTGCAACGTATTCGGCCTATCGTCGGCCACTGAGCTCACCTCGCCTGTTCTTCGGATTCGTTGGCCACCGACCGGCACTCCTACGTCACCGTTTCGGCCGGCGCTGGTGAGCGGGTTGCGGGACTCGGGGACTGGGCGGGTGTTGTCGGCGCTGATCGAACGCGGTAGGTAGCAAGATCGGGGTCATACCGTCGGTGCGCCTCGTTCCGCGAGGCAGCGAGACTGGCGCGGCATGCGGTGATCAGGCGGGTGGTGGCCGGGCTGCTCCCGTCGCCGCATCGAGGGCAGTCGATGGTGGCCGTTCCCGCGATCTCGTCGATGATCACGGGCAGGGGGACGGCGCAGCGTCGGCACCAACGGTGTCGAGTCACTGCGTTGATATGGGTTGGCGACGCGACACATTGGTGGATCCACCGATGGTGTAGCGGGCACGTGACGCGGTCGTCAGGAGCCAAGCGCAGAGCGTCCTCGGCAGCGTCCTCGCGTGCGAGCCGCTCGTCGAATGCGCCCCCTGGGTACCGAGATGCAGATGAGCAGATGGTGTCGGTCAGGGTGGTCATGACGTCACCTCCACCAGATCGTGTTGCGAATGCAGCTGCGCCCAGGTGGCTCGGCGGCGGCCGTCGGAGCTGCGGTAGGTAGCGTCGCCGTCCGGCAGCCAGGTGCGCATCAGGTCATCGCGCACGGGAGGACGGTCGGTGGGGGCGGCCGTGTTGCACAGTGGAGCCACCAGCCAGACCCGACCACTACCGGAGTGCTCTCGCGCAGTCGTTGTGGGCAGGGTGTGCGGGTTCGTCGTCATCGGAATCGCCTTCTCGGTTGCCTCGGTAGTGCGCAGCCTCGGTGTGGAGTCGGCAACGATGCCTTCGAGTTTCGTACCGGGTGCACCATCTCTGTGTTCCCATGATCCGGCGGAATCTGTGTGACGGCCGTCTCATTTCCGGACACGGAAGGTGGTGCTGCCCGGCGAACTGGATGACGACGACAGACGGCGATGCACGCCCGATCGGACGCGATTCGGACGGGTTCCCCGTCGGTGGTGGGTTCTGGGAGTGAGAGATCCGGCGCCGGCGCAGGGGAACCACCACGGCGCAGGCTCTACCGGTGATGAGCGATGGCAGAGTGGCTTCACGTCGCCGTGGTGACCGCCAGTCAGGCTCGGGGAACGCTTTTTACAAGCCTATTCCGAATTCCTTGATCTTCCGGTAGATCGTGGCACGTGAGATCCCGAGCGCGGTTGCGGCCGCCTTCTTGTTACCGTGGTTCGCCTCGAGACTGCGGACGATGGCGTCTCGTTCCAGGGCTTCGATCTGTGTGAGCATGTGTCGGCTCAGCGCCCGGCACATCGGTGGGAGCTGCTCGACTCCGGCGATGCCGGAGCGTTGCCGCTGCACCACCTCGTGGAGGACCTGCCGTAGCTCGCTGACGTTTCCGGGCCAGCTGTACTTGCACAGTTGACGCATCGCCACGGGTGAGAGGGATAGCTCTGCTCCGTGGCTGAGTTGACGGAGCAGGAGCGGCACCAGGTCGTGGAGATCCTCGATGCGGTGGCGCAACGCGGGCACGGGCACGGTGTGGCTGAAATGGGGGAGGATCAGTGTGTCGAGATCGGTGTTGTGCACTGCAGCGCCGATGGTCACAGCGATCCAGCCGGCGTGTTCGCGTCCTGGGATGAGGTCGGCGACAGCCCTCTGATGCTCCTCGTCGAGCAGGTCGATGTCACGGAGGATGATGCTGAAGCGGTCCTGTTCGAGTTCTTGCCGGAGGGCCGCCATGGCGTTACTGTCCCCCGACAGCTCCGTCGCATCGAAGATTCGGGTGCGGATCGGAATATGGGCGATAGCAACTGCTTTGAGGGCTGATGTGCGACCGCTTCCCGGCTCCCCGGAGACCGTGACCCACTGTTGTTCGCGGGCGCAGCGGGCGATCTGCTGGCAGCTGCGGCGCCAGGACGCGCTGCTGCCGGTGATGCCGGGCAGGATGTCGGGTTTCTCGGCTGCCGGGACCACGGAGTTGGGGGTGTCGAGGAGATGTACGTAGAACAATGCCATCTGCCGTCGCGATCCAAATCCGAAGTCCTCGACGGACGACAGACGCGCTGACTGTCCGCTGGGGAGGGCGACGATGTGTCGATGCGTGGCAGGCGCACCTGTCAGATCGACAGCGTGCTCGAGTAGTGCAGCTTGGTCTTGGGCGTCCAGTGCCAGGCGCAGGCGACGGTTGAGGAGGACCAGATCGTCCCCGAGCGCGAGGACTCCCGCTTGCGGTGCCCGCCGGCCAGCCTTCAAGTAGGCGTTCAGCAGTGCGGTTTGCTCGGCACTGGCCTGCTCGAGGAGGCGGCCTTCGATCTGGGCGGTGGCGGATTTGGCGAGGGTGGCCAGCAGTGGGCCCCCGTCCTCTACCCAGCCGGTGAGGTCGAGCGCGCCGACCAGGGCGCCGGAAATCGGGTGGGTGATCGGGACACCGGCACATGCCAGTTGTCCGAGACAGCCGACGTAGTGTTCGGCGCCGGTGACCAGGGTTGGTTGTCGGGTCTCGAGGGCAGTGCCGATACCGTTGGTACCTGCGAATTCTTCCGAGTAGCTGAAACCCGGGGCCAGGTTGACCGCATCGAGCGTGCGATTGAGTCGCCGACTGGAGGCGATCCTGGTCAGTACCACGCCGTCGGCCGATGTGAGTATGACACTGACCGGCTCGTCCACCAGTCCGTCCGCGAGCTGCTTCAGGACCGGTCCGGCGGCCGTGACGAGGGGAGAGTCCAGGTTCGGCTCTCGAACAAACGGGAGATCGAGCTGATCGGGTTCCACTTTCAGTGACTTCGACCGCTGCCAGGAGGAGTAGATTTCCTGCCGAATGGAGCTGTCGAGATCATGCTCGACGAGAAAACGCTCGCGTGCTACCTGTAGGTCCTTGGTGGTCATGGTTTGTTTACGCCCTGTTCTTCCACCGGTTGCTGACACGAGCGTACGGCGTCTCAATGTGATACGGGTCTCAGTATGAGACACAGGCCTGTGGCGCGTGAATCCCCAGGTGGGCCGACGTCCTCGACGCACTCACGGTGGTACGACGGGAGACAGGGTGTCATCCCGGGGTGGGCGAGCCACCGGCCTGTCGCACGCGTGGTGCGTAGGGCGCCGGCTGGCCTGTTGAGGTAGGGCGTGCCCCCGGTGGGCGCTCACCACGACTAGATCTGCAGCCTGAGTTGGTTCAGGCCGGGTAATGAGATTCCGGGCGGATTCAGACGCTTCCTACCGGCGGGGCTGGGGCCGGTTACCTGACGGCTGTGTGTCCTGGGCGGCGGGCCGCGGGCGGACCCCGGTGAGGGCTTCCAGCGTGCACAGGAGGTCGGTCATGGTGAGCGTGCTCGACACCGGGGGCCGCTGCGGTTCGGGGGCGGGAGGGCATTGTGGTCGCGGGACGGGGTTCACTGGCATCGTCGTGGCCTTTCGTCGGGGATGGTCACCGGTGTGCTCACTGGAGGTAGCCGTTCGGCGCATACGGCGAGAAGTCGTTGACGGAGGAAGTCATCGATGGCAACGAATCGGCGTGTGGCCAGATATCGCAGGCGTTCGAAGTACCGAGCCTCGTTCCACCCGAAGGCGATGAAGATGTCTTCGGCGCTGCCACCGCCGAAATGCACCCATCGGGCCGCGAAGTCCAGTACGAAGTCGTCGTTCTCCTCGGGCCGGGCCGACGGGAGGACTACTGGATCGATATGTGCGCAGGCTTGAACTGCATCGGGCGACGACTGCGTGGATATCGCGATCCGCGATCGGGACGGGTACAGGTCCATGCCGGGAGCTTGGGTGGCAGTCATATCGCGCGCCCTGGATTGAGTATCCCGGCGGTGTCGAACGCGGCCTTGATCTGACGCATCAAACCTCGCTCGTGCGTGCCTACCATCGTTTCGAGGTAGCTGCGTTTGAGATCACCGACGCCGTGCTCCCCCGTGATCGATCCGCCCAGCGCCAAGCACCGGGTGACCATTTCGTCGAAGGCGCGGTAGGCGCGGTCGGAGGCGTCGGGGTCAGCTGCGTCGAACACGATCGTGGGGTGGAGGTTTCCGTCCGCGGCGTGCCCGAAGGTGCCGACGAAAAGGTGGTGGCGGTC